>CAMVGM010000067.1 GCA_947167015.1 uncultured Bacteroidales bacterium
GAAGACTTCGGACAGGAACGGCGCCGCCACGCCGAGGGGCAGTTTGTCCAGGTCCGCGCGCAGGTCCAGTTTTTTCTCGCCGGGGAAATAGGAACCGTTGGCGTAGATGGCGTTGCGCCCTTCCAGTTCGTCGCTGAGGAAGAGCCCGAGCTCCTTGCCCTCGTCGTTCCAGATGCTGGAGATCTGCAGGCTGCCGGCATCCACGCCGCCCAGGCGCAGGGTGTCGATGCGGAAATCCATCAGCATCCCGAGGAGGTCGTCCGGTCCGCTGGTCACGAAGGCCTTGCCGTCCATCTGGCCCTCGATGCCGAGGGGATTGGGCAGGAATTCATCGACCAGGGCGAGGTCGAAGCGGTCCATCTGCAGGGTGAGGGTGTCGCTGCGCGAAGTGGAGAAGCCGCCGTCGACGACGAGGCGCTGTGGGCCGTTGCTGAGCAGGAAACGGTCCAGATAGAGTTCTTTTCCGTGCAGGACGATATCGGATTCGCCGAGGCGCCAGACGTCATTTCCGGTCTCGAGGTAGGAATTCAGCGGGTGCGCCTTGACCACGAGCAGGCCGTCGGAATCGCGGTAGAGCTGGCCGTTCAGGTAGATCTCGGCATTTCCGCCCGCGCCGGAGAAACTGTCGTAATGGACACCCAGGGAAAGCTCGTCGTCGTCCGCGCCGGCGGTGATGGCGGGCCGGTTCATCGCGAAACTGCCCGCGCGTAGTTCGGAACTCAGGACCGAAGCGTACAGGGCGCCGTCCAGGTTGTCGAAGCGGATGTCCACGTCCTTGAGGAAATTCTTGCCCATCGCGATGCGGTCGGACAGGAGATCCCCCGTCAGGTCGCCGCCTTCCGCCAGTTCAAGGGTGAGCCGGGTGTCTTCGGCCACATAGGCTCCCGGGGCCAGCATCGCGAGCAGTTCCCGCATGTCGCGGAAACGCAGGTCGAGCGAATAGCGTCCGGGCTCGGCCGGTTCTTTCCCGTCCGTGTAGAGGGAGGGGAGTTCCCGGCGGGTCGTGACCGCCTGCAGGTCTTCGATGAAACGGTTAACCTGGCGGTTGCCGGCGTAGCGGGCTTCCAGGAAGGGGGCCGTGAGGTCGAAAACCTGGTCTCCTTCCTCGGTGCGCGCCTTTACCTCCAGCGGTCCGAAATCGTGCGAACCGCCGTTGTCCAGCAGGCGCAGCCCGTCCAGGACGGCGTCGCCGACGAAGAAATCGCCCCGGCGGACCAGGTCCGCGTGTACTTTGGTGGAGGCGCGGAAAATGTCGTCTTTGAGCTTGACGCCGAAGGAGGCGAGGTCGATGTCGCTGATGTTGCCGTCCACGCGGTAGCGCTGCCCGCCTTCCCGGGCGGTCAGGTCCAGCAGGGCCGTGAGGTCGAAGTGGGCGGAAGGGTCGGCGCTGATCAGGCGGGCGGAGGCGGTGCCGTTCTGCAGGCTGCCGACGGCGCGGATGTTCCGGAAATCGCGGCCCAGCGCGCGCATCTTCGTGATGGTGAGGGTATCCAGCGAGGCGTCGGGCAGGCCGCTGCCGAGGATGGCGCTGGCGCGGGTTTCCAGGCTTACGGGTCCGAGCGCGTCGATGCCGAGGATGACGCCCAGGTCGAATTCATCAAGTCCGAGGGACAGGGAGGCCTCCATCGGCCGGTTCGCGGCCACGAGGTTGCGTACGTCTCCGTTGATGCGGGCGTTGCCGGAAGGCGAGAGCAGTTCTCCCTCCACGTCCAGGCGGTTCACCGGCCCCTTCGCCTGCAGGTTCAGGGTCAGGGGTACGCCCCGGGCGATGTTGCGGAAGTCGAGCTTCGCGCCGGGGGAGAAGGCGTTCGCCAGCTTGGTGATGCCGTCGGTGCTGGCCTTGAGTTCCTTCAGCTGCACGTCCAGGAGCAGGGATTCTATGTCGGGCAGGCCCACGCAACTGCCGCTCAGGGTGCCGCTGATGCCGGAGTTGCGCTCTGCAAAGGTGAGACGGTCCACTTTGAGGTCGTTGACGAAGCCGCGCACGGCGCCGCGCCGGATGTCCAGGACGGTGGGGTTCCCGTCGAAGCTGCCGATGAAATAGGCGAGCGTCTGCATCGCCAGCTGCGAGCGCTGGAAATCGCCTTCCAGGCGGACCTGGTTCACGAAATCGCCGAAAGCGGAAGCGTCGTCGAAGCCCATCGCCAGGGTACGGAGGTTCAGGTTGGTCCAGGGGTCGAGCAGGTGGACGTCCTCCACCAGCACCTTGCCCTGTCCGACCTCCGCGATGCCGCTCAGCTGCTTGAGCTCGTAACCGGATTTTTCGGTGAGCGAGCAGCGGTCCAGGGTCCCGTATACCTTGCCGCCGGAATAGCGCAGGTTGTGTCCGGTGATGTCGGCGGTCAGGTCCAGGTCCTCGAAATTGAGGCCGAAGCCCTTGTAGAGCCCCTTGTCCGGCATGAAGCTGTTCATGCGGAAGCGGAAGTTCTTGATACGCACCTTCTTGATGTCGAAGAGGTCCCCCATGTTCGGCGGGTTGCCGGTGGGCTTCAGGTGGAAGATGCGCGAGATATTGTTGCCGTATTCCCCGGGTTCGGAGGTGAGGTGGAAGTAGCCGTCCTCGACCGTGACGCGGCCCAGGTGCAGGCCTTCCTTGCGCAGCAGGCCCCGCAGGGAGAAGGTGGCCGTGACGGTCTTGGCGCGGAAGACGGTGTCGGCGCTCTCCCAGCCGCGGTCGTTGACCTCCGGGCCGCAGGGGGCGCTGTCCACCAGCTTGATGTTGCGGATCACGAGCACGCCGGAGGTCGTCACCTTCAGTTCGTCGTACTGCACCCGGCCGTCCATGATGGCGGCCAGCTGGTTCAGGGCGATCTTCGACAGGCGCGTCTGTACAAAAGGCATCTGGATGGCCACGATGGCGGTCATCAGCAGGATCGTCAGCAGTCCGACGATGCGCGCTATGATATATCCCGTTTTCCTGTACATGCCTTTCTGGCGCTCGTGTGCGCGTGCACGCACTGCTTGCAATCTACAAATATACGAAACAGTTTTCACAATTCCATCCGGGAGCGCTTCGAGAATTATTGCTAACTTTGTACTTTCATTGTTTTCCGTAAGATGGCAGACATTATTCTCGGCATAGAATCTTCCTGCGACGATACCTCGGCCGCCGTCATCCGCGACGGCTGGCTGCTCTCCAACGTGATCGCCAGCCAGGACGTGCACCGCGCCTTCGGCGGCGTGGTCCCGGAACTGGCGTCGCGGGCCCACGAGCTCAACATCGTCCCGGTGGTCAGCGAGGCCCTCTCCCGGGCGGGCGTGAAGCCGTCCGAACTCACCGCCATCGCCTTCACACGCGGTCCCGGCCTGCTCGGGTCGCTCCTGGTGGGGACCTCCTTCGCCAAGGCGATGGGCCTGGCTCTGAACGTCCCCATCATCATGGTCAACCATCTCCAGGGCCATCTCCTGGCCGATTTCATCCGCCAGGAGGGCAAGCCGGTCCGGGAGCCGTCGTTCCCGTACCTGTGCCTGCTGGTCAGCGGGGGCAATTCGCAGATCGTCCGCGTGGACGATCCGCTGCATTTCGAGATCCTGGGTCAGACGATCGACGACGCGGTGGGGGAGGCCTTCGATAAATGCTCCAAACTGATGGGCCTGGGATACCCCGGCGGCCCCATCATCGACAAACTGGCGCAGCAGGGCGATCCCGCGCGCTTCAAGTTCACCAAGCCGCACATCGAGGGCCTGGACTACAGTTTCAGCGGCGTCAAGACTTCGCTGCTGTATTTCGTCCGGGACGAGATGGCGAAGGACCCCGATTTCATCGAGAAGAACAAGGAGGACCTCTGCGCCTCTTTCCAGAAGACCCTGATCGACATCCTGCTGGACAAGCTGATCAAGGCGTCGAAGCAGACTGGCATCAAGGAGGTGACGATCGGCGGCGGCGTGTCCGCGAACAGCGGCCTGCGCGCCCGCATCGAGTCGGAAGGCCGGCGGCGCGGCTGGCACACCTATCTGCCGGAATTCAAGTTCACCACGGACAACGCGGCGATGATCGCCATCGCCGGCTACTATCATTATCTGGCCGGGGAGCGTACCCCGCTGGATGTGGCCCCTGTATCGAGAATGTCTGATTTTTAGGCGTTTATGAAGGAATTCGAGATCGTCTGTCCGCTCACGCGGGAGCCGCGCCTGAAGGAGATCGAGGCGAAGGCCGGCGGCATGAAGTGGGTGCTCAAGAAGCGCTCCGTCGATGCACGCAAGGAGCCCGTGTGGCGCTATCAGTACGAAGCCTACGGCCCCGGAGAGGAGTATGTCCCGTACGCCTTGCCGGAGTACCTCGACGTCCACGGCGCGGAGCCGGTGATCGTCGTCGGAGCGGGCCCTGCCGGCATGTTCGCCGCCCTCAAACTGCTCACCCTCGGCCTGCGGCCGGTGATCCTGGAGCGCGGCAAGAACGTGCACGAGCGCAAGTTCGACATGGCGAAGCTCTCGCGCGACGGCGTCGTGGATCCGGATTCGAATTACTGTTACGGCGAGGGGGGCGCGGGCGCGTTCTCCGACGGCAAGCTCTATACGCGTTCCTCCAAGCGGGGAGACCTCCGCGAGGTGCTGCACCAGCTGGTGAAGTTCGGCGCGTCGAAAGACATCCTCATCGACGCCCATCCGCACATCGGTTCCGACAAACTGCCCGTCATCGTCGAAAACATCCGCAATTTCATCGTCGCCCACGGCGGCGAATACCACTTCAACGCCCGGGTCGAGTCGATTGGCGGGGACCTGACCGTGAAGACGGCGGACGGAAAGGAGTACCGTGCGCGGCGGGTGATCCTGGCGACGGGGCACTCCGCGCGGGATATCTACGAAATGCTGGCCGGGATGGGCGGAGCGCTGGAAGCCAAAGGCTTCGCGATGGGCGTCCGCGTCGAGCATCCCCAGGAAAAGATCAACTGGTGCCAGTACCACGGACAGTGGAAACCGGGCGTTCCCGCGGCGGAGTACTCCTTTGTCGAGCAGGTGGACGGCCGCGGCGTCTTCTCCTTCTGCATGTGCCCCGGAGGCATCCTGGTGCCATCTTCGACGGAGGAAAGGACCGTCGTGCTGAACGGGATGTCCAACTCCGGCCGCAGCGGCAAGTTCGCCAATGCCGGCGTGGTCGTCCAGATCGAGCCGGAGGACGTTCCCGGCGAGGGACCCTTCAAACTGATGGATTTCCAGCACAAGGTGGAGCGGGACATGTATGACTACGCTCAGTCGCAGGGGGCGGGGAACCCGATGGCGGCTCCGGCCCAGCGGATGGAGGACTTCTGCCTCGGGAAACTGTCCAAGTCGATGCCGCCCACCAGCTACCATCCCGGCGTGGTGAGCGCCCCGCTGCACGAACTGCTGCCGCCCATCGTCGCGCAACGCCTGCAGAAGGCTTTCCCGCGCGTGAAGATGCGCAACTACTACACGAACGCGGCGCTGCTGCTCGGCGTGGAGTCCCGCACCTCTTCGCCGGTGCGCATCCCGCGCGATCCGGAGACGCTCGAATACCTTTCCCTGCCCGGCATTTACCCCTGCGGAGAAGGCGCCGGCTACTCCGGCGGCATCGTCTCCAGCGCCCTCGACGGCATCAACGTGGCCGTCGCCGTGGCCGCTTCACTTTCCGCTCTGGACTAGTATCCCGAAAGGAATCTCTACCCGGGCCTTTTTGGGCTTCGGGCGGCTTTAAGTGCAGGCATCGTCCCGGAGAATGGACCGGTACCTGCATTTTAAGCCTTTTTTGCCGGTACCGGTCCTGAAATTGGGACAGTACCGGCACTTGGATTTAAATACCATCCATCATTTTTGCTGCTGCTTCGTAGGAAAGGCCGGTCACGCGGGCAATCTGGTTGACATTGGCGCAGAAACGGAAACGGATCTGGCGAAGCGCCTCGAGTTGTTGTTCCGGAGAAAGCTCCTCGAACCGTTGTTTTTGGAATAGGCTTCTATAAAGGTCGGGCAGGGCTCCCAGGATGGTCTGATCCCGGAAGGCGGGCAGGCTTTCTTCGGAGGTTTCGATTCTTTGTCTTGCCTTGGAGGAATTCGTCAGGAAATAGTTCATCCGTTTCGGGGTGCGGAAAAGATTTTCCACGTATTTGATGTTTACATAGGATTCCGGGAGGATGTAACCTGCTTCGCCGACAATCCAGTTCGGCTGAATAAGATCAGTTTCACTATGTAACAGCTTGATACGAGACCGCTTGGAAAGGCTTCCCAATGGTTTTCCAGTGCTCCGCGACGGATTGAAAAAGGCATTGCCGGTACCCCAGGGATACTGGGTGGGATGGGAACAGATGTTAGCGGCGACACAATTCATCTGGACATAAGCAATCGATCGCTCGAGGGATTCGTCCTCGGCAGAAACCTCCCGGATGTCCAAGCCGTTCCGCCGCAGGAATTCCTTTTGTCCATATTTGTTATGCAAATACTTGGAATAACGGGCTTTAAGTCCGTTGATGAAAGCCCGGACGTCTTCCCAATCACCATAAAGAATGAAATGGAGATGGTTTGACATAAGGATGAAGGACAGGACGGTAACTCGGGAAAGAGCAGCCTGGATTGCCACGAAGTTCATCCCGGTGCGGAAGTCTTCTTCATCCAAAAACCATAGGCGGTCTTCGATATGGGCGGTCGTAATCAGATAACATTTTTTCATAGTCTTCGGTCTAAAGGTTTACAAAGATAGGTTTTTTCCAAGACTAATAAAAGGCTGCAGGCACCGTCCCGGAGAATGGACCGGTGCCTGCATTTTAAGCCTTTTTTGCCGGTACCGGTCCTGAAATTGGGACGGTACCGGCACTCAAAGCGTTCGGGGAGGGGGCTAGCGGTTGATGGGGCCGCTGCCGAGCATTTCGCCGTCGGGGGCGTACCAGACCGCGAACTGGCCCGGGGTGATGCTGCGCTGGGGCTGGTCGAACAGGATGAACAGGCCGCCTTCCCGCATCAGGAGCGTGGCGTCCTGCAGGGGCTGGCGGTAGCGGATGCGCACGCGATAGCGGCGCTCGTCGCCGGGCTGCATCGCCAGGTCCGGGCGTATCCAGTGGATCTCGTCCGGGGCGATGCGCAGGCAGCTTCGCAGCAGGCCGGGATGGTTCTCTCCTTCCCCCACATAAATGACGTTCCGCGCGATATCCGTTGCAATTACGAAGACCGGGCTGGCGTGACCGCCGATGCCCAGGCCCTTGCGCTGGCCGATGGTGTAGAACTGCGCGCCTTCGTGCCGGCCGATGCGGCGGCCCCAGGGATTCTCCTTGTCGCGCGTCTTCTTGATGTGATGCTTGCCGGAACGGTAGGTCTCCGTCTCGAAGCGGATGCCGTCATAGACCAGGGGCGTGGAAAGCTCCAGCAATTCCTCGTCCGAGAGGGCGGTGCCGCGGGTGAGCAACTCCTTGTCCTGCAGGAATTTGGCGTTATCGGCATAGAAGGCGTCGAAAACCTCCACCACGTCGCCCTCCACGCTCTTGAGCTGCTGCTGGAGGAAGGTGGGGAGGTCCACCTTTCCCACGAAGCAGATCCCCTGGGAGTCCTTCTTGTCGGCGGAGGGAAGGTCGGCTTCCCGGGCGATGCGGCGCACCTCCGGCTTGCAGAGGTCCCCGATGGGGAAGAGCGCCCGGGAGAGCTGCTCCTGCGTAAGCTGGCAGAGGAAATAGCTCTGGTCCTTGTTGGGGTCTGTGCCTTCGAGGATGCGGCAGGTCCCGTCGGGGAGGGTTTCCTTGCGGCAATAATGGCCGGTGGCGACATAGTCGGCGCCCAGGCGCCGGGCCGCTTCCAGGAAGGCGTCGAACTTGATCTCCCGGTTGCACAGGACGTCCGGGTTGGGCGTGCGCCCGCGGGCGTACTCGTCGAACATATAGTCCACTACGCGCTGCCGGTACTGCTTGCTCAAGTCGATGAAATAGAAGGGGATACCGATCTTGCGCGCGACCATTTCCGCCACGAAGCGCTCTTCCTCCCATTCGCAGTCGCCGTGCAGGGTGCCCTCGGTGTCGTGCCAGTTCTGCATGAACATCGCAAACACGTCGTAGCCCTGCCGCTTCAGCAGCAGGGCGGCCACGCTGGAGTCCACGCCCCCGGAAAGTCCCACGCAAATTTTCATTCTCGGGCAAAGATACGCAATTGACCGGACGAATTCGCGCTTTTTTCATAAATAATGGCTAAATTTGAAAGAAAAAAGAGATATGGAGACCATGTTTGAAGGGGTCCAGGCCATCTTGGCCAAGCAGCTCCGCGTCGACCCCGGACGCGTCGTTCCCGAAGCCCGCATCAAGAAAGATCTCGGGGCGGATTCGGTGGATATCCTGCAATTCATGATCCGTATCGAGGACAGGTACGGCATCGCCGTTCCGGACGAGGAGGCCGCCGCTTTCGAGACGGTCGCTGATGTCGTCGCCTACCTGGAAAAACAGGAAGTTTGACGGATTGCCCGCTATTTCGTATATTTGACAGGTTAACCACATAGTTTATGACCGAACGTCAGATCCAGATCTCCTACCAGGAGTACAATTCGATTGAAGAAATGAACCCGGAAGACCGCGAACTTGCGGCCGAAGCCATCAAGGCGATGCAGGGGGCGTACGCGCCGTATTCGCATTTCCACGTGGGGGCGGCGGTGCGTATGTCCAACGGGCAGATCGTCCGCGGCGCCAACCAGGAGAACGCCGCGTTCCCGTCCGGCCTCTGTGCCGAGCGGACGGCGATGTTCGCCGCCGGCGCGCGCTATCCCGACAAGGATATGCTGAGCATCGCCCTCGCGGGCGGGGTGATGGGCCGGCTGGGCCGGGAGCCCGCGACGCCCTGCGGGGCCTGCCGCCAGGTGATGGCCCAGTACCAGGCCAAGTCCGGTAAGCCGATGTCCGTCATCATGATATCGTCCGACCGGATATGGAAATTTGAAAAAGTGGACGATATTCTCCCGCTGATCTTCAACAGCATTTGATTTTTTTCCTATATTTGTGGCGGGAAAGTCGTACACGACCAGCTCCCTCTGAACTCCCCCAGGGCCGGAAGGCAGCAAGGGCAGGAGGTCGTAGCGGTGCGATGTGCTAAGCTTTCCCTTTTTTGTATCCCCCTGATCATGAAACGTTTCCTTCTTCTGTTCTCCGCCGCTGCCGCCCTCTGCGCCTGCAGCGGAAAGGCCCCGCAGACGGGCTATCCGATCGGCCAGGTGCCGTTTACCGACGTCAAGGTCTCCGACTCCTTCTGGGGTGCGCGCCTGCAGGCGAGCCGCGAGGTGACCATCCCGCTTGCGTTCTCCAAGTGCGAGGAGACGGGCCGCTATGAGAACTTCGTGCGCGCCACGAAACCCGATTCCACCTACCGCGTGGGCGGCTTCCCCTTCGACGATACGGACGTTTATAAGACGATCGAGGGGGCCAGTTACCTGCTGCAGACCTATCCGGACGCCAAACTGGAGGCCTACATCGACAGCGTGCTGGTGCTGGTTGCCGCGGCGCAGGAGCCGGACGGCTACCTGAACACCGCCCGCCAGATGAATCCCTGGCATCCGCACGCCTGGGTGGGCCCGGAGCGCTGGAGCGAGGTCGAAGGCGGCAGTCACGAGTTCTACAACCTCGGCCACATGGTCGAAGGCGCCGTGGCGCATTACCAGGCCACCGGGAAACGGAATTTCCTGGACATCGCGATCAAGTACGCCGACTGCATCGTGCGCGAGATCGGCGACGGACCGGACCAGCAGGTGCGCGTCCCGGGCCACCAGATCGCGGAAATGGCCCTGTGCAAACTTTACCTTGCGACGGGGGAGAAGAAATACCTCGACCAGGCGAAGTATTTCCTGGACAAGCGCGGCACCACCACCGTGCGCAATCCTTATTCCCAGTCGCACCTGCCCGTGACGGAGCAGGATGAGGCGGTGGGGCACGCCGTGCGCGCCGAGTACATGTATTCGGGCATGGCGGACGTGGCCGCCCTCACCGGGGAGCAGGCATACATCGACGCCATCGACCGCATATGGGAGAACATCGTTTCCAAGAAACTCTACCTGACCGGCGGCGTGGGCGCCCGCCACGACGGCGAGGCCTTCGGCGCCAACTACGAGCTTCCGAACCTCTCTTCCTACTGCGAGACCTGCGCGGCCATCGGCAACGTCTATACCAACTACCGCATGTTCCTGCTGCACGGCGACGCCAAATACATCGACGTGCTGGAGCGCACCCTCTACAACGGCGTGATCTCCGGCGTCTCCCTGGACGGCGGCGCTTTCTTCTATCCCAATCCGCTGGAGTCCGACGGACGCCACAAGCGCCAGCCCTGGTTCGGCTGCGCCTGCTGCCCGTCCAACATCTGCCGCTTCATCCCTTCCGTGCCGGGTTACGTGTATGCCGCGCAGGGGCGCGACCTCTACGTCAACCTGTATATGGACAACACGATGACGCACCGCCTGGAAGGCCGCGAGGTCACCGTGTCCCAGCATACGGACTATCCCTGGAGCGGGGAAGTGCGCGTGACGGTGGACAAGAACAAGGCCGGCAAATTTACGATGAAGCTCCGCATCCCCGGCTGGGTGCGCGGCGAGGTGGTGCCCAGCGACCTGTATGCCTATGCCGACGGCAAGACGCTGCCTTACAGCGTTTCGCTGAACGGCGAGGCCCTGGAAGGGGCCCTGCAGGACGGCTATTTCTGCATCACGCGCGACTGGAAGCCGGGTGATGAGGTGGCGCTTTCCTTCGGGATGGAGCCGCGTTTCGTCCGCGCCCACGAGGCTGTGGAGGCCGACCGCGGCCGGCTGGCCGTCGAGTGCGGTCCGCTGGTGTATTGTGCCGAGTGGCCGGACAATCCGGACGCCGACGTGCTGACGGCCGACGTCTCCGCCGGCGATGCGCTCTCCGGCGAGTTCCGCAACGACCTGCTGGGCGGCATCCGCGTGATCCGCGACGGCTCCCTGACGCTGATTCCTTACTACGCCTGGAACCACCGCGGCCCGGGCAAGATGGAAGTCTGGCTGCACGAGAGACCGTAGATGAAATCGGAGATCGTAGTCATCGGCGGGGGAGCCTCCGGCCTGATGGCGGCCTATCACGCCGCCCGTACGCTCGTGGACGCGGGCTCCGACGCCCAGGTGACGGTGTTGGAGAAGATGCCGCGGCCGGCGCGCAAGGTGATGATCACCGGCAAGGGGCGCTGCAATTTCACGAACGTGAAGGCGTGGAACGAGTTCTCCG
>CAMVGM010000068.1 GCA_947167015.1 uncultured Bacteroidales bacterium
CTCGCGACCTCCGGCGTGACAGGCCGGCATTCTAACCAAACTGAACTACCACACCTTGAGTTCTTTCATTTGGAAAGCGGACACAAAGGTAATCATAATTTGGGAATCTGCAAGCGTTCTTGAATATTTTTTCGGAATTCTGTCCGTTTTCTCGATGGATTCCGCTTGTCTTGCGCGCGCGTATTGTGAGTGACGAAAAAAAGCATTAACTTTGTATGAATATATCTAATTTGAATAAAACCGCATTTGTTCATATGAAAAGAATCGGACTGTTAATTACCGCGC
Source organism: uncultured Bacteroidales bacterium (assembly GCA_947167015.1). Lineage (GTDB taxonomy): Bacteria > Bacteroidota > Bacteroidia > Bacteroidales > UBA932 > Cryptobacteroides. The sequence continues at coordinate 286 of CAMVGM010000068.1, forward strand.
TCTTCCTTTGCCTGGCGTTCTCCGCACAGGCCCAGATGACCGACGAGCAGGTGGTGAATTACGTGAAGACTGCCCAGGCCTCCGGCAAGAGCCAGGCAGATATCCAACGAGAGCTTCTTGCTCGCGGGGTCACCCAGGCCCAGGCCGAACGGATTGCCGCCGCCTACAGGAATGGATCCCAGAACTCCCAGCCGGCGGCTGCCGATGCGCAGGACGGCTTTATCAGGCAGGCGTCCGAAACAGAGCAGAGTGAACCCCTTCCGAGCCGGCGCCGGCTGACGGTCGATTCAAACGGAATTTTCGGCCATGAGATTTTCGAAGGCGGCGAACTGACATTCGAACCGAACGAGAACCTGGCCACGCCGGAAACCTATGTGCTGGGACCCGGCGATGAACTGCTCATCGAAGTGTTCGGATACAGCGAGGGCTCGTACTCCAAGACCATTTCGCCGGAAGGTACCATCAATATCAGCGGAATCGGTCAGGTGCAACTGGGCGGCCTGACCATCAAAGAAGCCCGGGAGAAGCTGCGCAAGGTTCTCGTTTCGAAATATGCCAGCATCGGCGGCAGCCGGCCCAACTCTTCCGTGAGCATCACTTTACGTAACATCCGCACGATCCAGGTAAATATCATGGGTGAGGTCGAGATGCCGGGTACCTTCCGCCTGTCGCCTTTCGCGACGGTGTTCAATGCGCTGTATCACGCCGGCGGGGTGCGCGAGAGCGGTTCCATTCGTGCCATCCGTGTCGTCCGGTCCGGGGAGACGGTGGCAGTCGTGGACCTGTACGGCTATCTTTTCGAAGGCCGTTCCGAAAGTGACGTCCCGCTCAAGGAAGGAGATATCGTCATCGTACCGCCTTATCAGAACCTGGTGCAGGTCAACGGCGGCGTCAAGCGCCCCATGCGTTATGAGATGCGGCCGGGCGAATCCCTGTCCAGGCTGGTGGAATATGCCGGCGGTTTCACGGCGAACGCTTATCGCGATGACGTACTTGTGATGCGCCAGACCGGTCCGGAACGGGAAGTGTTCACGGTCGCGAAGTCCCAGCAGGCAACATTTGCGGTGGAGGACGGGGACCGCGTGGAAGTTGGATCCGCGCTTGACCGTTATGCCAACCGGGTGGAGGTTCAAGGGTCCGTTTTCCGTCCCGGCGTCTATGAACTGGGCGGCGAGATCGCCACGGTGCGCCAGCTCGTGCGTGCCGCGGGCGGCTTGAAGGAAGACGCCTTCACCGGACGGGCCGTTCTGGTCCGGGAGAAGGAGGACCTGACTTCGGAGACCCTTACCCTGGAATTGGGGGGCATCCTCGCCGGCAGGTCCGATGACGTAATGCTGCGCAAGAACGATGTCCTGATCATTTCCGCGAACCGGGAACTGAACGATCCGGGTACCTTGACGATCAACGGCTACGTGCGCAATCCGGGCGTGTTCGAGTTCTCCGAGAATACGACGGTAGAAGACCTGATTCTCCGGGCTGGAGGCCTGCTGGATGGTGCTTCCTATTCCCGGGTGGACGTCGCCCGCCGGGTTTCCGATTCCCGCGGGCTGATGCCGTCCGACACGGTGGGCAGGACCTTTACCTTCTCCCTGCAGGACGGACTGGCCGTCGATGGCGCAGAACGCTTCATCCTGCAGCCCTATGACGTGGTATCCGTGCGCCGCAGCCCGGCGTTCCGCGTCCAGAAGTTCGTCCGCATCGAAGGGGAAGTCTCCTTCCCGGGAGAGTATGTCCTGCTGACCGAGGGCGAACGCGTGTCCGAATTGGTCAAGCGTGCCGGTGGTCCGACGCATCACGCGTTCCTGCGCGGCGCCGTGCTGACGCGGAAGATGAATGACGAAGAACGGAACCTGGAACTGGCCAAACGCAATCTTTCCGGTAATGCCGCGCTGCGCGATACCGTGGATCTCAGCCAGGTGGCCCTGTCCGAGAACTACCGCGTGGGTATCGAGCTGGACCGGGCGGTAAGCAAGCCGGGTTCCGAATATGACCTGATCCTGCGTGAGGGCGACCGGATTTACGTCCCCGAACAGTTGAGTACCGTCCGGATCAGCGGCGATGTCCTGTACCCCAATTCCGTGGTCTATGTTCCCGGGAAGGGCGTTTCCTATTATATCAACTCTGCCGGCGGTTACGGTTCCCGGGCGAAACGTTCCGGTACCTATATCGTCTATATGAACGGCCGCGTCCAGGTGGCCAGCAAGGGCGCCAAGGTGGAGCCGGGCTGCGAGATCATCGTCCCGCAGCGTCCTGAACGCCAGGGCATGACCACGGCGGAAGTGACGGCGCTTGCCTCCGCAGGAACTTCGATGGCGATGATGGTCGCAACGCTGGTGAATCTGTTCATCAAAAAGTAGCTGTCATGAAAGAAAAACAATACGTCGAGCCTGAATACCTGGAAGAAGAATACGACGAAATCGATCTCATGGAATTGTTTCGCAAGCTCCTCAAGGACTGGAAACTGATCCTGAAGTGGTGCGGTGTCGCCGTCGTGGTGGGGCTGGTCATCGCTTTCAGCATTCCGAAAGAGTACACCGTTTCCTCCAAACTTGCTCCCGAGACTGTCTCGAAAAGCGCGGGCGGTAGTTTGGGATCGCTTGCGAGCCTCGCCGGAATCAATCTGGGATCGATGAGCACCGCCGATGCCGTGTATCCGGACTTGTATCCGGATATCGTGTCTTCTACCCCGTTCGTGGTAGAACTGTTCCCGGTACAGGTGAAGTTCCGGGATGGAAAACAGCCGGCACAAGCGGATTATTATACTTATCTGAAGGAGTTTACCCGTGTTCCCTGGTGGGGAACCGTAGCCCATTTCCCTTCTAAGGTTCTGAGTTGGTTCATGGGCCTGTTCCGTGAGAATGCCGAAGAGGAAGAAGGTTATGCACGCTTGGATCCGGGGCATTTGACTCGGGAGCAGGAAGGAATTGCACATGCGATCCGGGGAAGCATTGCACTCAACGTGGACAAAAAGACTTCCGTGATCTCTCTAAGCGTAACGGCGCAGGACCCTTTGGTTGCCACGAAGGTCTCCCAGGAGGTGATAGACCGGCTTCAGACCTATGTCACGAACTACCGGACCGAGAAATCCCGGAAAGACCTGGAATACTACCAGAAGCTTTATGAGGATGCCCGTCAGGAGTATTTCGCCTCCCAGCAGCGCTATGCTTCCTATTCGGACCGCAACCAGGATGTCGTCCTTCAGCGGGTCAAGACGGAACAGGAGCGCCTGCAGAACGAGATGAACCTCAATTACCAGCTCTATAACACCTGCGCCCAGCAGCTGCAGGCCGCGAAGGCGAAGGTGCAGCAGGAAACCCCGGTCTTTACCATCATCAATCCGCCGCAGGTGCCGCTCAAAAGAAGCAAACCGTCCAAGCTTACCATTCTGATTGCGAGCGTTTTCCTTGGCGGCGTGTTCGCTGCTGTCTGGGTGCTCTGGGGCCGTGATGCCGTTGCCTCTTTCAAGAAGAAGGAAGACGAAGTGGAACCCGCTGAAACCGACGAAAAGGCTCCGGCACAGCCATAGTGGAAGAATACATCGAGATCAAAGGCGCCAGGGTCAACAATCTCAAGAATCTGACCCTGCGGATTCCCCGCGGAAAGTTCGTGGTCATCACGGGCATTTCCGGCTCGGGCAAGTCTTCACTGGCCTTTGATACGCTCTATGCCGAAGGGCAGCGCCGCTTCTCGGAAAGCCTCTCCTCCTATGCCCGGCAGTTCCTGGGCCGGATGACCAAACCGGATGTGGACGCCATCGACGGCATTCCGCCGGCCATCGCCATCGAACAGAAGGTCAGCGTGCGCAACCCCCGTTCCACGGTGGCCACCACGACGGAGATCTACGATTTCCTGCGCCTGCTGTTCGCCCGCATCGGACATACCTACTCTCCCGTTTCCGGGCAGGAGGTGCACCGGGACTCCGTCCAGGACGTGATGAACGCCCTGCAGGCCCTGCCGGACGGGACCTGGTATCTGCTCTCTGACCTGAAGTGGAGTGCCCGGGAAGACCGCACCGAACTGCTCCTGCAGCTCAAGGAGGACGGATACAACCGGCTCTTCGCCGACGGGGCCCCGGTCCGGATCGACGAGGTGCTGCAGCGGGGTGCGGAATCTTTTGCCGATGCCTGGCTGCTGGTGGACCGCGTCCGCCTGTCCGGACCGATCACCCCGGATACCCGTACGCGCCTGCTCGCATCCGTCGCGGATGCGTTCGGGCGCGGCGACAGCCGCATCGCCCTCCGCGGCGAAGACGGCACCCTGCGCCCGTTCTGCAACCGTTTCGAACGGGACGGCATCGTATTCCGCGAGCCGGACGAGTACCTGTTCAGCTTCAATTCACCGCTCGGAGCCTGCCCGACCTGCGGGGGGCTCGGCAAGATTATCGGGATCAGCGAGGACCTCGTGATCCCGGACAAGACCAAGAGCATCTATGAAGGGGCGATCGCCTGCTGGCGCGGCGAGAAGATGGGCTGGTTCAAGGACCGCCTGGTCGAGGTGGCGGAGCGCCACGGCATCCCCATCTTCGAACCTTACTGCAACCTTTCCCGGGAGGCGAAAGACCTCATCTGGAACACGAAATACGTAGAAGGGGACCCGGACGGTTTCGTCGGCATCAACGACTTCTTCGCCTGGGTCGAGACCCAACGCTACAAGATCCAGTACAAGTACATGCTGAGCCGCTTCAGCGGGCGGGCAACCTGCACGGCCTGCGGGGGAAGCCGCCTGCGGCGCGAGGCCCTGTGGGTGAGAGTGGCCGGGAAAACCATCCACGACGTGCTGCAGATGAATGCTGAGGCTGCCCTGGCTTTCTTCCAGGGGCTGGACCTGCCCGAAAACGAGCGCACCGTCGTGGCGGAGCCGCTCGCCGAGATCGTCTCGCGGTTGCAGTGCATCCTGGACGTGGGACTGGGCTACCTCACTCTCGACCGCGCCTGCAACACCCTGTCCGGCGGCGAGAGCCAGCGCGTTAATCTCGTGACGGCGCTAGGCTCCAGCCTCGTGGGCTCGATGTACATCCTCGACGAACCCAGCATCGGCCTGCATCCGCGCGATACGGAGAGGCTGATCGGCGTGCTGCGCCGCCTGCGCGACATCGGCAACACCGTCATCGTCGTCGAGCACGACGAGGACATCATCCGCGCCGCCGACTTGCTGATCGACCTGGGTCCCCGGGCCGGCGTGAACGGGGGCGAAGTCGTGTTCCAGGGCTGCCTGCAGCAAACGGGTGGCTATGATGGGGACGCCGCGGCCCGCTCCCTGACCCTCCAGTACCTGAACGGGGACAGGAAGCGCTACCTGCGCGAGAAGCGTCCCTGGACCTACGGCATCACCGTGAACGGAGCGATGGAACACAACCTCAAGGACATCGACGTCTGCTTCCCGCTGGGCGTGCTGACCGTCGTGACCGGCGTCTCCGGTTCCGGCAAGTCCTCGCTCGTGGGCGATATCCTCTATCCGGCGCTCTACCGGCGCATCCACGAGTCCGGCGACCTGCCGGGCACGCACCGCGGCCTGTCGGGCAACCTGGACCGGATCACCCGGGTGGAATACGTGGACCAGAACCCCATCGGCCGTTCGTCCCGTTCGAACGCCGTCACCTACCTGAAGGCCTATGACGGCATACGCAAACTGATGGCAGCCCAGCAGTCGGCCAAGGTCGCAGGGCTGAACGCCAATCACTTCTCGTTCAATACCGAAGGCGGCCGCTGCCCGGAATGCCAGGGAGAAGGCGTGGTGCATATCGGGATGCAGTTCATGGCCGACGTGGAGATGGTCTGCGAAGAATGCGGCGGCAAGCGTTTCCGGCCGGAAGTGCTCGAGGTCCGCTATCGCGGAAAGAACATCGACGACATCCTGAACCTGAGCGTGGACGAAGCTGTGGACTTCTTTTCCGCCGGCCCCGAGGACGAGGCGAAGGGCGTCGCGTCCCTGCTGCGCCCCCTGCAGGACGTGGGCCTGGGCTACCTGAAGCTCGGCCAGAGCAGTTCCACGCTTTCCGGCGGTGAAAGCCAGCGCATCAAGCTGGCCTATTTCCTGTCCCTGAGCCAGGGAAAAGCAAAATCCGAGCGCTTCCTCTTCATCTTCGACGAGCCGACCACCGGCCTGCATTTCTATGACGTGGAGAAACTGCTGCGCTCCTTCGACGCGCTGCTGGGGGCCGGACATTCCCTGGTGGTCGTCGAGCACAACCTGGACGTGATCCGTGCGGCGGACTGGGTGATCGACCTGGGCCCGGATGCGGGTGACCGCGGCGGCCGGGTCGTCTTCGCCGGGACGCCGGAAGACCTTTCTCACGCAGATACCTTCACTGCCAGATACTTATGAAAAAGATAGCCGCCCTGACGATGGTCCGTAACGACGACTTCTACCTGCGCAAGTGGGTGGAATACTACGGTGCCCAACTCGGGAAGGAAAACCTCTATATCTTCTTCGACGGCACGGACCAGGTGATCGCCTCGTTCTGCGAAGGGACGCATGCGGTCCTGCACGAAAAGATCGGCACGCAGGTGGTCTCTGCCGAGAAGGGCCGGCTGAAGTTCCTCTCGGAACAGGCCGCGAATCTGCTCGGCAGCGGATATGACCTGGTAATCGGGGTGGATGCCGACGAGTTCATCGTGGTGGATCCGAAGCTGGGCCTGAGCCTGCCGGAGTATCTCAGCAAGGCGAGAATCGGGGTGTCCCTTTCGGCCCTGGGGCTGGATTTCGGCCAGAAACTGGGGGAGGAGGGAGACATCAGCGATGCGCAGCCTTTCCTGCGCCAGCGCCATTATGCCCAGATCGGGACGCGCTACACCAAACCTTCCGTCGTGGCGAAACCCTGTGTCTGGGGATCCGGATTCCACCGCATCAAGGGGCACGGCTTCCGCATCGGGAAAGATCTGTTCCTGCTGCATTTCGGTTATTTCGACATGAAGCGGCTGCAGGACCGTTTCCAGGACGCCGACCGGCTCAGCCAGGGCTGGGGCGCCCATATGCAGAAGCGTGCGCGGACCATCCGCTACGCCACGGAACTGCCGGCGCGCGACTTCGACCGCTGGACGCGTTTCGCCCGCATCTGCCAGACGCTCTGCCGTCCGCCTTATGCGCTCAACAAGCCGGCGATGTTCGAATTGAAGATCGTGGTGCGGATTCCGGACCGTTTCCGGGATATCGTCTGAACCGGCAGTCAGGGCTTGAGCTCCTCGTACAGCCGGTCGATGATGGCCGGATCCACCCGCTCGTCAAATTTCCGGGCCCACAGGTGCGGGACGCTCCGTAGGAGTTCCCAGTCGTCCTTGCGGAAGGTCCAGGGATGCCGGACGCTCTCGCCGCGCGTCCAGTCGATAAAACGCAGGTTTCCGAGGTGTTCGGGATCGAAAGCCCGTTCGCGCTCTTTGTGCTCCGTGGCGTCGAACAGTCGCTCCCGGAACGGGGAATTCCAGAGCAGGGTAGGGATGAAAACCTCGTCGCAGGTGCCCGTGTGCTTGAAGGTGCGCTCCAGCCAGTCTTCCTGCGAGAGGACATAGCGGGCGAAGGCGTCCGTGATGCTGAACCACTGGGAAGAAAGCCGGAAGTCTACGTCCTTGTTGATACGGATGTGCAGGGCGATCAGGATGCCCTTGACGAGGTTGTTGGCCAGGTTGGTCAGGAACCAGTGCTGCCCTTCGGGAAACAGCGTGTAATAGCGGAAACGGGTCGCCCTGGCAGGTACGACGGGCCAGAGCTGGAGAAATTCCCGGCCGGGATGGGCGTCGAAGAACGCGTGGATCTCGTCCTGGGATTTCAGGGGGAGGTCCATCCCGCTGAGCAAATGGTAATAATCATAGTGCCCGGGGACGGCTTCTTTCAGGAGGGCGAGCGTCGTGCGCATGATGCTGACTCCTCCCCAGTTCACGCGGCGGCGCGGTTCGAGGAAATGCACCCGGGAGCGGCTGCAGCAGCCGTCCAGGGCCTCCGGCCCGAACGGGGCCTTGGCGTCGATGTGGACGTAAAGGTCGTTGCGGGGATCGTCAAGCAGTCCGAGCAGCTTGCGTACCTGTCCGGGGCAGGTATGGACGAGCAGGAGATATGCGTGCCGGGAAGTTTCCATCCCTCAAAGATACGCATTTTCAGCGGATTTTGTAGCGGTAATCGTCCGGCCCGTCGATGGTGATCTCCACTTCGCAGCTGCCGGCGCGCGGCAGGGGCGGGAGCGGAACCTCGAAAGAACAGTCTTCCCCGCGGATCTTGCAAGCGAATTCCAGGCCGGGGCGCGGCGTGCCCAGGATGTTTTCGGGGGTGTCGTTGGGGTAGCACCACAGGTCGATGTCCGGGTGCTGCGGGAAATAGCCGACGTCGCAGGGCAGGGATACCCAGGCCCCTGCGTCGATCAGTTCGGTGGGACGGAACTCTTCCTTCCGCAGGATTTCGGCGGCATTGGGCAGGTCCGTCAGCCGTACGCGTGGCTCTTCCAGCAGTTCGTAGCCGTCCATCGTATTGGCCACTTCGCATAGCCGGACACGGCAGAGCAGGGGCTGGAGCGGGACCGTTCCGGAGCCATTCGCGGTCTTGCATTCGCCGCCGAGGATGGGGCAGGCCGGGTCGTCATCCGCAAAGTTGAATGCGAGTACGCTCATCGCGTCATAGCGTTCGAGCGCCTTCAGGTTGAAGCGCAGCGGGCTGTTGGCGATGCCCACGACGATCTTCTCGCCGGGCAGCGTGCGGACCGTCAGTTCCGCCGGCAGCGTGTCCAGCTGCAGATGGCGTTCCAGCGAACGCGTATCCGTGCTGCCGTAGACGAAAAGGTCCAGCCGCCGCACCGGGAAGCCTGGATCCTGCCAGCGCACGCGGACCTCGGCCGAGTCCGCGACGGGCTCCGGTTCCGCTTCCACGCCGCTTTCCGGGAGCTCCGGCTTGCGGCAGGAGACCGGAAGAACCGGCGGCAGCAAGATCAAACAGCAAATGAACAGAAATGACCCCGCATCCCGCAGAACGCCGGGACGCTGGACAAGGTCGGGCAAGAAAACAACCCGCCGGTTCTTCGCTTTCCGTAAGTCTCCCATACGGAACAAAAGTAAGTGGCGGGCGTTTCCCCTGCAAGGACCCGAAAAAAAACGCAGGGGGTATTTGCTTTTTTTTAGCACCGAAAAAAAAGAGGTCCGTGCGGGACCTCTTTTTTTCGATTAACCTCCGAAGTTGTCGTACAGGACGTTCTCGGGCGGGACGCCCAGAGAATCCAGCAGGTTGTTCACGGAGGAGACCATCATCGGCGGGCCGCACATGAAGTACTTGATGTCTTCGGGCGTCTCGTGGTTCTTCAGGTAGGTCTCGTTCATCACGTTGTGCACGAAGCCCGGAGTGTATTTCACGCCGGCGGCGTCCGCCGCGGGATCGGGACGGTCGAGGGCCAGGTAGAACTTGAAGTTCGGGAACTCGCGCTCGATCTCGGCGAAGTCCTCCAGGTAGAAAGCCTCCACGAGGGCGCGCGCGCCGTAGAAGAAGCTGACCTTCCGGGTGGTCTTCATGGTCTTGAAGAGCTGCATGATGTGGCTGCGGAGCGGGGCCATGCCGGCGCCGCCGCCCACGAAGATGTACTCCAGGTCATCGGGATCGTCCTTCGGGAGGAGGAACTCGCCGTAAGGGCCGCTGATCATCACCTTGTCGCCCGGCTTGCGGGAGAACACGTAGGTGGAGGCGATGCCCGGGGGAACGCCCGGGACGAACTTGAAGACGCCCTTGGGCTGGGTCCGGTCGAACGGCGGGGTGGCGATGCGGACGTTGAGCTTGATGATGCCCTTCTCGCCCGGATAGGAAGCCATGGAATAGGCGCGGATGGTAGGCACCGTATTCTTGAACTTGAGTCCGGTGATGCCGAACTTGTCCCAGTCGCCCTTGTAGATGTCGGCCACGCCCATGTCGGAGAAGTCGGCCTCGTACTCGGGGATGTCGATCTGGATGTACTCGCCGCTCTTGAATTCGAGGTTCTCGCCCTCGGGGAGACGGACGGTGAACTCCTTGATGAAGGTCGCGACGTTCTCGTTGGAGATGACCTCGCATTCGAGTTTCTTGACGGACAGGGCGGACTCGGCGACCTGGATCTTCAGGTTGTCCTTGACCTTGACCTGGCAGCCCAGGCGCCAGCCGTCCTTGATCTGCTTGCGGTTGAAGAAACCGGTCTCGGTGGGCAGGATCTCGCCGCCGCCCTCGAGCACCTGCACCTTGCACTGGCCGCAGTTGGCCTTGCCGCCGCAGGCGGAGGGGAGGAAGATCTTCTGCTCGGCGAGCGTGTTCATCAGGGAATTGCCGGGATTGACGTCGAGCGTCTTCTTGCCGTCGTTGATGTCGATCTTGACGGTACCCTTCGGGGTGACCGCAGACTTGATGACGAGCAGGAGGATGACCAGCAGCAGGGTCACCAGGACGATGACTGCGACGGAAGCTAAAATGGTTGATGTCATAGCTCGTTCCTCCTATAATTGAATTCCCATGAAGATCATGAACGCCATGCCCATCAGGCCCACCGTGATGAAGGTGATGCCGACGCCCTTGAGGGGCGCGGGGACGTTGCTGTAAGAAAGCTTCTCACGGATCGCGGCGAGGCAGACGATGGCCAGGTACCAGCCGATGCCGGAACCGAGCGCATAGACCAGCGGTTCCGCGATGTTCGTGAAATCGCGCTGCTGCATGAAGAGCGAACCGCCCAGGATGGCGCAGTTCACCGCGATCAGCGGCAGGAAGATGCCGAGCGAGGAGTACAGCGAAGGCAGGTACTTCTCCACGACCATCTCGACGATCTGCACGAAGGCGGCGATCACGGCGATGAAGATGATGAAGCTGATTAAGCTAAGGTCCACGTCCTCAAACTTGAGGCCGATC
>CAMVGM010000069.1 GCA_947167015.1 uncultured Bacteroidales bacterium
AACGACGCCCTGATGGCCATCTACAAGCTCTTCTGGGACGACTACTGCAGCTGGTTCCTGGAGCTCGTGAAGCCCGAATTCGGCAAGGCCGTGGACGGCCGCACCTACGAGGCCGCCGTGCTCTTCTTCGAGAAACTCATCAAGCTCATCCACCCGGTGATGCCCTTCATCACCGAGGAACTCTGGCAGGCGATGGAAGACCGCCATCCCGGCGAGACCATCATGTACCAGCGCACGCCGGTGGCCGGCCCGTACGACGCCGCCTTCCTGCAGCAGTTCGACGCCGCGCGCGAGGCCATCATCGCCATCCGCTCGGTCCGCGCCCAGAAGCAGATCGCCCCGAAGGAGACGCTCAACCTGTTCATCAACGGGGAGTTCCCGGCCGAGCTGCTGCCGGTGATCAAGAAAGCCGCGAACGTCGGCACCATCGAGGCGGGCGCCGCGGCCGGAGCCGCCGTGTCCTTCCTGGTGGGCACCGTGAAGATGAGCATTCCGATGGCCGGCTTCGTGAACGCCGACGAGGAGCGCGAGAAACTCCAGGCCGAACTGGAGCACCAGCGCAAGTTCCTCGCCGGGGTGCGCGCCAAGCTTTCCAACGAGAAGTTCGTCGCCCACGCCCCCGAGGCCGTGATCGCGAACGAGCGCAAGAAAGAGGCCGACGCGCTGGCGCGCATCGAGTCCCTGGAAGCATCGATCCAGAACATGAATTAACCCATTGACGCATATGCTAGTATATCCTTTGTTTATCGGTACCTGGGAACTCGTTCTCATCATCCTGGTCATCGTCCTGATCTTCGGCGGGAAGAAGATTCCCGAACTGATGAAAGGCGTCGGCAAGGGTGTGAAGAGTTTCAAGGAGGGAATCAGCGAGGTTGAGGAACAGATCAACCAGGCCGACCCCGCCAAGCCGCTCGCCAAGCCCGAAGAGGCCCCCAAGTCCGACGAAACGCCGAAGGCCGAATAGGTGGCGCAGAAGGCTTCCGAAAAGGAGATGTCCTTCTGGGATCATCTCGACGTGTTGCGTGGGACGCTCTTCCACGCACTGGGAGCCATCTGCCTCTGCTCGGTCCTGGGGCTTATTTTCAAGGATTTCCTCTTCGACGGCATCGTGCTGGCGCCCACGCGCCCCGATTTCTGCGTGTACCGGCTGCTGGGCTGGTCCTTCTCGATGCAGCTGATCAACGTGGAGGTGAGCGCCCAGTTCTTCGTCCATCTCAAGGCGGCGTTCGCCGTCGGCGTGATCGTGGCCTTTCCCTACGTGGTCTGGGAACTCTGGAAGTTCCTGGAGCCGGCGCTCTATAAACAGGAGAAGAAGCCCGTCGGGCTGGCCTTCGCGCTGTCCACCGGGCTGTTCTACCTGGGCGTCGTGGTGGGCTATTTCATCGTCCTGCCGGTCTGCCTGCAGTTCTTCATGAACTACACGGTCAGCGACACCGTGGCCAACACCATCACGATCGGCTCCTATATGTCGATGTTCTTCTCGATGGTGCTGCTGATCGGCATCGCCTTCGAATTTCCGACCGTGGTGCTGGTGCTGAACCGCCTGGGCGTGGTCAGCCGCAAGATGCTGCGCAAGGGCCGCCGCTACGCCGTCGTGATCGTGCTGGTGCTCTCCGCCCTCATCACGCCGGCCGACCCGTTCTCGATGTTCGTCCTGGCGCTCCCGCTCTATTTCCTGTACGAATTGTCCATCCTGCTATGCTCGAAGTCGGACCAGACCCCCGGGGAGGACGGATCGGCTGCCTGAACTGGCCCGATGCCTTCCCGTACCGGCCCGAGGCGGAGTTCGACCTCTGCCACGACGGCGGGGAACTGCACCTGCGCTTCCGCGTGAAGGAGGATGCGGTGCGCGCCGTCTGCGCGGCTGACCGCGAGCACGCCTGGGAGGACTCCTGCGTGGAATTCTTCTTCGATGCCCACGGCGACGGCAGCTACTACAACCTGGAATGCACCTGCATCGGGAAACTGTACCTGTGCCGCGGCGAGGGCCGTCACGGGCGCGAATTCCTGCCGGAAGCGGCCTATGCGGCCATCCGGCGGCGCTGCAGCCTGGGCACGGAGCCCTTCGGCCTGCGGGAAGCGCCGACCGCCTGGGAAGTGGAACTGGACGTCCCGGCCGCGGTGTTCGGCCTGGAGACCTTCAAGGGCCTGCACGCCCGCGGCAACTTCTACAAATGCGGCGACCGCCTGCCCGTCCCGCACTACCTCACCTGGGCCCCCATCACCACCCCCAAACCCGACTTCCACCGCCCAGAATACTTTGACACACTGATATTTAAATGATTTCGATAGAAGATGTAACGGTAGCGTATGGCGGTTTTGTCCTGTTGGACAAGATCAACTTCCATATAAGCGAATCCGACAAAATAGGCCTTGTAGGCAAAAACGGAGCCGGCAAATCCACGATCCTGAAGTTGATCTGCGGCCAGCAAAACCCCACCTCCGGCCGCATCGACAAACCCCGCGACCTTACCGTCGGCTACCTCCCCCAGATCATGGAACACCACCGCGGCCGCACCGTCCTCGAAGAAGCCATGACCGCCTTCGAAAGCACCGCCGGCATCGAACGCGAAATCGCCTCCGTGACCCGCGAACTGGAAACCCGGACCGACTATGAATCAGACGCTTACGCCGAACTCATCGACCGCCTCACCAGCCTGAACGACCGCCTCGAAATGAGCCACAGCGAACCGCCCGAAGTCCAGGCCCGCCGCACCCTCCGCGGCCTCGGCTTCCTCGACGACGAACTCGGCCGACCGACGGAAACCTTCTCGCAAGGCTGGAACATGCGCATCGAACTCGCGAAGATCCTCCTCCGCCAGCCCGACGTCCTCCTGCTCGACGAGCCCACCAACCACCTCGACATCGAATCCATCGAATGGCTGGAAGACTACCTCAAGGGCCGCCGCTGCTCCCTGCTGCTCGTCAGCCACGACCGCCGCTTCCTCGACACCGTCACGAACCGCACCGTCGAAGTGATGCTCGGCCACATCCACGACTATAAAGTCCCATATACCAAATACTTGGAACTCCGGGCCGAACGCATCCAGCAGCAGGTGGCCGCCTACGAAAACCAGCAGCGGATGATCCAGAAGACCGAAGAATTCATCCAGGCCTTCCGCTACAAGCCCACCAAGTCCAACCAGGTCCAGTCCCGCATCAAGGCCCTCGAAAAACTCGACCGCATCGAAATCGACGAGACCGACAACGCCCGCCTGACGGTCAAGTTCCCCCCGGCACCCCGCTCCGGCGACGTCGTCTTCAAAGGCACGGACCTCACCGTCGGCTACCCCCAAAAAGTGGTCTTCCGCGACGCGAACGTCGAAATCAAGCGCGGCGAGAAGGTCGCCCTGATCGGGCGCAACGGCGAAGGCAAGACCACCCTGATGCGCGTCATCGCCGGCGAACTCACGCCCATCAGCGGCGAAGCCCGCCTCGGCTACAACGTCCAGTTGGGTTACTACGCTCAGAACCAGGAAGATATCCTCGACAAGAACGAGACCGTCTTCTCCACCCTCGACCGAATCGCGGTAGGGGACATCCGCACGAAACTCCGCGACCTGCTGGCGCAGTTCCTCTTCCGCGGCGAAGACATCGACAAGCGCGTCAGCGTGCTCTCCGGCGGCGAACGGGCCCGGCTCGGCATGGCCAAACTGATGCTCCAGAGCTACAACCTGCTCGCCCTCGACGAACCCACCAACCATATGGACATCAAGTCCAAGGATATCCTCAAGCAGGCCCTGAAGGCCTACGACGGCACCCTGGTGGTCGTCTCGCACGACCGCGACTTCCTGGACGGGCTGGTGGACAAGATGTATGAGTTCCGCGACGGCCACGTCCGCGAGCACCTCGGCAGCGTGTCGGAATTCCTCGAAAAGCGCAAGTTGGAGACCCTGCAGGAACTGGAGCGCAAAGAGGTCCAGACCGCCCCGAAAAAGGACGAGGTCCAGCAGAAGAAGGCCGCCGAAGAGGAGCGCAAGCAGGCCAACCGGATGGATCGCAAGAAGAAGAGCCGCATTTCCTGGCTCGAGAGCGAGATTGGCAAGCTGGAAGCGAAGATGAAAGAGATCGAGACCGTCCTGGCCGCCCCCACCGACAAGGACGACATCATGGAACTGACCCGCACCTACCTCGAGTGCAAGCGCGACCTGGACGCCAAGACCGAAGAGTGGGGGACCCTGATCGACTGATACCGAACGCCATGATAGTATTGGATGCGCACTGCGACGCGCCTTCGCAGATGGTCCGGCTCCGCGACTTCGGGGTGGACAACGCCTTTGCCCAGGTGGACTTCCCCAAGATGCGCCGGGGCGGGGTGGACGCCTCCTTCTTCGCCGCCTACGTGCCGGCGCGCCTGCAGGGGCAGGAGGCCACCGACTACGCCCGCCGCTTGCTGGAGGAAACCTTTAGGCAAGTCTCGCAAAATACTGATAAAGTTGCATTTGCGAGATGCGCTGGAGGTGTGCGCCGCAACCGGCGCGCCGGCCTGCTCTCCGTCCTGCTGGGCATCGAGAACGCCTCCGCGCTGCAGGAAGACCTTTCGCTCCTGAAGGACTTCTACAAGCGCGGCGTGCGCTACGTGACCCTCACGCACAGCGCCGACAACCAGGTCGGCGACAGCTGCACCGGCAAGGGCACCTGGGGCGGCCTGAGCCCCTTTGGGAAGCAGCTGGTGCCCGAGATGAACCGATGCCGCATGCTCATCGACGTCGCCCACGCGGCGGACGCGACCATCCGCGACGTCCTCGCGCTCTCCGCCCGGCCGGTCGCCTATACCCACGGGGGCTGCCGCGCCCTCGCTTCGCACCGGCGCTGCCTGCCCGACGAACTGATCCGCGGCATCGCCGACGGGGGCGGGGTGGTCTGCATCAGCATCTATCCGCCCTTCCTGGACGACGCCTTCGTGCGCACGCTCGCGGAGTCGGGGCTGGAGGAGAAAATGTCCGTGGAGGACGCCTTCATCGCGGACCCCGCCGACCCGGCCAAGCGGGCCGCCTGGGAGGCCGTTCAGCTTGAACTTCAGCAACTTAAGCGGCCCGGGGTGGAGCGGGTGGCCGACCACATCGAGCACGCCGTCGCCGTGGCGGGCATCGACCACGTGGGCATCGGCACCGACTACGACGGCATCGAGGTGACCGTCGCCGGGCTCGAAGACGTCTCGCGCTTCCCGGCCCTCTGGGAGGAACTCCGCCGCCGCGGCTTCTCCGCCGGCGAAATCTCCCGCATCGCCGGAGGCAACCTCCTGCGCGTCCTTTCCGCCGTCCGCAAGGCGTGACCGTATATCAAAAATAATCGTATATTTGCGGAAGTATGGGTCTGTACAATTTGCTCGTCAAGCCGTTTGTCCGGAAAAGGGACATCGAGAGCGCCTCGAAGGTGGCGCTCCGGTATTTCGAGTTCATCGAGAAGATCCCGTTCGGCCGCCCGATCAGCCGCATCGTCCATAACAACCGCGCATCCGGCCTCCAGAAGGAAGTCTTCGGCCTTCCTTTCTACAATCCCATCGGCCTGGGCGCCGGCCTGGACCTGTACGGCGAGCTCTACAACGACCTTAACGGCCTGGGATTCAGCTTCGTAGAGATCGGTCCCATGGGCACGGAAGGCGTCCGCCGCGCCGTGAAACAGCTCCAGCGCGACCCCCAGAACGACATTCTCGCCGCCTGTATCAACAGCGATTTCATCACGGCTTTCACCCTGATCTACGACTTCTGCGACTTCTTCGTCATCGACATCACCTCCGATCCGGGCACCGAGATCCTCGACCCCATCCTGGAGGCCCGCCTCGCGGAAGACGTTTACAAGCCCATCGTGGTCAAGCTGCCCAAGACCATCACCACCCTGGAGCTGGACGATATCCTCGACTACAGCCAGTTGTACCGGGTTGATGGCATCGAGGCCCGCAACATGGACCAGCTGCGCCACATCGTCGAATACACGAAAGGGCGCCTGCCCGTTATCGCCAACATGCACATCGAGACGACCGCCCAGGCCGTGGATGCCATCAATGCGGGCGCGTCCCTGGTGGCGGTGCGCAACGGCCTGGTCCGCAACGGCCCGAAGTTCGTCGCCGACATGCAGCGCGTCCTCCTGAACCTGAAGAAAAATGAACGAGCCAATCCAAAACCGGATCGCGACCCTGCTCAAGGGTAGCGGCCGCACCCTCAGCGCCGCCGAGTCCTGCACGGGCGGACAGATCTCCCACCTCCTGACCACGGTCTCCGGATCCTCGGAATACTACCTCGGGTCCGTGACCTCCTACGCCGTCTCCGTGAAGGAGAAGGTGCTGGGCGTCCCGGCCGCGACAGTCCGGGATTTCGGCGTGGTCAGCAGCGAGGTCGCGGCCGCGATGGCAGAGGGAGTCCGTCGCCTGACCGGCAGCACTTTCGCGGTCGCGACGACCGGCCTCGCCGAAGGGGGAGACGGGCGCTATCCGGAGGGAACGGTGTGGATCGGCGTGGCCGGTCCGGCCGGCACGAAGACCCGGATCTACCACTGTGACCTCGGCCGGAAGGGCAACATCCGCCGCTTCGCGACCGTCGCCCTGCGGTTTCTGGCCGCTTATATCGCCGCGGAATAAACGGTCGTCCTGCAGTATTTTGGTCGCTTTTATGGCTGCAGAATAACTGATTTTAAACGGATCCGCCGCCCCACAAACGGTCTTTTTGTATATTTAGGCCTTTTATCTCGTTTCTAATTCTTTTTGTTGAAAATCAAATAGTAAAACAAAAAAGTTAACGATTGTAACTTTTTTGTTAACCCTGTTTTGGAGTCAGATTTTCCTTTCGAACCACTGTCTCCATCCAAACTTCCTGCCCTGTTATCATACCCGGATCCTTTTCTTTTCCCGGCATTCGTCCACCCTCTCCAGCCACCTCCTTTTTTATCACCCTTCCCAGGCTCAACACCGTTCAGATCCCCACCACTCCCGTTCCTGTTCCTGTTCCTGTTCCTGTTCCTGTTCCATTTCCCATCCCAGTCCAACCAGTCCAACCAGTCCAACCAGTCCAACTCCAGCTTCACTACCATCCTGGCCCAAGCACCAGTCGACGAGTTGTATTTTGTGATAGGTAACAGATTGATTATAAGCTTGTTAAAAGAATATTATGTCTTGAAATAAAGACACAATAATCCGTTAACTTCTTTACAATCAAACATATACATCTCACACCGCCTGGCTCTCTTGACAGGGTTCATTCCACCCAACCCTGATAGGATCCTGACCCAGGTCACCGATCTCTGTTTTGATCATTTCAAAAAAGGACTAGACGATGTTCCTCTCAAGTTCCTCCCGGGCAAACTTTTTTCAGGATGGACGACACACGCAATGTGAACTGTAATAATTTGATTATAAACTTATTAAGAGATCATTATATCTCGGAATCAAGACATAATAATCCATTAACAGCCCTTATTATCAAACACTTTCTACTCACAACTCAAAATGCAAGAAACGGCGGATCTGCACATCACTGGCATTGGTGTGCTCTTGAAGATACACCGCGAGTCCCTTCATCCGTTTTTCTGGTAAATGCAGCAACGGAAGTCCCGGCCCGAGCAAATGGTATTGTTCAGCAATCCCGCACATCTCCTGAATCGGAATATCCGAAAATGGTTCAAACACCTCTCCGACATCAAACTCCTTTCCCGTCGTCTCGTCCACCGAAGACATCATTCGGTCACAACCCTCAAACAGGCTGTAACATTGTTCACGGTCGAAATAGAAATAAAGTTGGATGATATAATCCGTCAATTGTTCCTGTTCCGGCTGGTCCAATCCCGCAAACAGACGATGGAGCAGATTGTATCTCAGATATCTACCGCAAATGAATTCATGTTCAACCACCCTCATCGCGTTTCTCAAAGCCCATCGCGCCTTGCTCAAGACAGGTGTTTCCGAAAAAGGATACCTCTTCTCAAAGTAAGCGAGAAAAGACCACCTATACTCCACGGAGTGCTTGGACAAGCACTTTTCGACAGGGTTATTCAGAATATAGATCAAAGCGGACCGCTTATCTTTGTCCGACCGCTTGGGAGCGCTGCCGAACGGCCCCCTGAACAGGCGGCCTTTCCTGCCGGTTTCCTTGTTATACTCTCGCGTGAAGGCGATGTTGATATTCGATTCACAGGCAATCATTTGCTCTAGGTCCACCGGAGCGGAGAGCTTGTGCGTATGGTTGAACATATGACAGGCAACGAGTACAGGAACATTGTACCGGCGGCTCATCACGGATTCGATGGTATAATAGACCAGATGGTCCACGGTTCGATAGAAAACGACACCGCTATCTGTCATAATCTTGTAAATATGCTGAAAGGCACCTTTGGGGGCCTTGCGCTTGACGTTTTTCATAGTTTGAAAGTGAGTGTTAACGGGTTTATAATCAATAATTTATTGTAAGTAGAGGCCACCTCCTCAAAACTTCCAACGGTACTGCAGGCGCGCCTCGACGCGACCCTCCTTCGGCGAGAGATTCCAGGGGTACTGCACCGTCTCGATCCGCAGCCAGATGCTGTGCCGGGCGTGCAGTTTCCAGGCTGCATAAAGCGACGCATTCCAGCCGCGGCCATAGCGCGCCGGCACGGTAAAGGAGCCGGGCGCGTCGCGCTCGTACACATAGATCCGGTCGTCCCACTCGTCCACCTTGAAGATCCCGCCGCGCAGCCAGACCTTCAGCGCATCCGTCCGGAAACCCGCCTCGGCGTACCAGTTCCAGGCGAAGCCGCGGTACCACACGGCGTCGTACCGCCCGCCCAGCAGCCAGGGGCCGGACTCCGCGGCCAGCGCGCCCCGCAGTTCCAGCCGCAGGCCGGGGATTCCGAGGGGAGTCGCCGGCGAATCCTCCGGCCGCCAGCGGGCGACGACCCGGACTTGCGGGCTGAGCCGGAACGCGTCCCCGCCGGACAGCTCGAAAACCGGCTTCCACTGCGCCACAGCCTTGATCTGCATCTGCCCGCCCGAAGCCAGCCACCTGGCAAGAGCCGCCCCGCCGCTCTGCCCGCCAGCATCCGCGCGCACCGTTCCCAGCCCCTTCGCTCCGGCATCGAGCGTTGCCTCCAGCGCGGGCCCCGCGTACCCCAGCGCCAGCCCGCTGTACTCCTTCGACCCGGGCCCGAACCAGCGCGCGAGCAGCGCCCATTTGTGCCCGTACGACGGCACCCGCACCGCCCCGGCCACCGCCGATAGCGACTTCCAATCTGTTGCCATTTCGCCGAACAGCCCCCAGCCGCCCGGCAGCGACCACCGCGCCTCGAAACCGGCCGCCTTCGACGTTGCCGTCAGCCCGAGCGTCGCGGTCCGCCCGGTCCAGGTGAGGTTGCCGATCGGCAGCCCGCCGGCCCAAAACGCCCCGAAGCGCTGCCAAAAGCCGTTTCCGGCCCCTCCCGTCGCACTCCCGGCAGCGATCTCCTCCCAGCTCTTTCCGAAAGAATATCCCAGCGATAGCCGCCAGGCCCCGAAATGCCAGTCCGTCGCCACCCCCAGCAGCGCCGGCGAATACGAGCCGGTAGGGGAGAAGCCGTTGCCGTTCCGCCGGAATGCCCCCACCGACGAATACCCGCTCATCCGAAAGCCGCTCCACAGCACGAGCCCCTGCCCGAAACGCGCCTGGAAATGCCCGATGACCACCTGCCCCAGCGCCTGCTTTCCATAGTAAACAGCGCTGAAGGTAGGACTGCTGAAACGCTTGTCAGACAATGTATTACGAATAGAAAAATACAGCACCGCCCGCTCCCCGGCCGCCAGCTCCAGCTTCACCCCGCCGGCCGAAGTCGCCTCGGAAAACCTGTCCGGACTCCCGCTGGACGACGCGCCATGCTGGGCGCTCTCCACCGATACTCGGCCGGCCCCTTTTCCCGTTACCGACCCGCTCAACCGGAACGACTCTCGCCGCCCCGGCACAAACGCCCCGCCGGCCCCGGATCCAATGCCCATACCGCCGTCCGCACTGCCGCCCGCATCGGCTCTCTTTCCGGAACCGCCGGCCACTTCTACCCCCAGCGTCGCGAACACCTGCAGCGCCGAGACGATTTCCGTCGAAAACCCATCCACCAACGCCAGTTCCGACCACGACAGAATCGCTCCGGTCCGTCCGCGGTAATCCAGCAAGGAAGCCACCTGGAACTGCGTAAACAAACCGCTGGAAATCAAGCGGCTGCGACCAGCTACATTAAGATTTACTGGATGCGATGCAAGCGACTCCCACCGAAGCATTTCCTCCTCGGAAAGATCCTCGACACACGACGCCCCGCTCAGCAGCACCACCGCCTCCTCGAACCCCAGTTCCCCCGGCCGTCTTATCTCCGGCCCATCGAACCCCACTTCCACCGGCGGTCTTGTCTCCAACCCATCGAACCCTACTTCACCCGGCAGTCTTGCCTCCGGTCCATCGGACCCCATTT
This sequence comes from uncultured Bacteroidales bacterium, assembly GCA_947167015.1. GTDB lineage: Bacteria > Bacteroidota > Bacteroidia > Bacteroidales > UBA932 > Cryptobacteroides. The sequence goes on from CAMVGM010000069.1 coordinate 10,399, forward strand.
CAATCGACCGTTGCATTTTGGCGGGAACAGCGGCAACGCCGCCGTCAAACAAACAACAAGAGGCACCCACCAGCCCCCACAAAAAAAGAAGCATTCTCATAGTTCAAACAACAATTCAAAATTAACAAAACAAAGCGCACCCCCTCAACCCCAGCCACTAACCTGATCTCCTTCAGCCCATTCCACTTCCTTGCCGCTGCCACCTCCGCATCCCTAACCCTCTAACCCTAACCCTAACCCTAACCCTAACCAGTCCCGATTCCTAACCCGGGCCCGTCCCGGAAAACATACCAATTCCTGCCTGACCCCATGCTTTGGCTCGACCTTCATCCCGTAAATAGGGTGGTTTCCGGGACGAAGGGTAGTTTTCCCCCGGGGCTGTCCCGAAAATGGTATGTTTTCCGGGATGAAGGGGAGTGCG
>CAMVGM010000070.1 GCA_947167015.1 uncultured Bacteroidales bacterium
GACATATCCGCAAAAAGAGATCCGGTGAGCTGCATACCGTCACCCGAATCTCCTGCGAATCTGATTACAACATCCTTGGCGTCAATGACTTTGTGTTGCATCGCGTATGTTTAATGTTAAATGTGGTTCAGGTTAGAAAAGCCTCACCCCGGACTACCGGGATGAGGCTGATTCTCACAGGCTTACTGCTGGGCAGCCTGCTGCTGGGCCTGAAGCTCGGCAGCAAGGGCCTCGAGCGTCCTGTCGGCCGGGATGTTGAGGGCTTTGCGGGCTTCCGGCGTGAGGTCGTGGCTCTGGGCCGGGTCGATGTACAGGACCGCGTTCGCGTCGAAGACGTAGATGTATCCACCCTTCTTGGCGAGGTCCTGGACGACTTCGTTGACCTTCTGGTAGATCGGCTGCATCAACTGCTCCTGCTGCTGCTGAAGCTCCATCTGGACGGTCTGCTGGAATTCCTGGATGCGCTGGCTGATCTCGGTCAGCTCCTTCTCCTTGCTCTCGCGCACGGCCTGGGTCCAGGTGCTGCCCTTGGACTGGTAGGTCGACATCTTGGAGTTGAACTCCTCGACCATATCGTTGTAAGTCTCCTGGGCTTCGTTGCTCGCCGTGTTCATCGTCTCGCGGGCTTTGTCCATCTCAGGGCAGAGCTGGACCAGCTCGGTGGAATTCACGTGGGCGAATTTCGGCTGGGCGAAGGCGCTCATAGCGGCAAAAGCCGTCACGGCAATCATAAGAATCTTTTTCATATCAAAAAGCAAAATTTAAAATTGTTATCGTTTAATGTGCCTATATGTTGTTAAAACTGTTGTCCGATCACGAAGTGGAACTGGCTCTTGCTGCCTGCGGGACCGTCGAATCCGTAGCCCCAGTCGACACCGAGCAGACCCACCATCGGTAAGAAGATGCGAACACCGACGCCAGCGCTGCGTTTAATCTGGAACGGATTGAAGTTTCTGATGTCCGACCAGCAGTTACCGCCTTCCAGGAACGCCAGGGCATAGATGGTGGAAGAGGGCTGCAGGATCACCGGGTAGCGGAGCTCGACGGTGAACTTGTCATAGACGTTGCCGGCGTAGGCGTAACCGTTGGAGTTGTAGCGGGACGGCTCATAAGGCGTCAGGGAGTAGTTTTCGTAGCCGCGCAGCGAGATAACCTCGGTACCGTAGGAGTAGTAGCCCGACATGCCGTCGCCGCCCACGAGGAAGCCTTCGAACGGAGAATAACCCCACTTGCGGTTGTAGTAACCCAGATAGCCGAACTGTGCGCGCGTCATCAGGACGAGGTCGAAATTGGGGAACGGCTTGGTGTAGGTGGTGCCGGAGAACTTCCACTTGTGGTATTCGATCCACTTGTAGCGGTCGCGTCCCGACCAGTTGTCGTAGTTGACGTCCTTATAGCTGGCGACGGGCACTTTCTTGCCATTGTCGTCGAAGTCGTACTTGCGGAAGAGCGAGAACGGCGGGGTCAGCTGCAGCGAGAAGGAGAACTCGGAACCCATACGGGGATAGATCTGCTGGTCCGTCGAGTTGCGCATCAGGTTCAGGCTGTAGCTGATGTTGTGCGCCATGCCGTCATCGAAGATGAAGTAGCCGGAATACCAGTTGGTCAGCTTGTAGGTCTGCCAGCTGAGGCCGTTGTAGAGGACGAAGTAGTTGTCCGGCCACTTGAGGCGGGAACCCAAGGACGCCGAGAAACCGAAGACTTCCATCTCGCGGTCGTGGCTGAGGATGTTGAACGCGAGGTAGGAGTTGGTCTGGCGCGTATAGTAGGCGCTGAGGTTCAGCGAGGTAGGCTTCTTGCCGAAGAGCCAGGGCTCGGAGAAACTCGCCGTGAGGGCGGTGTAGTAGGTACCGTTGGTCTGGAAACGGAACGCGAGATTCTGCGCGTCGCCCAGCGGGACGGGGCGCCAGGCGCCCTTCTCGAACATCCGGTGCGTGGAGAAGTTGTTGAACGCCACGCCCACGGTGGCGACGAAGGTGCGGCCGCCCCAGCCGCCTGAGACCTCCAGCTGCGAAGAGGGCTTCTCGGTGACGTTGTACACGAGGTCCACCGTGTTGTCCATCTGGTTGGGGATCACGGAGTAGCCGCCTTCCTTCATGATCGCTTCCGGGTCGAACTGGCCCAGGGAGGCGATTTCCCGGATGGAACGCTCGAAGTCGGTCTGGCTGAAGAGATAGCCCGGACGGGTGTAGATCTGGCGGCGGACGACCTTCTCGTTGGTCAGGTCGTTGCCGTTGATGATGATGTTGTTGAGCGTGGCCTGCTTGCCTTCGGAGATGCGCAGCTCCACGTCCACGGAGTCGTTCTGGATGTTGGTCTCGACCGGCGTGATGCCGAAGAAGAGATAGCCGTTGTCACGGTAGAGCTTGGTGATGTCCAGGTCGCTCTGCTTGCCGCCGCCGTACAGGCGCTTGTCCATGGTGACCACGTCATAGACGTCTCCCTTCGCGATCCCGAGCACTTCGTCGAGATACTCGGACGGATAGACGGAATTGCCGGTCCAGGTGACGTCGCGGAAATAGTACTTGTCGCCTTCATCGAACACCAGGTCGATGCCGAGCTTGCCCGGCTCCACGTAGTAGATGGAGTCACGCACCAGGCGCGCGTCGCGATAGCCCGCCTCGTTGAAGGCGCTCAGGGCCAGTTTCTTGTCGTTGAGGTATTCCTTCTCGTTGAACTTCTTGCTGTGGAAGAAGTTGTAGAACTTGTTGGACTTGGTCTTCTTCATCGCACGGGCCAGCTTGAATTCTCCCACGTGCTCGTTGCCGATGAAGTTGATGTCCTTGATGCGGACCTTCTCGCCCTTGTCGATGGCGAAGTTGACCCGGATGGCGTTCTTGACCACGGAGTCGCGCTGGACCTCGGTCTTCACGTCGCAGAGCAGGAAACCCTTCTCGGCGAAGTAGCGCTTGATGATGTCCGTGGTGGTCTTCTCCACGTATTCCGAGAACTCCCCGCCGCGGCGCAGGGCCACCCGTTCCTCGATGTCCTTCCGCTCGCTGGACTTGACGCCGGAATAGGACCAGCGGGACACGCGCGGGCGCTCCTTGATGCTGATCTTGAACCAGGCGGAATCCCGGGCGGCGTTGAGGCTGTCCACCTCGATGGCCACGTCCTCGAAGAAACGCTGCAGCCAGAGCCGGCGGACGGCCGAGGAGATTTCCTCACCCGGTACGGTGACCTGCATGCCGGGGTGCATGCCGGTCTGGGAGATGATCTGCTGGTCGCCGAAGTAGGAATTGCCTTCGACCGTTATGCCTGCGATATAGTATTTGCGGGGATGGGTGTAGTCCACTTCGACGCCGCTGTCCTGCGCCCGCAGGAGCGAGGGTGCCAGGAGCAGCGCCAGAAGGGTCAGAATCCGTCCTATTTTCATTTCCATTCGATAAATGTGCAAATATACCCAATTATTTGATTTTTCCGAAACGCCGGTCCCGCGATGCGTACTCTTCGAGGGCCTTCCGGTAGGCTTCCTTGCGGAAGTCGGGCCACAGCGTGTCGGTAAATACAAACTCGGTGTATGCCGTCTGCCAAAGCAGGTAATTGCTTATTCTCTTTTCCCCCGAGGTGCGGACCAGCAGGTCCGGTTCGGGAATGTCTGCGGTCACGAGGTGGCGTTCGAGGTCTTCGGGACCCACCGCGTGCCCGGGATGTTCAATCAAATCGTGTGCCATCTTTTCGGCCGCCTGCAGGATATCCCAGCGGCCGCTGTAGCTGAGGAACAGGATCATCGTCATCCGCTTGTTGGCGGCGGTGGCGGCCATGGTCTTGTCGATGTCGGCGTTGAGCGCGTCGGAAAGGCGCGCCCGGTTGCCCAGCACCACGAAGCGGATGTCCTGCTCCATGAAATTGTGCAGTTCATTGTACATCGCGCGGCCCATCAGTTCCATCAGGGTGTTCACCTCGGCCTCGGGCCGGCCCCAGTTCTCCTCGGAGAAGGCGAAGAAGGAAACGTACGGAATCCCCCACTCCACGGAAGCTTCCATCACGGCACGGACGCTCTCGACACCCTCGAAATGTCCGTAAACCCTTTCCTTTCCCCGCTCTTTGGCCCAGCGGCCGTTTCCGTCCATGATGAAGGACACGTGTGTCGGTAGTTTGCTTGGTGCTTGCATGTCGGTAATCAGGCTTGTGCGCCGCTGTTCCTCACGTCCTCGCCCCAGAGCAGGCGGGTTCGCAGCGCATTGATGAAATTGGACCGGCCCAGACGCAGGCGGCGCAGGCGCACGGGCGCCGGGCCCACCTCGATCACGGCGCCGGCCGGAACGGTATGGTTGCGGTTGTCCATCGTCAGGATGGCCCTCTCGTCACGGGACTGCAGGCTGATGCGCAGGTGCGAGGTTTCCGGGACGATGAGCGGACGGACGTTGAGGTTGTGCGGAGAAATCGGGGCGACGATGAAGACCTTGGTCTCGGGCAGGCAGATCGGCCCGCCGACACTGAGGCTGTAGGCGGTGGATCCGGAACTCGTCGCGACCAGCAGGCCGTCGGCCCAGTAGGTCGGGAGGGCGTCGCCGTCCACGTTCACGTCCACGCCGAGCATCGAGGGGCTGACGCGCGAGACGCTCATCTCGTTGAGCGCGTATGGCCAGTCTTCCGAGGCGGGCAGGGCGTCGCAGCGGATCCGGAGCAATTCCCGCTCCTCCACCAGGTAATCCCCCCGGCCGAGCGCCTCGACTACCCGGTCGGGATCGTTCTCGGACAGGAAGCCCAGGCGGCCGAAATTGACCCCGAGCACCGGTACGCCGGCGGGTACCGCCAGGCGGGCGGCCGACAGGAAGGTCCCGTCGCCGCCAAGGCTGAGCAGGGCGTCGGTGTCCGGCCGTACGTCGGCGGGCTCCCGGACGGGGTAGATCCCGTGCCCGGCGGTGCGCAACGCACCCAGCAGGGCTTCCACGCGGGAATCCCCCTGGAGACGCTCTTTCTTGATGTAACAGGCCAGTTTCATTTCGGGCCTCAAATTTACTGATTAATTTACAATATTTCTATATTTAATGCTTACTTTTGTGCGATTTAAACTACGTTTAGAAATGACGAGACTGAGTGTAAATATCAATAAGATCGCCCTCCTGCGCAACGCCCGCGGAGGGAATATGCCGGACGTGCTGAAGGCAGCCCTGGACTGCGAGCGTTTCGGCGCCCAGGGCATCACCGTCCACCCGCGGCCCGACGAGCGGCACATCCGCTACACGGACGTCCGGACCCTGCGTCCCGCGATCAGCACCGAGTTCAACATCGAAGGCAATCCGACCGGCAGTTTCGCCGCGCTGGTGTGCGAGGTCGTCCCCGACCAGGTGACCCTGGTCCCCGACGCCCCGGACGCGCTGACCTCCAACGCCGGCTGGGACACCGTGCGCAACCACGCCTTCCTGAAGCGCATGTGCGCCTCTTTCCAGGCGCGCGGCATCCGCACCTCCATCTTCATCGATCCGGATCCGAAGATGGCGGAGGGCGCCTTCAAGTGCGGCGCCGACCGCGTGGAACTGTACACCGCCGCCTACGCCGCCGGCTATGCCGAAGACCGGGAGAAGGCCATCGCCCCCTATCTGGAAACGGCCCGCGCCGCCCGCGACCTGGGCCTCGGCCTCAACGCCGGGCACGACCTTTCGCTGGAGAACCTGGCGTATTTCATCCGCACCATCCCCTGGACGGACGAGGTCAGCATCGGCCACGCCATCATCTGCGACGCGCTTTATCTGGGTCTGGAGACAACTATCCGGGAATATTTGTCGCAGATTCAGAATTTTTGAGTATTTTTGCAGGCTTAACGGATTTAAATAACACAAACATAGAGCAATGAAGAAATTACCCCTCATCCTCAGCATTCTCGCCCTCGCCGGCGTGATTGCCCTGGCAATCGTCAATTTCGCCAAGGGAGGCGACAAGAAACCCGCTGCCGTCACGACTGAAGCCGACGCCCTGAAAGGCGCCACCGTTTACTTCAACATGGACCGCGTCCTGGCGGAATACGATATGGCCAACGACCTCCGCAGCGTCTTCGAGACCAAGGCCAACAGCATCAACCAGGAGGTCCAGCGCCGCGCCAACAAGTTCCAGAAGGACCTCAACTCCTTCAATGACAAGATCAACAAGGGCCTGATGACCCAGTCCACCGCCCAGGTGCAGAGCCAGAAGCTGCAGGAGCAGCAGGCCAGCGTGGAGAACTACGCCAACCAGAAGCAGCAGGAGATCCTCGAGGAGCAGCAGGTGATGCTGAACCAGATCTCCGACGCCATCAACTCCTTCATCGCCGAGTTCAACGCGGTCAAGGAATATGCGATGATCATCGCCACCCAGGGCGACATCCTGTCGCTGCCGGTCGTGGCCGCCGATGCGTCCCTCGACATCACCGACGCCCTGATCGAAGGCCTCAACGCCGCCTACGTCAAGGAAAAGGGCAAAACGGAATAAGGGTTGAAGATCGCCATACTGTCCTGCTTCTACCCTTACCGCGGAGGGATCGCCCAGTTCAACGCCAACCTTTTTGAAGAGCTGGGCAAAACGCACGACGTCCGCGCATTCAGTTTCAGCAGGCAGTATCCCGATTTCCTCTTTCCCGGCAAGACGCAATACGTCACCCCCGAAGATGAAGCCGTACCCGTCAAGGCGGAAGCCTTGCTGGATACGGCTGATCCTTTTTCCTGGGGGCGTACGGCCCGCGCCATCCGCGCCTGGGGCCCCGACCTGCTGGTGCTGCGCTACTGGATGTCCTGGTTCGCCCCCTCCCTGGGCACCGTGGCCCGGAAGATGGCCCCCGGCTGCAAGGTCGTGGGCATCCTGGACAACGTCATCCCCCACGAGCGGCACTGGTTCGACGCCCCGCTGACCAAGTGGTTCCTGCGCGGCCTGGACGGCGCCGTCACGCTCTGCGAGGAGGTCGGCCGGGATCTGCAGGCCCTGCGCCCGGACGTCCCGCACACGGTCCTGCCGCATCCCATCTACACCCATTTCGGGCCGAAACTTCCCCGCGAAGAGGCGGAGGCGCGGCTCGGCCTTCCGGCCGGGCGCCGCACGCTGCTGTTCTTCGGCCTCATCCGCGAATACAAGGGCCTGGACATCCTCCTCCGCGCCTTCGACCTGCTGGACGGGAGCTACCAGCTGGTCATCGCCGGCGAGCCGTACGGCTCTTTCGAGAAGTACCGGAAACTCATCGACGGGGGCCGCGCCCCGCAGGACGTGCACGTGTTCCCGGACTACATCCGCGACTCGGAAGTAAAGAATTATTTCTCCGCGGCGGACCTGACCGTCCTCCCCTACCGGAGCGCCACCCAGAGCGGCATCAGTTCCGTCTCGAACCACTTCGGCGTGCCGATGGTGGTCACGGACGTGGGCGGGCTCCGCGAAACGGTGGGGGCGCGCGGCACGGGAATTGTCTGCGAGGAAGGCACGCCCGAATGCGTCGCGGCGGCCATCAGGCGCTATTTCGACGAACCGGCGCTGCAGGAAAGCCTGCGCGCAGGCATCGCCGCCGAGAAGGAGCGGCTCTCCTGGAGCCGTTTCGCACAAGATTTGACACAGTTTGCAGCCACGCTGCAGTAAGCCTTATGAAGAGATTCAGCTTTTTTCTCCTGATGATCTGCGCGCTGTCGACCAACGCCTGCGCCCAGTGGTACCTGTTCCCCGGCAAGAAAAAAACCTCGGAACCGGAACGCAAGGATACGGTCAAAGTGGTCCCCGCGCCCACCGAAAACAGAGACACCCTGCACGTGGACTTGCCCGGCGGCCCCGAACCGGAAGAGGTCTTCGTACTGGACATCCCCTCCACGATCCACATCGGCCTGGTGCTGCCGCTGCAGGCCTCCGGCAAGGCCAGCGACAATTTCCTGGACATGTACAGCGGCGCCCTGATGGCCCTGCGCGACCTGGGAAAAAAAGGCTTGAAGGCCGACCTGCAGGTATTCGACTCGGCTGACGGCAAGACTCCCCTCCCGCAGACGCTGATCGACGAGAGCGACGTGATCCTGGGTCCGGTGTCCTATGACGACCTCCGGAACACGCTGGCGCTGTGCGGGCCCGGCAAGGTGCTCGTCTCCCCGCTGGAGCCGAAGGCGGCTGAACTGACTTCGACCGGCCAGTTGGTCCAGGCGCCGACGCCCTGGACGGCCCAGATCGATGACCTGGTGCGCTGGGTACGGGAAGAACTCCCCGTCGGGGAGGAACTGTATGTGGTCCGTGACACCACGGCCGCCGGCAACGGCGAGCAGGCCGCCTACCTGCTCCGCGCCCTCCAGGAGGGTTCCGTGCGCTGCAAGAACGTGCTCTCCACCCGGGAGATCAGCTTCCGCAAGGACCGCAAGGCCCGCGTGCTGATCGCCTCGGACCGCGACAATTTCATCACCAGCACCGTCCGCAACCTGAGCATCGAGGGCGCCCGCAACAACGACGTCATCCTGTACGGCACTTCCCGCATCCGCACCAGCGGTACGGGCCCGTCCGACCTGCACAATGCCAACGCGCACATCACGGCCGCGTATTTCATCAACTACGAGGACCCCGAAGTCAAGCGCTTCATCCTCGAGTACCGCGCGCTCTTCCAGAACGAGCCCGGCTCTTTCTCCTTCCAGGGCTACGACACGATGAACTACTTCGTCACGATGTGCTCGAAATACGGGCGCCAGTGGTACAAGATGCTGCAGGAATACGGCGCCAAGGGCCTCCAGTCCGACTTCTTGTTCCGTAAAGAAGCGGCGGACGCCCGGGTTAACCAGGCCGTCCGCCGCATCGTCTACAATTCGGATCTTACCGTCGATCTGATGGCTTACTGAGCCGGATCTTCGGGCTTCACCGTCACTTCGACCGGAGCATCTGCCGCAGCGGCTTTGACCTCTGCGGCTTTTTCTTTGTTCTTCTTCGCCAGGAAGAAGATCAGGGCGCCGGCCACCACCAGGAGGATGATGCCCAGCACCGGCCTGTACACGATCCAGGCGATGGCGATGACCACGAGGCCGATCACGAAGGCGAGCACGCCGCAGACCAGGTTGACACCCATGTTGGCGATGTTCGACAGGAACGGAAGGACCTTGAGCAGGGTGACGAGGATGTTGAAGATGTTCTTGAAGCCGAGGTAGATCAGCAGGATGCCGAGGATACGGAGGAACCAGCCCATGGCCTTGTTGCTCTGGCGCTCGGTCTGGAACATGTTGTCAGCGCTCACGGCGCCGTCCTCGAGGGACATCAGGGTGTAGCCGTTCTTCGCGGTGAAGTTCTCGAAGGTGTCGCCGACGACCTTGGCGAGGATGGAGACTTCGCCCGGGAGGACCTTCTCGAAGGTCACGCGGACGTCACCGACGCGCGGGCTGTTCGGGTTCAGGCCCACGTAGATGACATTGTTCGTCGGATGCACGAAGGACTCGCTCTCGGCGACGTCCCAGTTGCTGTGCATCTGCTTCTCCAGATAGGCGAGGTATTCGGGATCGAGTTCCACGTTGAGCGGGACGCGCTTGTTCATCTGGCCGATGAGGCCGTCCGGGAAGCGGTAGGCGCCGAAACGGACGTTCTTGGCCTGCACGCTCTGGTCGGCCACCTGCAGGAGGACGTCATTGGCGATGCCCTTGTACTGCGGATCCTCGAAGGAAGAGGAGTTGACCGGGCTGGAGGTCCATTCCTTGCTGTAGGTGTAAGTCGTCACGGTCTCCTGGCCGCCGCCGACCTTGTCGCGCGTCTGGGAGCTCTGATGCTCGACCCACTGATAATACTCGACCTTGCGGCCCAGCTTGATGGCGTTGGCGTTCACGCCGAAGAAGTCGTCGGAAAGCACCTCGTCGGTGGTGGCCAGGCCGGTGGCGTGGACCATCTTGCCGTCGAGGTCGGAATGCAGCTGGTTGATGTCGCCCAGTTCGGCGCAGACACCCTGCGCTTCCTTGAGCATGCGGGTGGTCTTGACCGTACGGCCCTCATTCCAGAAAAGCAGGGCGATGCCCGCGATGATCATGACGAATCCCAATCCCACTCCTCCGAGGCTGTTCTTCAGCCGGGATCCATAGGAGGTGGTCGTTACTTTTTGGTAAGCCATTTTTTAATAAGTATTTAGGAATTAGTTGATTGTTGTCTGTTATCCTACCGCGTGGATGATGGTGATGCTCTTGACCTTGGCGCCGGCGACGAAGCGGCCGTTCCGGTACTGGCTCTTGTCCACGTTGAAAATCAGGTTGTCTTCCTGCCCGGAATAGATCTCCACCACATCGTCGCGGAAGGTGGAAACCACGGGCTCGATGTCATTCTCCATATAGGAGTAGGCCTCCTTGAGGGCCTCCATCAGCTCCGTGACGGGCATGCCCACGCGGATGTTCTCTCCGAGCGAGGCGGGATAGTCCGGGGAAAACACCTCGATGCTGCCGATCCGCGAGCTGCCCCCGTAGCAGGACACGCGGAAACGCGGGGTCTTCTCGCCTTCCTTGACGAAATCCCAGCTGGTGACGCCTTCCTGTCCGTTGTCCACCCAATTGGATTCATAGCCGTGGAGGTCGAACGGGACCGCTTCTTCGAGCTGGATGTTGCACAGGCCGCTGTAGAAGATGGCACCGGGACAGTAACTGCGGTTCCGCACGAAACGCGTCCCGTTCCAGTCGTAGGACACGGGCAGCATCCCGACCCCTTCGAGCACGAGGATGATGCGTTCCGGCTCGATGATCCAGTCGAAACGCCGGTCACGCAT
>CAMVGM010000071.1 GCA_947167015.1 uncultured Bacteroidales bacterium
CAACAAGACCGTCAACGCGGTGTCCATCTCCGACTGGAGCATTCCCAACGTGGGCGGCTTCGCCCGCTTCAACGGCGTGGACAACCGTCCGATCTATCCTGCCGGCTATCGTAACGGCACCAAGGCCTTCGTGCTGGAGAACACCAGCCGCGGCTATGGCTGGTCCGGCAGCGTCACCCTCAACGCCCGTCCCGTCGAGGGCCTGAGCATCATGGCCGCCTACACGCACACCGTCTCCAAGGAGGTGACCGGTATGCCGGGCAGCGCCGCCGAGTCCGCCTTCACCTACGTGCCGACCGTCGAGGGTCCGAACTACATCGCCCTCCACAACTCCCAGTACGTGACACCGGACCGCTTCGTGGCTTCCCTGACGCATCACGACAAGGGTGGCAACCACTACAGCCTCATCTATGAGACCTGGCGCGGCGGTTACAACTACTCCTACATGATGGCCAACGACATGAACGGCGACGGCTACAACTACGACGCCATCTATGTCCCGACCGACGCTGAGGTGTCCTCCGGCGCTTTCCGCTTCGTCTCCAACGACGACGCCACCCGCTTCATGGACTATGTCCACAAGGACAAGTACCTCAGCAAGCACCAGGGCCAGTACGCCGAGGGTTACAGCGTGTACAACCCGTGGGTGCACCGCGTGGACCTGAGCTACAAGCACGACTTCACCGTCCGGATCGCAGGCAGCACCAACACCCTGCAGCTCAACCTGGACATCAAGAACCTGCTGAACCTGTTCAACTCCAGCTGGGGCGTGAGCAAGTACCTCAACCCGGCCATCGGTTCCGACGCCCGCATCCTCAAGTACGAGGGTGTCGACGCGGACGGCTACGCCACGTTCTCCACGCCGGCCTCCATCAACGGCAACACCCAGACCTGGACCTACAACCATGCGCTGGGCCAGTGCTGGTATGCTTCCATCGGTCTTAAATATCTGTTCAACTAATTTCCGGACATCCCATGAAAGCCAAGTATATTTTCGCTTCCCTGACCGCGGCCCTGGCCATCCTGGCCGGCTGCCAGAAAGAAGTCGGATCCCATTACCTGAATGAGGTCCAGGTGTCTTCCTCGTATGTCTCCGTCCCGACTGCCGGCGGTTCCGCAACCATCGGCGTCATGTCGAACTACGCCTGGTCCATCACCGGCGCTCCCGCCTGGCTGACGGTCAGCCCGCTGTCCGGTCCTGCCGGTTCCAGCAACGTCACCTTCTCCGCGGAGGCGGCCGAAGGCCGTACCGCAGAGGTCCTGCTCGAGTGCAACGGCGCCGTGCAGCGCATCAACGTGATCCAGGGCCTTGCCACTGTCTCCAACGCGACTTGCGCCGAGATCCTCGCGGGTCCGGACAGCAAGACCTACCGCGCTACCGGTACCGTCATGAACATCGTCAATACGACCTACGGCAACTGGTACCTGAACGACGGCACGGGCGAGGTGTACATCTATGGTACGCTCGACGCGAAGGGCAATGAGAAGAACTTCCTGAGCCTGGGTCTCGAGGTCGGCGACGAGGTTACCGTCGAGGGCCCGAAGACCACCTACAACGGAACGGTCGAACTCGTCAACGTGACCGTGATCAAGATCAACAAGTCCCTCATCAAGGTCGAGTCCGTCGATCCCGAGGAGGCCGTCCTGCCCATCGAAGGCGGTGCCTTCACCGTCACCCTCGCCAACAAGGGCAACGGCGTGTACGTCGAGATCCCCGAGGACGCCAAGGACTGGCTGTCCATCGCTTCCGTCGCGGGCAACACCGTGACCTTCAACGCCTCCGCGAACACCGGTGGCGACCGCGAGACCGTCATCACCTTCAAGACCACCGACGGCAAGAAGGAATACAGCTGCCAGCAGTCGCTCATGCAGACCGGCTCCATCGTGGAGATCACCGCCGGTGATTTCAACGCCCTGGAGGACGGCAGCGCGCTGTACCGCCTCAAGGGTGTCGTGACCGGCATCGTGATGGACAAGAACGATCCCACCAAGCCCAACAAGTACGGCAACTTCTACCTGAACGACGAGACCGGCAGCGCCTATGTCTATGGCCTCCTTCCCGAGGCGGGCGGCGCGACCGGACAGGACGTGATCACGGCCAAGGGCATCAAGGCGGGCGACATCCTCACCGTGGTGGGCCCGAAGGGCTCCTACAAGGGCAGCCCCCAGATGGTGAACGGCTACTATGTGGAGCACACCTCCGTCACCACGACCACCTGCGCGGCGTTCAACGCCCTGGAGGACGGCAACGACCTGTTCATGATCAGCGGCAAGGTCCGTGACATCGTGATGGACAAGTCGGACGCCACCAAGTACAACAAGTACGGCAACTTCTACATCGAGGACGAGACCGGCAAGGTGTATGTCTATGGCCTGGTTCCCACCCTCAGCGGACAGAGCGGACAGGATCTGCTCACCAAGCTGGGCGTGAAGGAAGGCGACACCATCACCGTGGTGGGCCCGAAGAGCTCCTACAAGGGAAGCCCGCAGATGGTGAACGCATTCTACGTGAGCCACGAGGCTGCTGAATAATATTTATCTACTGTTCCGAAGGAGCCGGGCCTGCTGACCCGGCTCCTTTCGTCTATGCCGAAAGGAGCCGGCGGCGCCTATGCAGGGGGGCGTTCCCCCCTGACCCCCTGCGGCGCTTCGCTTCGAATTTTGCTTTCTTCGGGGAAAAACCATAATTTTGTAAGTTATGAAAGTCCTGAAGTCCCTTATCCTGTCCTGCCTGCTCGCCTGTCTGGCGATCGGCTGTTCCAAGCCTGCCGCCACGAACCTGAGCGTCCTGTTCAACACGCTTTCCGTCGATGCGGCGGGTGGTTCGCAGGAGGTCTCCTTCCTGAGCAACCAGAGCTGGTCCGTGCGCGTGGACGGGGACTGGCTCTCCGTGAGCCCCCTGTCCGGCGGTCCTTCCGACAGCTACCAGAAACTGACGGTGAGCGCCTCCGAGAATCCGGAAGAAACGGCCCGGACGGCCACCGTGACCCTCACGGCCGGAGACAAGTCCGCCCAGATCGGCGTCACGCAGGCGGGCGCACCCCGCTTCACCATCCGGGACTTCCGCGCCAAGAAGGCGGACAAGACCACCTGGTACAAGCTGACGGGCGAGATCGCCTCCGTCGAGAATGAGGAATACGGCAATTTCTTCCTCGTGGACGAGACGGGCTTCGTGTATGTGTACGGGCTCTGCCAGGCCTCCGTGCCGTCCAACGACCGGTCTTTCTCCAAACTGGGCCTGAAGGTGGGCGACAGCGTGACGATGATGACGCTCCGCAGCGAGCACAACGATATGATCGAGGCGGGCGGCCAGACGCCGGCTTACTTCGTGTCCAAGACGGCGGGCAGCTACAAGCTCGGCCGGAAAGTCTCTTCGACAAGCGCCGGCTGGCTCGAGCTTCCGGCAACTTCCGCCTCCGACGGGCAGGACCTGCTGATCCACAGTTTCCCGGACGGCAGCCGCAACTATGCCGCTTATTGGGATTACGGGCATCTGGTCTCTTCCTGGGTGGCCTATCCGCTCTGCGCAGGCAACATCGGTACGGGAGAGCGGACGGACAAGTTTACGCTGGACCCGCTCCTCGCCCGGGACAAGCAGCCCTATCTGCCGACGGCATACAAGGCCGGCAACGCCGGGCTCTATGACCGCGGCCACCAGATCCCTTCGGCCGACCGCTGGAGCTACCGGGTGAACCTCGAGACCTTCTTCGGCACCAACATGACCCCGCAGGACAACGGCCTGAATGCCAATGTCTGGGCCATCCTGGAAGGGAAAGTGCGCGGCTGGGCGAAGAACGCGGCCACCGATACGCTCTACGTCGTGACCGGCTGCTCCGTGAAGGGCAGTGACAAATACGTCCTCGATGCCGACGGCAAGCACGTGACCGTGCCGACCGGATATTACAAGGCGCTGCTGCGCCGGGACAAGGACAAGAATTATACGGCCGCCGGATTCTGGTTCGAGAACCGGGAGAACAAGGCGGCCAGCATCCAGAAATCCATGGCCATGAGCATAGACAAGCTGGAGGAGAAGGTGGGCGTGGACTTCTTCGTCAACCTGCCCGCCGAAGTCCAGAAAAACGTCGAGGCGCAGGATCCCGCCGAGGTGGCCTGGTGGTGGAACAATTAGCGCCCTGCTTGTATGAAAAAGACCTTTTTGCTGCTCTGCGCGTTTGCGCTCCTGCTGCTTTCCTGTACCGAAAGGGTACCGGAGGATGCCTATGTGATCGGCTTCTATAACGTGGAGAACCTTTTCGACACCGAGCACGACCGCGGCAAGAGCGACCAGCCTTTCCTGCCAGAAGGGGAGAACAACTGGACGCCGGAAAAATACGGGAAGAAGCTTTCCAACATCGCTTCGGTCATCCAGGCGATGTCGGAGAAGAACGGGCGCTGGCACGCCGTCCTCGGCCTGGCCGAGGTGGAGAACGACCGTGTCCTGGAGGACCTGACCGCCGCTCCGGAGATCGCCGCCGCCGGTTACCGTTTCGTGCATTACGAGAGCCCTGACGTGCGCGGCATCGACTGCGCGCTGCTCTACCGGCCGGCGGATTTCGAACTGCTGGAGTCGCGGACGCTGCCGTATGACTTCGACAGCGACATCGTCTTCGAGAAGACGCCCCAGGAGCAGCGTTCCTTCAAGACGCGCGACGCCCTGTATGTCCGGGGCCGGCTGGGCGGGGAGATGTTCGGCTTCTACGTCCTCCACCTGCCTTCCCGGAACGGGGGCAAGGGGGAAGACCTCCGCTGCCGCGGCGCGGAGATCGTCTATGCCGACGCGCTGCAGCAGGAACGCCGCCATCCCGGCATCAAGCTCGTCGTGATGGGCGACATGAACGACAACCCGGAGGACAAGAGCATGGCCGCGTACCTGCACGGGCGCGAGCGCATCGAGGAAGTGGGGGAGGGAGACTTCTTCTCTCCGTTCCTGCGCATGCACAAGGACGGGTTCGGCTCGCAGGAATACCACGGGGAGTGGAACATCTACGACATCATCCTCGTGAACCGCGCCCTGGCCGTCCCGGGAGCGGGCGGCTACGGCATCTGCAAGAGCGACGCCTTCCACTACGGCTATGTCTTCGACCCGCCCTTCCTCACGCAGCAGGAGGGACGCTTCGCCGGCACCCCGCTGCGGACCCTTTCCGGCGGCCAGTTCCTGAACGGCTATTCCGACCATTATCCTACGTATATTATTATCAGTCAACAATAAATGAAAAAAGTAATTGCCCTTGCAGCCATCATCCTCGCCATGACAGCCTGCCAAAAACGTACGAATCCGTTCTTCACCGAGTGGGACACCCCTTACGGCATCCCCCCGTATGAGAAGATCCAGCCCGAAGATTACATCCCGGCCATCAAGGCCGGCATCGAAGAGCAGACCGCCGAGATCGCCGCGATCACCGCGAATCCCGACGCCCCGACTTTCGAGAACACCATCGTCCCGCTGGAACTCTCCGGCCGCCTGCTCGCCAAGGTGAGCGGCGTGTTCTACAACGTCACCGAGACTGACCGCACCGACGCCCTCGCCGCCGTCGAGGAGGAAGCCATTCCCCTGATGAGCGAACACAGCAACAACATTTCCTTCAACAAGGCGCTCTACAACCGCGTCGCCGCCGTCTATAACGCCGACCAGAGCGGCCTGACGCGCGAGCAGCAGATGGTGCTGAAGAAGACCTACGAGGGCTTCGAGCGCGAAGGCATCGGCCTGCCGGAGGAGCAGCAGGCGCGCCTGCGTCAGATCAACGCCGACATCGCCGCCAAGACGCAGAAGATCGGCAACAACATCCTCGCCGAGTCCAACGACTTCCTGGAGAAGTTCGGCTTCAGCGTGGCCGCCTATCCCGACAAGATGACCACCACCGAGGACCGCGAGCTGCGCCGCCAGTACAACGAGGCCTACACCTCCCGCGGCCATCGCGGAAACGAGTTCGACAACCGCCAGCTGCTGCTGGAGGTGCTGGACCTGCGCGCCGAGAAGGCGAAGATCCTGGGCTACCCGAACGCCGCCGCCTACATCCTCGCCAACAAGATGGCGGGCGACCCGCAGACAGTGGACGAGTTCCTTTCCGGCATCATGAAGGCCGCCGTCGCGAAGGCGAAGGAGGAACTGGCCGACATGCAGGCCGTGATGGACGCCGAGGTCAAGGCGGGCAAGCTCCCGGCCGGCTCCAAGATCGAGCCCTGGGACTGGTGGTACTACGCCGAGAAGGTCCGCAAGGCGAAATACGACCTGGACGAGTCCCAGACCAAGCCCTATTTCCAGATTGACAGCGTGCGCAACGGCGTCTTCACCAACGCCCACATCCTCTACGGGGTGAACTTCGAGCCCCTCACGGACGTGCCCGTCTACAACCCCGAGGTCAAGACCTACAAGGTGACCGCCGCCGACGGCTCGCTGCTCGGCATCTTCACGACCGACTACAAGCCCCGCTCCAGCAAGCGCGGCGGCGCCTGGATGAACAACATCCGCGACCAGTATTTCGATGCCGACGGCAAGGAAGTCCGTCCGATCATCGTGAACGTCTGCAATTTCTCCGACGACCACCTGTCCATCGACGAGGTGGAGACGGCCTTCCACGAGTTCGGCCACGCCCTGCACGGCCTGCTCACCCAGTGCCACTATCCTTCCGTGAGCGGCACCAGCGTCACGCGCGACTTCGTGGAGATGTTCTCGCAGTTCAACGAGAACTGGGCCTTCCAGCCCTCGCTGCTCGCCCAGTATGCGAAGAACGAGGCCGGCGAGCCCATCCCGGCCGAACTGGTGCAGAAGATCCTGAACGCCAAGAAGTTCAACCAGGGCTTCATGACCGCCGAACTCTGTGCCGCCTCCATCCTGGACATGCGCTGGCATGAGCTGGAGAGCACGAAGGGCGTGGACATCGACGCCTTCGAGAAGCAGATTGCCGAGGAGATCGGCCTGATTCCCGAGATCACCTACCGCTACCGCTCGACCTACTTCAACCACATCTTCTCCAGCGGCTATTCCGCCGGTTACTACGGCTACCTGTGGGCCGAGGTCCTGGACAAGGACGCCTTCAGCATCTTTGCCGCCTCGCCGGACGGGCCGTATGACCTGGAACTGGCGAAGAAGTTCAAGCAGACCTTCCTGGAGAAGGGCGGAAGCGAGGAGCCGATGACGCTCTACAAGAGTTTCGCCGGCCGCGAGCCCGACTCGCAGGCCATGCTCCGCGGCCGCGGTTTGATTGACTAACAAGCAGTTATCGGATGAAGAGACTTTTCACTGGCGCCCTGTTGCTCTTGCTGAGCTGGGGCGCCTTTGCGCAATATCAGCGGGAAGCGGCGGCGGAAGCGGAGACGAATGCCCCTTGGGCAGAGATCGCAGCGCAGCGCAGTCAATTATTCAATTTCGACTGGAAGTTCCGGCTCGGCCCGCTGGAGGGCGCGGCCGACCCGGCGTTGGACGACAGCGCCTGGCGCACGCTGGACCTGCCGCACGATTTCCAGTTCGAGCAGCCCTGGGACAAGGATGTCCAGTCCTCCTCCCGGGCGTTCAAACCCATGTGCGAAGGATGGTACCGCAAGCATTTCACGGCGGATCCGTCCTGGCAGGGCAGGCTGGTCTGCCTCGAATTCGACGGAGTCATGTACGTGAGCGACGTCTATGTCAACGGCAAGAAGGTCGCTTCCGGCGAGTATGGTTATCTGGGCTACGAAGTCGAGATCGGCAAGTACCTGAAATATGGCCGGCCCAACGTGGTGGCGGTCTACGCCTCCACGGGCCCGTGGAACGCCTCCCGCTGGTACACCGGCGCCGGCATCTTCCGCGACGTCTATCTGGAGGTCAGGAACGCTACGTCTATCGCCCGCCACGGCATTTATGTGACGACGCCCGAGGTCTCCGCCGCCCGTTCGACGGTGGCCCTGCAGGTCGAGGTGGACGGCTATCAGAACCATGACGCCTCCATCCGCGCCCGCATCCTGGCGCCGGACGGCTCCGTGGTCGGGACCACGCAGGCCGGATTCCCGGAGCACACCCTGCGCACCCGTGTGGAGGTGCCGATGCCGGAGGTCGCGGTGGTTCGTCCACAGCTCTGGTCGCCGGAAAGCCCGAGCCTGTATACGGCTGAGGTTGAAATCTGGGCCGACGGGATGCTGGTGGACAAGGCTTCGGAACACTTCGGCATCCGCAAACTGGAGTTCACCCGGGAACGGGGTTTCCTGCTCAACGGGGAGAAGGTCTTCCTGCATGGCGTGGCCAACCACCACGACCTGGGAGCCCTGGGCGCCGCGTCGTTCGATACGGGTATCGAGCGGCTCATGCTCCAGCTCAAGTCGTTCGGATTCAACGTGATCCGCTGCTCGCACAACCCCTACAGCGAGCAGTTTACCAAGATCGCCGACCGCGTGGGCATGCTCATCGTGGACGAACTCATCGACAAATGGAGCGACAAGGAGTACTGGGGCGGCCGCGATCCGTTCACCTCCTATTGGTACAAGCTGATCCCCGAATGGATCAAGCGCGACCGCAACAGCCCTTCGGTCATCCTGTGGAGTCTCGGTAACGAGCTCCAGAACCGGGATGCCTGGGCTGGTTTCCCGACCGAGGACTGGGGCGTGACCACCTACCGGATCTTCGATACGCTGGTCAAGCGCTACGACGCCACGCGCAAGACGACCGTGGCCATGTTCCCGTCCCGGGCCGGCGGCATCTACCGCGACCGGCCGGAGTACGAGTCTTACCTCGTCCCGCCCGAACTGGCCTGCGAGACCGAAGTGGCGAGTTTCAATTACCGCTGGAACGCCTATCCGGCCTACCTGGAGCACGCTCCGCACCTGATCATCTTCCAGAGCGAGGCCACCACCCGCGAGCTTCTGGGCCCGTACTACGGCATGGACCGCGACAAGATGGTCGGCCTGGCGTACTGGGGGGCCGTGGAGTATTGGGGCGAGTCCGACGGCTGGCCCAAGAAGGGCTGGAACTACAGCTACTTCAGCCACACGCTGGAGCCCTATCCGCAGGCCTGGCTGATGAAGAGCGCCTTCATCCCGGAAGAGCCGGTGGTGCGGATCGCCGTCGCCGAAGGCAGCGAGGCGCTGAAGGACTGGAACGACATCGTAGTCGGTCAGCAGACCTACACCTCCACCTGGAACTTCCCGGCCGGGTCGAAGCAGCAGGTCGCCGTCTTCTCCAATGCGGAGCAGGTGGAACTCTTCGTGAACGGGAAATCGCTGGGCCGCAAGGCCAACGACAACACCGAGCCGGGCACGCAGCACATCGTGACCTGGAAGGACGTGCCTTACGGCAGGGGAGGCAGCATCGAGGCCGTCGGCTACACCGCCGGCCGCGAAGTGGCGCGCCACCGCATCGAGACGGCCGGCAAGGCCGTGGCGCTGCGCGTGGAGACCGAGACCCCGGACGGCTGGGAGGCGGACGGGATGGACCTGCAGTACCTCAAGGTGTACGCAGTGGACCGCAAGGGCCGCCGGGTGCCGGACTTCAGCGAGCCGGTGACGGTGAGCGTGGACGGTGCGGCGAGCCTGCTGACCCTCGACGACGGCGACCATTATACCGAGCTGCTCTCCTACGGCGTGGACACCAAGGCGATGCGCGGCGGCTTCCTGCAGGTCATCCTGCGCAGTACGCGCGAGGCGGGTGCCGTAACGGTGAATCTTTCTTCTCCTTCTCTGAAAAAGTCGCTATCTTTGCAGACTCGATAATAAACGATACAAGATATGAATAGAAAAGTACTTCTGATGATCCTCGACGGCTGGGGCGAGGGCAAACACGATTATTCCAACGCAATCTGGGCGCAGGGTACGCCTGTCATCGACGGCCTGCGTGCGAAATATCCTTACGGCCACCTGCAGGCCTGCGGCGAGTACGTCGGCCTGCCCGACGGGCAGATGGGCAACTCCGAGGTCGGACACATGAACCTCGGCGCCGGCCGCGTGGTCTATCAGGACCTCGTGAAGATCAACATGGCCGTCCGCGACCACAAGTATCTGGAGAACAAGGAGATCAAGGCGGTCTATGACTATGTCAAGACCTCCGGCAAGAAGCTCCACCTGATGGGTCTCACCTCCCACGGCGGCGTGCACTCCTCCCTGGAGCACGTCTATGAGTTCCTCCGCGTCGCGAAGGAATACGGCCTGGAGCAGGTCTATGTCCACGCCTTCATGGACGGCCGCGATACCGACCCGCGCAGCGGCAAGGGCTTCCTCGAGGAACTCGAGCAGAAGATGGCCGAGACCACCGGCAAGATCGCTTCCGTGTGCGGCCGCTTCTACGCGATGGACCGCGACAAGCGCTGGAACCGCGTGAAAGAGGCCTACGACCTGCTGGTCGAGGGCAAGGGTGCGGCCTTCGAGTCCGCCATCGACGGCATCCAGGCCTCGTACGACGCCGACGTGACCGACGAGTTCGTCAAGCCGATCGTCATCACGAAGGACGGCGCCCCCCTCGCCAAGATCGAGGAAGGCGACGCCATCATCTTCTACAACTTCCGCAACGACCGCG
>CAMVGM010000072.1 GCA_947167015.1 uncultured Bacteroidales bacterium
TGCCGGCGCCGGCCATCCAGCCGGCTTCGGTGTGGGCGCTGCGGCCGCAGGGGAGTACCAGCACGCAGGTATCGGCCCATTCCAGGGCCTCCAGGTCGGCGGCGAACTGGCGCTCTGCTTTCGGATGGTGCAAGCCCTCGGCGTACTGCGCAAAGGTCCATTCCGGAGCTTTTTCGTCGATATCCGTCCAGCGGAAGCCGTTCCCGCCGTGGGGCGGGTTGCGGAAGTCATACACCTCGTGGCCGGCTTCGCGCAGGCGCGCGACCACTTCCGGGAAGTATTTGTTCCTCCAACTGGAGGCGACGTAGATCTTTGCCATGGCTTGCGGACTTGGTTATGGACAAAGATACGCTTTTTCTCCATCTGTTTTCGTATATTTGTGTGAACCGGAAATAAGCTGGTGAGAATTATGAGCAATATCGACGAAGTTCTCGCGTTCAATCGCGAGTATGTGGCCTCGAAGGGCTATGAAAAGCATCTGACCGACAAGTATCCTGACAAGAAACTTGCGGTCCTGAGTTGTATGGATACGCGCCTGTCCGTGCTTCTCCAGGATGCCCTGGGACTGAAGAACGGCGACGCCAAGATCATCAAGAATGCCGGGGCGCTGGTCCCGTCGCCCTGGGATTCGGCGATGCGGAGCCTGCTCGTGGCGGTGTACGAACTGGGCGTGAACGAGATCATGGTGGTGGCGCACACGAACTGCGGCGCCTGCCATATGAGTTTCCATCATTTCAAGGAAGAGATGCTGAAACGGGGGATTCCGGAGCAGGCGATGAAGGACTGCCCCGTGGACCTGGACGCCTGGCTGGAGGGTTTCCACGATACGGAGGCGTCCGTGCGCCGGACCGTCGAGGCCATCGCCCGGCACCCGCTGATGCCGGCGGACGTAAGCGTTCGCGGCTTCATCATCGACTCCGCGACGGGGGAACTCGCCGAAGTTAACTGATTGATAATCAGCGATGAACTTTTCGAAACACAACAAAGCGATCACATACTCCCATACCTGGGGCGGCCCCCTGGAAGTATGCGGGAAAGGGAAGGTCTGCGAGGCGGATCTTGATGTTGATTACAACGGGGGAAAGGGCCGGAGGTGGACGGACGAGTATTACGGTGTCGAGTTCGAGAAGGGCATCACCGAGGTGGGGCCCGGTTTCCTGGAGGGCTTCCGGAACCTGGAGTACGTCGTCATTCCCTACACCCTGGACTCCATAGCCATGACTCCGGAACTGAAATCCTTGCTGCAGAAGAACAAAGTCCTCGTCCGGGGCTGGTACGACAGTTATGGCGAGCGCTTTGCGGCGCAAAACGGCCTCAAGTTCCGGCATGCGGACATCCTGGTCGGCTGGGCGCGCCACGAACCGAGCCATACCAATACCCGCCTGGATATCCGCTTCGACGAAAAGGGAAAACCTTACCGTTTCTATAATGATTTCTGCCCCGGCTGGGCGGCCAGCAACAACGGCGGCGGCACTTATGAAAGGGAACTGGCAGAGGATTTCTTCGTGGGGGAGACCCTCGAGAGCATGGCCTCGTGGCTCGAGCGTTTCAGGACCTCAATCCTGAAAAACGAAGACCTCGACTACTATCTCCGCACGGCCAACAAGCGCTATAGGAAGTGAGCGGCACTTCTCGGTAAATCAATGATTGATAAAATATTGCCAGCGGGCTGATTCGCGCGCCAGGGCTTCTTCGTCCAGGCGGGTGCCGGGCTTGAAGACGCTTGTACCGATACGGCCCCCGGCGGCCGTCCAGTTCCCCACGACCTCGCCGTCCTGCAGGATCACGTTCCAGAAGGTCCCGCTGCCGTCGTGCGCGTGATGGCTATGGTCGGGGTGCAGGGCGACGTGGCGGCTCTTGTAGCCGATGAGATACTCGTCGTAGGCGGGCAGCAGGTGGATGCGTCCGCTCCGGAATCCCCGTGTCCGCCCGTCCTCGTGGAGGTAGAGCGTTTCGCGCTTCCACCGTTCCGTGTGCAGTTCAGGGCTGATCAGGGCGACGGCTTTCCGGCATTCGCCGATGTTGAGCCCGCTCCACCAGACGAAGTCCTGCAGGGTGGCGGGGCCGTGGGAACGGAAGTATTTGCGGGCGAGGAGCGCCAGCGCTTCATCCCGGGAGGGGAGTCCTTGGGCGGGGATGCGTTCGGATGCGAGGGCGAGGGTGCGTTTCCGGGGGTGAAGCACCCCGGAGCAGAGGAGGCCCGAGAGTTCCGCCAGCCGGATGTGGTAGGAAAGCCGGTGGTCGTCCATCCGGACGTCCCGCTCGGCCAGGGTCTGCGCCAGGTCTTCTTTCAGGATGTCGGCGTGTCCGGAGACCCGTTCGGCGAAGATGGCGCTGATCCGCTCCTCTTCCTCCTGTGGGATGTCGATCCCGTTGGCGTGCATCCAGCCCCGGAGTCCGCTCAGCGCCTTGCTGCGGCAGAGGGAGAGCATCCAGGCATAGTCTTCGGCGGCGACCAGCTGCCAGGTGGTGCGCAGCAGGTGTGTCCGGATGATCCGCCCGCTGTCGTAATCTTTCTTAAAAGCTTTGGCGGACGGCCGCTTCGTGCGCATTGCCACCGCCCAGCGCATCATATTGTATTCCTGGCCCTGCATCGCGCCCATCCACGACACCACGTCGTGCGGCGAGGAGAACTGCGGGCAGATCAACTGCTGGCCGAGGAGGCGCAGGGAGATGGGATTCATGGGCTTCGCTTTCTGTCAGGCACAAATTTACACAATTTCAGCCGTATTGCCGGATTTTTGTATATTTGTGTGAAACAGAACGGGATATGCAATACAGAAAAGACAGACACGGAGACGAACTCTCCATCCTCGGATACGGGTGCATGCGCTTCAGCCGCAAAGGCGGCGGCGTCGATATCGAGAAGACCGGGGAGGAGCTGATGGCGGCCTACCGTGCAGGCGTGAACTATTTCGATACGGCTTATATCTATCCCGGCAGCGAGGCTGCGCTGGGCGAGATCCTCGCTCGCAACGGCATCCGGAAGAACGTCCGCATTGCGACCAAACTGCCGCAGTACCTGGTCCGGAACCTCCAGTCGCTCGACCGCTTTTTCGAGGAAGAACTGTCCCGCCTGCAGACGGATTACGTCGATTATTACCTGATGCACCACCTGACCGACGTGGCCCAGTGGGAGCGGCTGAAGACGGTGGGCATCCTGGACTGGATTGCCGGAAAGAAAGCCTCCGGGGCCATCCGGAACATCGGCTTCTCCTACCACGGGAATACCGACAACTTCCTGAAGATCCTCGTGGATTACGACTGGGACTTCTGCCAGATCCAATACAATTACCTGGACGAGACGACGCAGGCGGGCGTGGCCGGCCTGAAGGCCGCGGCGGAGCGGGGCATCCCCGTGATCATCATGGAACCGCTGCGCGGGGGCAAGCTGGTGAACAAGCTTCCGGAAGCGGCGAAACGGCTCATTTCCGGGAACGAGCGGGGTTGGAGCGCGGCAGAATGGGCCCTGCGATGGCTCTGGGACCAGCCGGAAGTGACGGTCGTGCTTTCCGGGATGAATTCCGTCGAGATGGTAGAAGAGAACGTCCGGACCGCCTCGGACGCCCGTGCGGGCGTCTTTACGGCGGACGACCGCGCTTTCCTGCAGCGGGTCCTGGGCATCATCAAGGAGAAGGAAAAAGTGGGCTGCACGGGCTGCCGGTATTGCATGCCCTGCCCCAAGGGCGTGGACATCCCGGGTATCTTCGCCGGTTACAATACGATGTACACGGAATCTCCCACGGCGGGACGTTCACAGTATTTCCAGACGGTCGCCCTGGCGGCGGAACCGTCTTTCGCATCGCAGTGCATCCAATGCGGAAAATGCGAGCAGCATTGCCCGCAGGGCATCCCGATCCGCGAAAAACTGCAGGAAGCGGAACGCGCGCTGCTTCCGTGGCCGATGAAGGCCTTCGTGCAGCTGGGGCGCCGCTTCCTGCTGAGAAAGGGGAAAAAGTAACTACCTGCGTCCGTGGGCCGTGCTGACGGCCGCGTGGATGTTATCCGTGATGTTGAGCGGGGACGGGACGGAGCAGTCGGCTCCGATCATCAGGCGGCCTTTCGGTCCGTTCTCGATGATCTCGCGGGTCATCGCGGCGATCTTCTCAGGCGTCTCCTTTCCGATTTCGGCCTTGCGGTTGAAGCCGCCGAGCACCGGGCGTCCGAACATCTCTACGGTCTTGGCCAGGGTGAGGGGCTCGTCCGCGATCTTGAGCGGGACGTTCACGATCTTGCCGGGATAGTCCAGGTAGCGGGTCAGGTCGTCCATCGGGCCTTCCCAGTCGCAGATGTGGAGGATGGTGATCTTGGTGTCCTTGTTGGCCTCGTTCATGACCTCGAGGTCATAGGGCTTGATCATCGTCTCGAAAAAGCCGCCGGGCACGTCCAGTTCGTAGAACTTCTGCTCGCCGCCCTGGGTGGCGGTGAAGAAGGCCTCGACGCCGATCTTCTTGCACTCGCGGATGTACCAGAGGATGGCCTTGGTGTAGGAATCCAGCATACGCTTGTAGGCCTCGGGACGCTCCACGGCCCAGCCGGGCAGGCGGTCGTCACCGAAACCCTGGCGGGCGACCTGGTGGGTGCTGAGGATGGTGGGCATCACATAGACGTCCTTGCCAACATAGGAGAGCACTTCCTTGATTACCTCCACGGTCGGGGCGTACCAGTCTTCGGGTACGAGCGGGGTGTCCATCGTCAGGTCCTCGACACGGGGCATCGGCTGCTCGGTCTGGATCTTGAGCATGTCGGCGCCGCCCTTGAGGAACAGGCTCAGGTGGGCCTTGACGGCGCCTTCGCCGAGCTTCTGGTCACCGCCAAAGTGTCCGAAGAACAGGGCAGGGACATAGGACGGGTCGAGCGTACCGGCCACGAAGCGGTCCATGATTTCTTTCTTGTCGGAGGGAATGGAGGCGTCGGTCTTGCTGGCGCAGGCGTACA
This sequence comes from uncultured Bacteroidales bacterium, assembly GCA_947167015.1. Taxonomy (GTDB): domain Bacteria; phylum Bacteroidota; class Bacteroidia; order Bacteroidales; family UBA932; genus Cryptobacteroides. The sequence continues at coordinate 4,939 of CAMVGM010000072.1, forward strand.
CACCCAAACTGGCCGCGACGAGGGCCAGGGCGAAAAACAGGCGGGTGATTTTCATCGGTATTGTGGTTAACGGGTTTTTGTATTACAAAAATAAGAAGATTTCTCCGGAAAGATAGATGGTTATCCGGTCATATTTATGACCAAAAAATGTATATTTGAGTCATGAGACGTTTCCTGACCTTGATTTTTGCGCTTTGCCATGCATTCGTGCTCGGCGCGCAGCCGCTGCCCGAACCCCTCACGGAGCGCACGCTCCGTGTGGACTATGTCTTCTCCGGGACGGACAAGTCCTGCACCATCGCGCTGGACCGGCTGAGCAGTTCCGACGGTTGGGCCGGGCGCAGGGTGCACCTCGACGAACTGGCCCTGCACGGCAACGGGCAGATCCGGATGCACGACGCGCAGACGGGCCGGCTGCTGTACTGCAACTCCTTCTCCACGCTGTTCCAGGAATGGCAGGCCACCGAGGAGGCCACGCGCGTGCAGAAGAGTTTCGAGAACGTCTTCCTGCTGCCGATGCCTTCCGTGCCCGTGGACGTGACAGTGGTGTTGTACGACTTCCACCGGAACGTGTCGGCGCGGCTGACGCACCGCGTGGATCCGGCGGACATCCTGATCAAGCGCATCGGCGCGCAGCCGCCGCACACCCGGGACATCCTGCGCAGCGGCCCGGCGGAGGCGTGCATCGACGTGGTGATCCTGCCCGAGGGCTACACCGTCGCGGAGATGGAGACCTTCTTCAAGGATGCGGCCGTGGCCGTCGAGAGTTTTCTGAACCATCCGGTATTCAATGAGTTGCGGGACCGTTTCAACTTCGTGGCTGTGGATCTTCCCTCCGCGCAGAGCGGGGTGAGCGTGCCGCGGCGCGGCGAGTGGAAGGACACGGCCCTGGGCTCGCATTTCGACACCTTCTATTCCGACCGCTACCTGACGACGCTGGAACTGTCTCGGATGCACGACCTGCTGGCCGGAGTGCCCTACGAGCACATCATCATCCTGGCGAATACCGATACCTACGGCGGGGGCGGCATCTTCAATTCCTACACGCTCACGACGGCCCACCACGCCGCTTTCCGGCCGGTGGTCGTCCACGAGTTTGGCCACAGTTTCGCCGGGCTTGCGGACGAGTATGCGTATGACGACCAGTATGAGGAGCAGTATTTCCCGGACATCGAGCCCTGGGAGCCCAACATTACCACGCAGGCGGATTTCGGCGCCAAGTGGCAGGGGATGATGGGCAAGGACGGCGTGGGGCTGATCGAGGGTGCCGGCTACCAGTCCAAGGGCGTCTGGCGCGCCACGGAGGACTGCCGGATGCGTACGAATGCCGCACCTGACTTCTGCCCGGTCTGCGCCGAGGCGGTCCGTTCCATGGTCGGGTTCTATACGGGGCGCTAGCGCCGGAAGTGGTCGAAGCCGCTGAAGGAGCGGCCGTTGCCGGACCAGCGGATTCCGTTGCCGGACAGGATGCGTCCGATGACGGTATGGGGGATGTCCAGGGCCTTTTCCGCCTCCGGGTCCGCCGTGAATAGCAGTTCATAGTCTTCGCCGCCGCAGACGGCCAGTTCCGCCGCGTCCCAGCCTAGCCGGGCGCACACGCGCTCCAGGGCGGGGGACAGCGGTATCGCTTCGACAAAGACCTCCGCTCCGACTCCCGAGGCATCCAGGATGTGCCGCAGGTCGGAGCCGATGCCGTCTGAGATGTCCATCATCGCGTGGACGCCCGGCGCGGCGGCGAGCCGCAGGCCCTCCGTCACACGCGGCAGCGGGAGGTAGTGACGTTCGATAAGTGCCTGGATTTCAGCGTCCCGCTCCACCCCTCCGAGAATCGCCTTCAGCCCCGCGGCGGAGTCGCCCAGCGTGCCGGTCACGCATACCAGGTCGCCCGCCCGGGCGGCGCTGCGCAGGTGCGCGGTGCCTGCCGGACACTCGCCGAGCACGGCCACGTTGATGCAGATGCGGTCGGGGGAGGCGGTGGTGTCGCCGCCCAGCAGCGCGACGCCGAAACGCTTCGACAGGTCCGCGAAACCCCGTAGGAATTCATCCGTCCAGCCGGCCTCCAGGCCCGGCGGCAGCGCCACGGAAAGGAAGGTCGCAGTGGGCGTGCCGCCCATCGCGGCGATGTCGCTGACATTGACTGCGGCGGACTTCCAGCCCAGCCGGTACGGCGGGATGTCGTCCCGCAGGAAGTGTGTGCCTTCGATGAGCATGTCGGTGCTCACGAGGGTATCCCGCCCGTCCCGCTGCGGGATCACGGCGCAGTCGTCGCCGATGCCCGTCACCCCTTCCGGGGCGGGGAAGCGTTCGCGGATCCGGCCGATGAAGCCGAATTCGCCGAGTTCCGCGAGGGTATGGGAGCCTTTGCCGTCCATTCTGTTGCAAAGATAACGATTCGTGCAAAAATGTGTATATTTGCAAGGATGAAAGCACCCAAGAATCTGGAGAAATACATCCCGGATTATGATCCCCGGAGATTCTGGAAAAAGCTGCGCCGCACCTTCAGGCGGCTCGGCGCCAAGGCCGTCTATTATGCCTTGATCCTGTATTATGCGATGCAGAATCCCCAGGTTTCCCGCAAGGACAAGGGGATCATCCTCGGTGCGTTGGGCTACTTCCTGCTGCCCTTCGACATCGTTCCGGACTTCATCCCGGGCATCGGATACACCGATGACATCGCGGCGCTTTCTTTCGCGATCTACAAGGTATGGCGCTGCATCACCCCGCTGGTGAAGAGCGAGGCCGAGGAGAAGGTTTACGAGTGGTTCGGCGACGTGGACCAGAGCGACCTGATCCTGTAACTATCCGATAGTGAGCCCGTCCCAGGCCGGCTGCACGTGCGGCGGGAGCATCGCCGCGAATTCCGCGTGGCAGGGCAGTTGGTGCGACAGGTGCGTGATGTACGACTCTTTCGCCCCCACTTTCTCGAAGAAATCCAGCGTCTCCTGCAGAGACGGGTGTGCGTGGTGGTCGGGAATCTTCACGCAGCCCAGGGTGACGTATTCCACGCCACGCAGTTTTTCCAGTTCTGCCTCGCTGTCCAGCATCTTGATGTCGGTCAGGTAGGCGATGTTGCCGAAACGGTAGCCCAGCACGGAAAGTTTCTTCTCGCGGTGGTGCCAGCCGTGGATGGGAATCACCTCCACGGAACTGTCCGGCGCGGACTGCGGTGGCAGGTGGTGATAGCCGAAACCTTTCTCCCAACTCAGAATTTCCTCATTCGCGTTGGAATGCACGGTGAAAGGCTTGTCGGGATCGATGACGTGGACGCGCCATTCCGGAGCGCCCGGATACTTCGGCTCGGCGAAGGCATAGCCGTATTCGCGGCGGAGCGTCTGCTCCACGTAGGCTTCGCAGAAGATGTTGACCGGATGGCGTTCCGCCAGGTTGAAGGCACGGATGTCGTCGAGCCCGCCGGTGTGGTCTTTGTGGTTGTGTGTCAGCAGGATGGCGTCCAGATGGCGGATGTCGGCACGCAGCATCTGCGTCCGGAAATCGGGCCCGGCGTCCACCAGGATGGTCAGTCCGCCGTATTCTACCAGCACGGAGGCCCGCAGGCGCTTGTCGCGCGGGTCCGCCGAGCGGCAGACCGGGCAGTCGCAGGCAATCATCGGGATGCCGGACGAGGTGCCCGAACCCAGGAAAGTCAGTTTCGCTTTGTTCTCCATAATCAGTCGATGACAATATCTACCAGCGTGTTCACCAGCGCTGGATCATAAGGCCGCGCGATGCGGATATAGTTCCCGGTGTAACCTTCCATCATCCCGTCGTGGACGGTTGATTCGAAAAGCACCCGTTCGTGGATGCCCCGGTTCTGCACCCGGAAATCGTCGTGCAGGCTGCGGCAGAGTTCCTCCAAAACCGCTACGCGGTGTTTCTTGGTGGCTTCGTCCACCTGGCCGTCCATCGCCGCGGCGGGCGTACCGGGGCGGCGGGAGTAAGGGAATACGTGAATGAAAGCCGGATGCACGCGTTCGATGAAGCGGAAGGTCTCCTTGAAAAGGGCGTCCGTCTCGCCGGGCAGGCCGACCATCACGTCGATGCCGAAGAAGACTTTCGGCGAGTCCGGCCGCTCCATCTTGCTGCGGACCATCTCCAGCTGCTTCGCAAAGAAGGCCGTATCGTAATGCCTTCCCATCCGGGAGAGCAGCTCGTCGGCCCCCGTCTGGAGCGGGATGTGGAAATGCGGCTGGAACTTGGTGCCGGAGGCGATCCAGTCCACGATTTCCTCCGTCAGCAGGTTCGGCTCGATGCTCGAAATGCGGTAGCGCTCAATGCCTTCCACTCTGTCTAGAGCCTTCAGCAGATCCAGAAAACGCTCGCCCGTGCTGCGTCCGAAATCGCCCGTGTTCACGCCCGTGAGCACGATTTCCTTCACGCCTTCCTCCGCGATCCGCTCCGCGTTGCGCACGCACTCGGAGACCGGGATGTTGCGGCTCTCGCCCCGGGCGTAGGGGACCGTGCAGTACTTGCAGAAGTTGTTGCAGCCGTCCTGGACTTTCAAGAATGCGCGCGTGCGGCTCTCGGCCGCGGAATAAGCGGGGAAGACGGAATCATCCGCCTCCGGCTCCGCAGGAACTTCAAGCCCGAGCAGTCCGAGCGTTTCGCTGACCACCAGCCCTTTTTCTTTCGCCCCGAATACGCGCGAAACGCCCTCGATCCGCTCGATCTCGGCGCGCCGCAGTTCTGCGCTGCAGCCGGTCACGACGATGCGCGCGTCCGGATTCACGCGGTGCACCTTGCGCACCAGGTTGCGGGATTTGCTGTCCGCCGTCGCGGTGACGGAGCAGGTATTGATGAGATAGAGGTCCGCCGCTTCGTTCCAGGGCACGACCTCCAGGCCCGCGGCAAGGAAGCCGCGCTCGTAGGTGGCCGTCTCGGCGAAATTGAGTTTGCACCCCAGTGTGAGCAGCGCGACTTTCATCTTGCAGGGACCAAGGCGATGTTGGAGAGACTCTGCACGCCGGCCATCGGGTAAAGGGCGGCGCGGATACGCTTGTCGCGGCCAACGAGCAGGGCATGCGGTTGGGTGGCGCCGCGCTGGTGACCCTGCCAGTTTGTCAGGTAAAGCCCTTGTCCCTCAATATATTGGAATCCCGAGCAGAAACGCAGGGGCGCTCCGGGCAGGTCCTCGTTCGAGAGGGTCCAGACGATGTTCCAGCCGGCATCGAGTTCGACGATGCGGGGATTGCGGTCGCGGTCTGCCAACGAGACGAGCAGATGTCCGTCGGGGAGTTCCTGCACGGAGTGCGGCCCGCCGGGGAGCTCCCGGCTGCGCACCACCCGTCC
>CAMVGM010000073.1 GCA_947167015.1 uncultured Bacteroidales bacterium
AGAACAACTTCGGCATCCGCAAGCGCCTGCTCGAATACGACGACGTGATGAACTATCAGCGCGAGGCCATTTACTCCCGCCGGCGCAACGCCATCAGCGGCGAGAAAGTGGAGATCGACCTCCAGAACATGATGAAGGACACCGCCTCGCTGTTCGTGGACCGCAGCAAGGGACTCCCGTTCGAGGAGTTCGAGGTCTCGCTGATGGCCCAGCTGTCCATCGACTCCGGCCTGGACCCCGATGCGTACGAGAAGGCGAAGCCCGCCGAGATCGAGGACCGGCTCGTGGAGCACATGCAGGAGGTGTACCGCCGCAGGATGGACACCCTCGTGGAGCGCCTCTACCCGATCATCCGGGACGTGTATGAGAAGCAGGGCACGATGTATCAGAACATCGCCATCCCCATCTCCGACGGCCGCAAGCAGATGACGCTCTCGGTGAACCTCGAGCGGGCCTACAATTCCGAGGGCCGCGAGATCGCCAAGACGCTCAGCAAGAACATCATCCTCTACCAGATCGACGAGCACTGGAAGGAGCACCTGCGCGAGATGGACGACCTCAAGCAGAGCGTCCAGAACGCCACTTACGAGCAGAAGGACCCGGTCGTGGTCTATAAGCTGGAGAGCTACAACCTCTTCGCCGAGATGCTCGAGACCCTGAACCAGGACGTCCTGTCCTTCCTCTTCAAGGCTTTCGTGCCACTGCAGGACCGCCCGCAGCAGCCGCAGCGCGCCGTCCGCCCGAAGACCGACATGAGCCGCTACCAGGCCCGCCACAGCGACCTCTCCACGAACGGGGAACAGAAGGCCAACGCGCCGGTCAAGGTGGACAAGCAGGTGGGGCGCAACGATCCCTGCCCGTGCGGCAGCGGCAAGAAATACAAGAACTGCCACGGACGCGGCATTGTCTAAAACCCGCAGCGTATGTCATTGATCAAAAACGAGAACAACAAGGCTCCCAAGACGGTGGAGCAGAATGTGAACAGCGTCAGCCGCATCGCCCAGGGCGCCGTCCTCAAGGGGGACCTTTCCGCCTCGACCGACATCCGCGTGGACGGCCGCGTGGACGGTACGCTCCGTTCGGCAGGACGGGTGGTGGCCGGTGAGGCCGCCCGCCTGTCCGGCAAGCTCTTCTGCGCGAATGCGGATATCTGGGGCACGATGGACGGCGACGTCTATGTCCGCGAACTGCTCTCCTTGAAGGGCAGTTCCGTCGTGAACGGCGACATCTTCGTCAGCAAGGTGCAGGTGGAGATGGGCGCCCAGATCAACGGCTCCTTCCGGATGATTTCGGAGGAGGAGTACGACCGGCTCGCCGCAGACCTTGCGGCGCCGGCCGAGTAATTCCGCCCGGACCTACTCCGGTTTATATGAATCTTTCAGGGAGACCGTCTTGTTGAAGACGGTCTTTTCCGTCGTGGAGTCCTTGTCCAGGACGTAGTAGCCGGTGCGCTCGAACTGCACGGCGATGCCGGAGGCGTCCTCCAGCAGGGCGGGTTCCGCGAGTCCAGTGCCCAGGGTGAGCGACTCCGGATTCAGGAAATCCTTGTAATCCTTGTCCTCGGGGACCTGGCTCATGTCCGCCAGGGTGAAGAGGCGGTCGTAGTTGCGCAGCTCGACAGGTTTGGCGAAGTCGCAGGACACCCAGTGGATGGTTCCCTTGACGCTGCGCCACTCGCCGCCGCCCGGCTTGGTGGAAGGGTCGTAGCTGCAGACCAGTTCCACGACCTTGCCGTCGGCGTCCTTGACGACTTCCTCGCACTTGATGATATAGGTGTACTTGAGACGCACCTCGCCGTCCGGCTTGAGGCGGAAGAACTTCTTGGGGGCGTCCTCCATGAAGTCGGCGCGGTCGATCCAGAGCGTGCCCGTGAAGGGGACCTTGCGGGTCGCGCCTTCCGGATCGGCCGGGTTGAGCGGGCAGTCGTACCATTCCACGAGCCCTTCCGGCCAGTTCCTGAGGGTGACCTTGACCGGGTCCTGGACCACCATGTAGCGGTTGGAGCGGGCGTTGAGGTCCTGGCGCACGCACCATTCCAGCAGCTGGATGTCCATCAGCTGGTCGCGCTTGCTGACGCCGATCTTGTCGCAGAACATCTTCAGGGCCTCAGGGGTGTAGCCGCGGCGGCGCACGCCGCAGAGCGTCGGCATCCGGGGGTCGTCCCAGCCGGCCACGAGGCCTTTCTGTACGAGTTCCAGGAGCTTGCGCTTGCTCATCAGGGTATAGGTGAGGTTCAGGCGGGCGAACTCGTACTGGTGCGAGGGATAGATCCCGAGGGTCTCGATGAACCAGTCGTAGAGCGGGCGGTGCACGTCGAACTCGAGCGTGCAGATGGAGTGGGTGATGTGCTCGATGGAGTCGCACTGGCCGTGCGTGAAGTCGTACATCGGGTAGATGCACCACTTGTCGCCGGTGCGGTGATGCGAGGCGTGCTTGATGCGGTACAGGAGCGGGTCGCGCATCATCATGTTGGGATGCGCCATGTCGATCTTGGCGCGCAGGACCTTCTCGCCGTCGGCATATTTGCCGTCGCGCATCTCCCGGAAGAGCCGGAGGTTCTCCTCGACGCTCCGGTTCCGGTACGGGCTCTCGACGCCGGGCTTGTCCACGGTGCCGCGGCCGCGGGAGATCTCCTCCTGGGTCTGGTCGTCCACATAGGCGAGGCCGCGCCGGATCAGGTCTTCCGCCCATTCATAGAGCTGGTCGAAATAATCGGAAGCGTAACATTCCTTTTCCCACTGGAAACCGAGCCACTTGATGTCCTCCTTGATGGAATCCACGTACTCGACATCCTCCTTGACGGGGTTGGTGTCGTCGTAGCGGAGGTTGGTCTTGCCGCCGTATTTCATCGCCAGGCCGAAGTTGATGCACAGGGACTTGGCGTGCCCGAGGTGCAGGTATCCGTTGGGCTCCGGCGGGAAACGGGTCAGGATGGACGGCACCTTGCCGGTCCGCAGGTCGTCTTCGATGATCTCTTCGAGGAAATTGAGTTTCTTCTCGTTCTCTTCCATAGGTCGCTGTTCGCAAAATCATGCAAAATTACGAATAAATCCGTAAATTTGCGAGCCAAAACAGACAGCAACGATGATTAAATCCATGACCGGCTACGGCAAGGGCATTGCCGAACTCTCCACGGGCCGTCTCACCCTTGAAATCCGTACCCTCAACGGGAAGAACTGCGATATCAACATCAAGAGCCCCCTGCTTCCGAAGGACAAGGAACTGGAGGTGCGCAAGTCCATCGCCGAGGCCGTCCAGCGCGGCACGGTGGACCTGCTGCTGACCTTCGAGGCCAAGGCCGGCGCCCAGGCGCGCCAGATCGACGCCGCCCTGGTGGAGAACTATTTCCGTCAGGTCCACGCCATCGGCTGCAAGGTCGGCATCGCGATGCCCAAGGAAGAGTACCTGGAGGCGATCCTCCGCTTCCCGGACGTGTTCGAAGGCGGGCGGCAGGAACTGGTTCCCGAAGGGGAATGGCCGGCCGTCGAGGCGGCGCTGGACCAGGCCCTGGCGGCGCTGGACGCCTACCGCATCCGCGAGGGAGCGGCGCTGTACGCCGACGTGACGGGCCGGGTGAAGAACATCCTCGCCTTGTATGACGAGGTCGAGAGCCACGAGGCGGAGCGCCTGTCCGCCGTCCGGGAGCGCATCCTCAAGGCGGCGGAGGAACTGCAGGTGAAACTGGACAAGGAGCGTTTCGAGCAAGAGATGATCTTCTACCTGGAGAAACTCGACATCAATGAAGAGAAAGTCCGCCTGCGCCAGCACTGCAAGTATTTCATGGACACCATCGACGGCGAGCCCGCCCCGGGCCGCAAGCTGGGCTTCATCATCCAGGAGATGGGCCGTGAGATCAATACCACCGGCTCGAAAGCCAACCACGCGGAAATCCAGAAACTCGTCGTCCGGATGAAGGACGAGCTGGAGAAGATCCGCGAGCAGTCGATGAACATCTTGTAACCAGTAATCATTGAAAAGATGAAGAAGTTATTCCTTGGAATCGTGGCGGCCCTCGTGCTGCCCCTGCTGTGCGCGGCACAGACGGCCCAGGACGATGACCTGGTCCCGGTCATCGCATACTGGCATCCCGGCGATGAGCTCGTATTGGACTTTGCGACGAAGCAGACGCAGGTCGATCCGGACGGGACGGAGCAGGCGCTCGGGTTTTCTTCGCATACCGTCACGCTCAAGGTCCTGGAGGAAACCGACAAGTCCTATCTGGTCCGGGTTTCGTACTCCAACGTGGCCAGTTCCGCCTCCGAAGACGACATCGTCATGGCGCTGTCCTCCGCGATCGCGGAGAACCTGTCGTACGAAATCCTGACCGACCAGTTCGGTTCGGTCCAGGAACTGGCCCACCTCGACGAGACGCTACAGGCGATGCGCGACAAGGTGCCCGCGCTGGTGGACGGCGTGCTGGCGAAGTATGACAAGGCGGCCATCCAGGCGCAGAACGTGGACCGCGACGACATCGTCAGGCGTTTCACGGGCCTTTTCGACGGCCCCGACTACTTTGCCAAGGATTACAACCAGTACCTGCATCCGCTGTTCCTGTTCCACGGACACCGTTATCGGCTCGATCACGAATACACCACCGAACAGACCTTCTACAAGGTCCTGAACCTGGGTTCCCTGGACCTGGAGATGGGCTATCTGATCGATCCGAAGCATTGTAACAAGGATTATGTCAGCTTCAGCATGCTCGCCGAGGCGGACAAGGAGCAGATGAAGCCTTTCGCGGAAGCGCTGGACGCCGCGGACGAGGCGGACCTGACCATGGAGGAGGGGGCGGCCCTGACGATCGACCGGGCGACCGGCTGGCCCAACGATTACTATAAGGAGCGCACCATCAGCATCATCGACAAGGAATCGGGTGAGGTGATGAAGATCGTCTGGGTGCTCGGCGCCGCCGACCGGCGCAACCTTTCCAAGGCGGACTGAGACAGCCGCTTACTCTGACAGTTCCAGCCAGCGCTCCTCGCGCTGGCTGATTTGTTCTATCAGTTCCTGGATGCGTTCGGAGGCCGCCTGGAGTTCGGTGTAGGGGAGGGCGCCGCTGCTCATCCGCGCCTCGAGTTCCGCCTTTTCGGCTTCCAGCCGCGGCAGTTCCGCCTCGAGGGCCTCCAGCTCCCGCTGCTCCTTCCAAGTACGCTTGCGCGACTTGTTTTGTGCCTCGCCTGTCGGCGGCAGGCTTGCCCCTGTCGGGCCGGAAGAACGTCCTCGCTCCGCTGCGGAAAGGCCCTCCCGGGGCAACCTGCCGTCCGACCGCGAGGGCCCACCCGCCCGGCGTTTTTCGACGTCGCGGACGTACGCGCGGTACTCGGAAAACGAGCCGATGAAATCCTTGACGCGCCCCTCCCCGCAAAAAACCAGCAGATGATCCGTCACGCGGTCCAGGAAATGCCGGTCGTGGCTGACGATCAGCAGGCTGCCCTGGAACTCCTTCAGGTACTCCTCCAGGATGTTCAGCGTCACGATGTCCAGGTCGTTGGTCGGCTCGTCCAGGATGAGCAGGTTCGGCTCCTGCAGCAAGATGGTCAGCAGATAGAGCCGCCGCCGCTCGCCGCCGGAAAGCCGCTCCACGCGCGTGGAAAGCATATCGTGCGGGAAGAGGAAACGGCCCAGCAGGCGTGTGTCGGGCACGACGTCGAGGACCGTGTCGCCGGGCCGGAAAGACATTCCCTGCTGGCGGTAATAGCCGATGCGCAGCGTCTCGCCCCGGTCGATGACCCCGCTGTCGGGGGCGACCGCGCCGGTCAGCAGGTCGAGGAAGGTGGTCTTCCCGACGCCGTTGCGGCCCACGATGCCGATCCGGTCGCAGCGCTGGAAATCGTAACTGAAATCCCGCAGCATCGGGATGCCCTCCCAGTCATAATTGACGTTCCGGCAGTTGATGACCTTGCCGCCCAGGCGGGAAGCGCCGCCGACGCCCTCGAAACTGACCTGCTGCGTGCGATAGACCTGCGCCGCCCGGTCGGCGAGCTCGTGGAAGGCGTCGATGCGGTACTGGGCCTTGCCGCTGCGGGCGCAGGGCGTGGCCCGGATCCACTCCAGCTCGCGCCGCAACAGGTTGCGTACCTTGTCCGTCTCGGCGTTGTAGAGGGCGATGCGCTCGTCGCGCTTCTCCAGGTAGTTCTGGTAGTTGCCCTTGTAGATGTAGATGCTGCCGTGGTCCAGTTCCATCACGGTGTTGCAAACGCGGTCCAGGAAATAGCGGTCGTGCGTGACCATCAGCAGGGTGCAGCGGCTGCGCTTCAGGTAGCCCTCGAGGAATTCGATGGCTTCGATGTCCAGGTGGTTGGTGGGCTCGTCGAGGATGAGGAAGTCCGCCTGCAGGGCGAGCAGCTCGGTGAGCGCCACGCGCTTGACCTCGCCGCCGGACAGTGAGGACATGGGCTTGGCGGGGTCCGGGATCCGGAAGGACGTGAGCAGTTCGCGCATGCGCTGGCGGTAGTCGCGCAGCTCGTCCTCGTGGAAACGGCTCGTCTGCGGGGCGCTGTGCTTGAGGATCTGTTCCTCGACGGACAGCGCCGGATCGTAATCGTAGTCCTGCTTGAGGAAGGCGATGCGTATGTCTTTCAGGAAAAGGATGCGCCCGCCGGAATCGGAGCGGTCCTCCCCGGCGAGGATGCGCAGGAGGGTGGTCTTGCCGGTGCCGTTGGGGGCGATCAGGGCGATCTTGTCGCCTTCGTTGACATTGAAGCCGATGCGCTCGAAGAGCACCTTGGTCCCGTAGGACTTGGAGATGTTCTCGATCTGCAGGTAGCTGGGCATGACTTACATCAGGCCGAGCACCCGGGCGCGCGAGAGGAGGCAGTCGCCCACGGAGGCGGCCCTGCGGCCCAGTTGCGAGAGGACGATGGAGGTGTCGGAGGACACGCGGGGCAGCGACAGGCGGTTCACCGCGGTCTTGATGGGCAGGAGCAGGTAGTCCTTGCCGACGATCAGGCGGCCGCCGATCACCACGAGGCCCGGGTTGAAGACGTTCAGCACGCCGGAGATGCCGCGGCCGAGCGTGTCGCCGATCTTGCCGATGGCGTCGATGGCGAGCACGTCACCCTCTTCGACGGCGCGCAGGATCTCGTCGAGCTCGACGTCGCCCCGCTTCTCGAAGGTGGCGGCCATGGAAGAGGCGTGGCCCTTGCCCAGTTTCTCGACGATCATCCGGTGCAGGGCGGAACCGGAGGCGCCCGTCTCCAGGCAGCCCACCTTGCCGCAGCGGCAGATGATGTCGTTGTTCAGGACGGGGAAGTGCCCGAGCTCGCCGGAGTAGCCGGACTTGCCGTAGTAGAGTTTCCCGTCCATGATGATGCCCATGCCGAGGCCCCAGCTGACATTGATGAAGATCATGTCGGGGTCGGCCTTCTTCCCGAGATGCATGAACTCGCCGTAGGCCATCGCGCGGGAATCGTTCTCGATGGTCACCGGGACGTTGAATTCCTTGCGGAAGATGTTGCCCAGGGGGAGGTCGTCGCTGACGAAATAGGTGAGGCTGTAGCCCTTTTCGGGGTTGACGCGTCCCGAGAGGCTCACGCCCACGCCCAGCACCTTGATCCAGGGAATGCCGCTGGCGGTCACCTGGTCGATGACCATGCGGCACATCGTGCGGAAGGAGTTCTCGTTGGCCTCCAGCACGAATTCGATGTCCTGGATGTAGGAGATCACCTTGCCCTTGAAGTCGCTGATGGCGATGTGGAAATGGTGCCTGGCCACGTCCACGCCCACGAAATAGCCCGCGTCGGGGTTGAGGCCGTACACGCTCGGGCGGCGTCCGCCGGAGGTGCCGACCTTGCCTTCGTCCTTCAGGAAATTCTCGTCGATGAGTTCGCTGATGAACTTGGTGATGGTGGGAACGCTGATGCCCAACGCCCGGCTGAAATCGGCGATGCTGTAGTTGTTGTGCGCGATGCACAGCCGGAGGATCTCCCGCTTAACCGTCGCGCTTTTGCCGGAATTGTCGTTCAGGAAGGTGTCGGTCATGATTGGTTCGTTTTAGCAGCCATACAAAAATAAAAAAATTAATCTTATATTTGTCATTATTATTGAAGAAATTTAATAATGGCGATCCGGAAATTCTTTAAAAAGTTCCAGGGCCGGGGTCTTTCGCTGCGGGCGAAGCTCATTTTGAGCATGTCCTCGATCGCGGTCATCCTGCTCGTCTCTTCCATCATTTCCGTGATGGAGTACACGAGCATGAGCGATTACGTCTCGGAACTGATCGCGGACGACATCAGCAGCATCAACGTCGCCAACCGCCTGGCGGAGATGAGCAATACCTATAACCTGCAGATCCTCGAGGTGATCGGCGAAGACGCCTCGCAGCGCCTTCCCGCCTTCGACGACGGCTATTTCAAGTCGCACTGCGACTCGCTGCGGATGAGCGTCGCCTCCAACCAGGTGCGGCCGCTGGCCGATTCGGTAATGTATTCCTATTCCGCCTACATGCTGACCTCGCTGGAACTGGAGGACGTGATCCAGTCGGATTTCATCGACTCCCGCTCGTGGTATTTCGGCCGGCTCCAGCCGCGGTTCGACCGGCTCCGCAACGACCTGGAAAACCTGTCCGGCGCCATCTACCGGGATCTTGAAAAGAATTCCGCCACCTTCGAGCGCGGTTTCTACCGCAGCGTCATCCCGGGCATCGTTGCGGTGGGCGTGGGCCTGCTGCTGGTGGTCATGCTCCTGTTCTTCCTCCTCGCGTTCTACGTCAACCCGCTCTACCGGATGCTGGACGGCCTGGACGCCTACCGCAGGGACGATAAGAAATACACCGTCAAGTTCGACGGTGACGACCAGCTCTCCCGGCTCAACGAAGGCATCACGGAGCTGGCGAACGAGAACCGCCAGTTCCGCAGCCGCATCAAGACCATGGGCAGGAAATGAACTGGAAGGTCATCAGCAGGAACATCGGTTACGCCCTCCTCGTCAGCGCCCTCTTCATGCTGCTGTCGGTCGGCGTGTCGCTGCTCAACGGCCGCGATTCCGCCCTGGCCGCGCTGAGCATCTCTTTCCTGATCACTTTCATCGTCGGCATCTTCCCCTTCATCTTCGTGCGGGAGACACCCGCGATCACCCTGAAGGAAGGTTTCATCATCATCTTCCTGTCCTGGCTGCTCTCCTTCATCTTCGGCATGTTGCCCTACGCCCTCTGGGGCGGTCCTTTTACCCTGCAGAACGCCTGGTTCGAGTCCGTGAGCGGCTTTACCACTACCGGGGCCACCATCCTGGATGACGTGGAGAGCCTGCCGCGCAGCCTGCTGTTCTGGCGTTCCTCGACGCATTTTATCGGCGGCTTGGGAGTCGTGGTGTTCCTGCTGCTCGTCATCCCGGGGTCGAACCAGATGAAGATGCGCCTGACCAACATGGAGCTGACCTCGCTCTCGCGCGGCGGCTATTCGAGCCGTCCCAACAAGATGGTCTACATCTTCGCGTACGTGTACCTGGCGCTGCTGGTGCTGTCGTTCCTGGCCTATGTGCTGGCCGGGATGCCGGTGTTCGACGCCATCTGCCATGCGATGAGCGTGAGCGCCACGGGCGGCTTCAGTTCGCGCAACGCGTCCATTGCCGCCTTCGATTCCCGCTGGATCGAAGGCATCACGATGATCTTCATGTATCTGTCTTCCATCCACTTCGGCCTGGTGTACATGGCGGTCGTATCGCGCTCGCTCAAGCCGCTGGACAACCCGGTGGTGAAGTTCTATACCTTCTGGATCCTGCTGATGGCCCTCGTCGTGGGCGTCGGGCTCAAGGGGAACGGCATCTGCCCGACCTGGGGAGGCGCCCTCTGGAACGGCCTCTTCGAGACGCTCTGCGTCACCTCGACTTCCGGATTCGCCATCCTGGACAACGCCCAGTGGCCGCTCTGGATCGTGATGGTGCTGATGTTCTCGGCCGTGATGTGCGGCAGCGCCGGATCGACCTCCGGCG
>CAMVGM010000074.1 GCA_947167015.1 uncultured Bacteroidales bacterium
ATGGGCAGTCCCTGGGCATACGTGCTCGGGGGCGTCCCGGTCAGCCTCCCTGCGGGTGTGCTCTATGCCCTGCTGCTGCTCTGCCTCCTTTTCCTGGGCGGATCCCGTCCGGAAGACCGCTCGCTGGACCGTTTCCTGTGGCGCCTGATGCCTTTCCTAGGCGGCTGTATCGTAGGCGCCGCGCTTTGGTTCGCCTACCTGCAGGCCGGTGTGCTGCATACGTTCTGCAAGTACTGTTCGGCGCTGCATCTGCTGGGATGCATCCTCTCGCTGCTGGTTTTCATACAGGCCCGGCGGGAAGGCGGCCGGCCGCTTCCGTGGCTCGCCGCAGGCCTGGCTTCCGCCGCGCTGTTCGCTTTCGTCCAGACGCGTACCCTGCCCGATGCCGTCTATGACAGCGGCCGCACCGATGCCGGACTGCCATCCTTTACCGAAGGAGAGGTCCCCGTACTCCGGGTGGACGGCGCTTCGCCGGCCACCACAATTACCCTCCTGTTCGACTTCCAGTGCATCCACTGCCGCCGCCTGCACCCGGTGCTGCCGGAGTTCCTGTCGCAGACGGAAGGCAGGTACCGCATCCTGCTCTGTCCCGTGCCGCTCAGCAGCGCCTGCAACCCCTATATCCCCGCTTCGGGCATCGACCGCTTCTCCGGCTCCTGCGCGCTGACGCGCCTGGCCCTGGCGGTCTGGTACGCCCGCCCGGATGCCTATGCCGGCTATTGGGATTACCTTCTTGGAGCGGGGGATGCGCGGGCGAAGACCGATCTGGCGGAAGCGGAGCGCCGGGCCCGCGGCATCCTCGGCGACGATTACGAAAGCGCCCTGGAAGATCCCCGCATCAAGGCATATCTGGACAAGGTGTACGAGTTGTTCGGCCGTACTTCCTCTTCGGAGAAGAGCGGCGTGCCGCGGCTGGTCGCCGGACAACGCTGGCTGGTGCCGGAAACGGATTCCGCGGAGGAACTCGCCGCCCTGGCGGCATCGCTTGTCGGGGACTGATTTTTTTTCTTATATTTGCGCACATTTCAGAAAGCAGATGGAAATATCCCAGCGCGCACAGAACATGCCTTCTTCCCCGATCCGGAAGCTGGCCCCGCTCGCCGACGCCGCCAAGCGCAACGGCGTGCACGTCTATCACCTGAACATCGGACAGCCCGACATCAAGACGCCGCAGTGCGGCCTGGATGCCGTGAAGAACATTGACCGGACGATCCTGGAATACAGTCCCTCCGACGGCTACCTTTCCCTCCGCACCAAGATGGTGCAGTACTATGCACAGTACGGCATCTATCTTTCCCCGGAGGAGATCATCATTACTTCCGGCGGCTCCGAGGCGGTGCTGTTCGCTTTCCTGTCCTGCCTGGGACCGGGAGACGAAGTGATCGTTACGGACCCCTTCTATGCCAACTACATGGCCTTCGCCATCTCCGTCGGGGCCGTGGTCAAGAGCGTCAAGACCCGCATCGAGGACGGTTTCCGCCTGCCTTCGGTGGAGGCCTTCGAAGAGCAGATCACCCCGCGGACCAAGGCCATCCTCATCTGCAACCCCAACAATCCGACCGGATACCTTTATACCCGCAAGGAGATGCAGCGGCTGCGTGACATCGTCAAGAAACACAACCTGTTCCTGTTCAGCGACGAGGTTTACCGCGAGTTTATCTACACGGGGATGCCCTATATCTCCGCCTTCCACCTGGACGGGATCGAGCAGAACGTCGTCCTGTTCGACTCCGTTTCCAAGCGCTATTCCGAGTGCGGCATCCGCATCGGCTGCCTCTGCACCAAGAACCGTGCGGTGCACGATTCCGTGATGAAGTTCTGTCAGGCGCGCCTGTCCCCGCCGCTGTTGGGCCAGATCGTCGCCGAAGCTTCCCTGGGCGTGCAGAAAGAATATCTCAGCAGTGTCTATGAGGAGTATCTGGAGCGCCGCAACTTCCTGATCGACGGGCTCAACAAGATTCCCGGCGTGTACTCTCCGATCCCGATGGGCGCCTTCTATACGATGGCGAAACTGCCGGTGGATGACGCCGAGCGCTTCTGCTGCTGGTGCCTGAGCGATTTCCAATACGAAGGTGCGACGGTGATGATGGCGCCCGGCGCCGGCTTCTACACGGAGCCGGGGGAGGGCCGCCAGGAAGTCCGTATCGCCTACGTCCTCTGCAAGGAAGACCTTGCCAAGGCCCTCGTCGTCCTCCAGAAAGCCCTGGAGGCCTATCCGGGCAGGCAATAACCTTCCCTTTCCCGACCAACAGACCAAAATCCGTCTCCCATGAAATCTATCCGCATCCTTCTTGCAGGCCTGCTGTCCGCCTGCAGCTTCTGCGCCGCCGCACAGACCATCGAAGTCTCGCTTGCCAAACCCGGTGCCCCCGTCCAGCCGACCATGTACGGCATCTTCTTCGAGGACATCAACTTCGCAGCCGACGGCGGACTGTACGCCGAACTGGTCAAGAACCGTTCCTTCGAGTTCCCGCAGGATGCGTTGCAGGGCTGGAAGGCGTTCGGCCGCGTGGAAGTGCGCGACGACGGTCCTTTCGAGCGCAATCCGCATTACGTCCGGCTCTTCGATCCCGGACATCCGCATAAATGGACCGGACTGGACAACGACGGTTTTTTCGGCATCGGGCTGAAGGAAGGGGAGAGCTACCGCTTCAGCGTGTGGGCTCGCGTTCCCGAGGGGGGCGCCGCCACGCTCCGTGTCGAGTTCGTCGATACGGCCTCGATGGGGGAGCAGCAATATTTCACGCAGGCGCGGCTGACCGTCGATTCGCGTACGTGGAAGCAGTATGAGATCGAGATGAAGGCCGGCCGGACCGATCCGAAGGCCACGCTGCGCATCTTCCTGGAAAGCCGCGGGGTGACCGTGGACCTGGAGCACGTCTCCCTCTTCCCCACGGATACCTGGATGGGACACAGGAACGGCCTGCGCAAGGACCTGGCCCAGTCGCTTGCCGACCTGCACCCCGGCATCTTCCGCTTCCCGGGCGGCTGCATCGTCGAGGGGACGGACCTGGACACCCGCTACAACTGGAAGGACTCGGTCGGTCCCGTCGAGAACCGGCCGTTGAACGAGAACCGCTGGGAGTACACCTTCCCGCACCGCTTCTTCCCGGATTATTTCCAGAGCTACGGGCTCGGTTTCTTCGAATTTTTCCAGCTCAGCGAGGAGATCGGCAGCGAGCCGCTTCCGATCATCAGTTGCGGCTTGGCCTGCCAGTTCCAGAATGACAGCCCCGATGCGCACGTGCCTGCGGACCGGCTGGATCCTTACATCCAGGATGCACTTGACCTGATCGAGTTCGCGAACGGATCCACCGATACGAAATGGGGCGCATTGCGTGCCTCCATGGGGCATCCCGCCCCCTTCAACCTGAAGTATCTGGGCGTCGGCAACGAGCAGTGGGGGCCGGAGTATCCGGAACACCTGGAGCCTTTCGTCAGGGCGATCCGTGCCGCGCATCCCGAGATCAAGCTGGTCGGCTCGTCCGGCCCCGATTCGGAAGGGAAGCAGTTCGATTACCTCTGGCCGGAGATGCGCCGCCTGGGCGCCGACCTGGTGGACGAGCATTTCTACCGCCCCTATGACTGGTTCCTCAGCCAGGGGGCCCGCTACGACAACTACGACCGCAAGGGCCCGAAGGTCTTCGCCGGCGAGTATGCCTGCCACGCGCGGGGGCGCAAACTCAACCATTTTTATGCCTCCCTGCTGGAAGCGGCTTTCATGACCGGCCTGGAGCGCAATGCGGACATCGTACACATGGCCACCTACGCCCCGCTGTTCGCCCACGTAGAGGGCTGGCAGTGGCGCCCGGACCTGATCTGGTACGACAATCTGCAGTCTTTCCGTACGGTCAGCTGGCACGTGCAGGAACTGTATTCCGAGTTCCGGGGGCGGAACGTGCTGCGTACGACGATGGACGGGGCTTCCGTCAGCGGGGCCGAAGGGCAGCAGGGCCTGTTCGCCAGTTCCGTGCAGGACGGGGACAAGGTCTATGTCAAGGTCGTCAACACTTCCGGCGAGCCGCGGAAGGTGACGCTCCGCTTCACCGGGCTGAAGAAAGGCCGGGAAGTCGCGCCTTCTTCCCGCGTGCGCTTCACGACGGACAAGCTTTACGAAGACAATTCGCTGGAGGCTCCCGAGAATATCGTCCCGGTCCGCGGACCGCTGGGCGGGGAGATGCGCACGGCGGCCGGACTGGCCGCGGCGGAAGGCCGCAAGCCCACCCGCGCCGAACTCCGCTCCACCGACCGCATGGCGGAACTCACCCTCGCGCCGTACTGTTTCGACATCTACGTCTTCGAGGCCCGCTGAACGTCCGGGTATCTGCCTTAAACACGCTCTTCTTCGTAAAAGCGCTCGAACAGGGTGCGCAGCAGCGCTTCGTCGGCAATCATCCGGCGAAGCTGCGCGAGTTTCTCCGCATTGGGCGATTCCGGGATCCAGAGCCGGAGATAGCCGCCTTCGGCATATTTCTCGTGCAGGTGCTCCAGGGTCCGCGCCCAGTGTCCCTCCCGGTCGATTTCCGGGTAGTGGGCGAGCCCGAATTGCACGGTCCGGCGGATGATGGTTTCCGGCTCAATCTGCCGGTCGGCTTCGGCGATGATGCGCCCGTAGATGCTCCGGGGGGCGTTTTTCAGCGAAGCGCGGTGGTCCTCGGCGGCCTGGGCGACGGTTTCGATCTGCTCCGGGGAGAACCAGCGGGGGAGTACGGGATCTTCCCGGATGATGCGTCCTGAGACGAGATGGTGGACTTCCCGTCCCTCGCAGAGCCCGGTGTCGTGATAGGCGGCGGCCGCATACACCATGTCCCGGTCGACCGGGTAGAAGGCCGCCAGGGCGAGGGCGTCGCGGATGACGCGCTCCACGTGGGGGCGGCGGTGCGCCTTGTCGAACGCGTCGTAGCGGGGCAGGATTTCCGCTTCGATGTAGGCCTGCAGACCGGGGGATGGACTCATGGTGCAAAGATATGGAAAATAATTCTCATCTTTGCAGCGTGAAAATAGTCCGCAACATTCGCCTGTCGATCCTGCTGCTTCTCCTGCTGCCGGCCTTTCCGGCCGTTGCCGGGGAGCCTTTTTTCTGCATGCAGCCCGGCCGTACGCTCTACTACGAGCGCTATGACGCGGACAACGGGAAACTCCGCCGGACCACCACGCTGCACATCGTATCGGTCCGGCCGTCCGGAAACGGCCGGGAAGTGGACTATACCTTCCAGCTGGGCCGTCCTGGCGGGTCCCCGATGTTCGGCGGTCCGGCGCCGATGACGGTGACGGTCGATGCGGACGGCGGCGCGCGGATGGACCTGGGCGCGTCCCTGAAAGCCGTGCTGGCCGGCCTGTTCCCCAACGCGGAAATGCGCTCGGAAGGAACGCCCGCCTTGCTTCCTCCCGGGATGAAACCGGGCGACCGTCTGCCCGACGCCCGCTGCACCGTGGAGGTGAAGGGGGCGAAATACCGCATCGAGGTCACGGAACGCCGGGTGCTGCGCGAAGAACGCATCTCCACGCCCGTCGGCAGTTTCGACTGCCTGGTCGTCCGCGAGCACAAGGTGGAACGGGGGCCCGGCAGGAACCGGACGACGGATTCCGAGAGTTGGTATGTCGCGGGCCTGGGCTATGTCCGTCACGACACTTATGGCAAGAATCTCCGGCTCGAAACGACGGAAGTGCTGAAAAAGTATTAACTTTGTATTCTATGCGGAAAATCCGGAAGATCCTGCTTGCGGCCCTGTTGCCGGCGCTGGCGTCCCTGACGTCGGCGGCGCAGACGTCCGTCCGGGTGGAAGAGGCGGCGGAGCGGCTGGTCGAGGCCGGTTTCTCCAACGTCCGCGCCGCCGAATCCGGGGAATACACGGTCTTCACGGTCGAGAACGACTATTACAAGATCCCGGCCGAGGGATTCGCCCGGGCCGCGGAGATCCTTCGGGAGGCCGGGCTGGACAAGCCCGTCAAACTGATCGGAACCAATTTCCGGGTGCCGGAACTGACGATGACATTCGATCCCGCCTCGGGCATCTGGCACGCGACCAAGCGGCTCGACGCCTCTTGGGAAACGGTACGGCGTCAGCCGCTGCGCAACAGCAGTTTCGGCAAGGTGGACATCGTGGTTTACCCGCAGGTCAGCCTGATGAACCTGATCATCACGCAGGTATATCAGTCGCTGTGGCAGCTCAGTCCTGCCGTCGAGGTGTCCCTGTGGCCGGGCTCCAAGCTGTCCTTCCAGGTCCAGATTCCGGTGGTCAATGACGGTTACGGTCCGCTCGAGAGCCGCGTCCACTTCGGGCTGCTCACGCTTTCCCAGCGTTTCCGTGACCCTTGGGGGCTGAACATCTTCGGGAAGGTTACGCTCGGGCGTTTTTCCAACAAGCGTTATGGGGCCGCGCTGGAAGCGGCCTACTATTTCCCGAACGAACGTTTCTGGGTGGATACGAAGGTGGGTCTGCTGGACCTGTGCGAGTCTTACGGGCTGACGCTTGTCCCCAACGAGGGACTGGATTTCCGGTTTTACGGGAACTTTGCAGCCAATTACTATTGCCCGATGCTGCAGACGCAGTTCACCCTCCGGGCGGAAAAGTTCCTGATCGGGGACCTGGGCGCGAAGTTCGAGATGATCCGGCATTTCCGCCACTGTTCCGTCGGATTCTATGCCATGAAAGGAATCGACAAGGGCGCACACGTCAACGGCGGTTTCCGTTTCCAGGTCGCCCTGCCTCCTTATGCGCAGAAACGTCACGGCTATGTTCCGCGCCTGCGGACTTCCGGCCAGATGGGCATCTCCTACAATGCGAACAACGAAAGGTACTATTACAAGGAGTTCCGTACGGAGGCGTCCGACAACATCATGTCCAAGAATTATTTCAACCCTTATTATATAGAAGGTATCCTGAACCGCTAAAATAAAATAATTGAAAAAGATTTGTTTTTTATTATTTTATGCGGTATCTTTGCCAATCGTAAAGTAGTATGTGCTCATAGGGGCATTTCGGCTTTGCGCCTAGACCTGAATGTTAGTTTAATGTTTAATATTTATTTTAAAGAAATGAAAAAGTTTTTTTCACTCATCGCGTTAGTAGGAGTATTTGCCGCCTGCCAGCCTGAAAAATTGACCACCGCTTTCGAGGTCGGTCCTGCCGAGGCAACGATCGATGTGACGGTCGTCGATATCCTCACCGGAGAGGATGTCACCGCCGCTGCTTCCATTACCACCCCCACGACGATCACCGGTGCTGCGCCGAAGTTCGACATCGCTGATCAGAACTACACGGTCTCTGCCACCTATAAGGAAGGCAAGGGTTCCGCTACCGTCCACATCAACGCCCTCCGTCCCGGCGGAAAGGCCCATTATTCCGTGGTCATCCCCGTCGGTGGCGACATTACCGACTACACCATCAAGGTGGAAGCCGGCACCCCCGTCGAGACCGTTAAGGAACTCTACCTCGAGGCTACCAAGACCCACGGCCACGAGTATTCTCACGATGGTCATAGCGCGTGGCTCGAGAACGCCAGCGAGTTCATCCTCGTCGACAGCGCCAAGTACAACGAGTACGACGGCCAGGAGCTTGACGGTGACTATGTCGTCAAGGAGGCTGCTTTCGCAGAGTATGTGAAGAACGCTGCCAAGGGCTATGACGGCACCATCAAGGCTACGCCCAAGACCCTGGATTTCAAGGTCTCCGCCTGGTCCCTCTACAATGTCTTCGGCACCGAGACCACGACGGTCACTCCGTACGAGGTCATCGCCACGCCTAAGGGTGACGCCCGCATCGTCGGTGACAACGGCGTAGTCGGCACTTTCAAGGTCAAGACCATGTCTTCCACCGCCCAGTATGATGAGTGCGCCCACCCGGCCCACGCCAGCCACTACATCCATGGCCACGGCACCAGCGAGAAGCCCGGTGGCAATGCCGGTGGCGGTATCGTCGAAGCCGAGTAATTTCTCCTGAATGTTTATTGTTCAACGAAATTAATAAAGCACAGATATGAAACTCAGAATTATCGCTTTGTCTATCGCTCTGGCTGCCGCCACGTTCGCTGCGAACGGTCAGGCTGCTTACAAGGGCAACGACGTGTTCATCGGCATCGGTGCCGGCGTCAACACCGTGTTCACTCCGGAGCTCAACACTCCGGCTCCCTACGGCCAGATTCAGATCGGCCGCTACATCACTCCGGTCTGGGGTGTCCGTGGCGTCATCGGCGGTCCTTTCCAGAACCTTGACAAGATCAAGGGCAATGCCTATCGCACCACTGTCGACAACATCGAGGCTTATCCCAAGAAACTCTTCGGTGAGCTCTTCCTCGACGGTATCGTCAATTTCTCCAACATCTTCGCTGAGGATCTTGCCAAGTTCGACCTCTATATGTTCGTCGGCCCGAGCATGAACCTTGCCACCGTGGGTACCGAACTCACCGGCTATGCCTATGCCGATGACGTCCTGCAGGTCGCTTACAACAATGACCTCAAGGTCCGCTTCGGTGCTTCCGCCGGTCTTGGCATGGCTTACAACTTCACCCCTGCTTTCGCCCTTGGTGTGGAAGGCCGCTTCGGTGTGGCTCCGTCCATCTTTGGTGACGCTGACAAGTATCGCAAGGCTGAGGGTACCGGCCGTCTGACCCTGAACGGTGTCTGGACCATCGGTGGCAAGCATGGCAAGTTCGCCCGCGCCGCCGCTGCCGCCGCCGCTGCCGGTTACCTCTCCAAGGAGGCTGCCGAGGCTCTCGCCCGCGAGTATGCCGAGAAGCACCCGAAGATCATCCGCGACACCATCGAGAAGGAAGTCATCAAGTATGTTGACAAGCTCATCAACAACGAGATCCCTGCCTCCACGGCTGTGTTCTTCGAGATCAACAAGGCTAACCTGACCGATCGTGACAAGGTCCGTCTGCAGATGTATGCCGACGCCATCAAGAACCTCAAGTCCGATGACAACACCAAGTTCTCCGTTGCCGGTTACGCTGACAAGGCCACTGGTAGCGTCAAGCGCAACCAGACCCTGTCCGAGCAGCGTGCCAAGGTCGTCTACGACTACCTCATCAGCTGCGGTGTCCCGGCCAGCCGTCTTGAGACCTCTGCCAATGGCGGTGTCGATGCGATGTTCTTCAACAA
Source organism: uncultured Bacteroidales bacterium (assembly GCA_947167015.1). Taxonomy (GTDB): domain Bacteria; phylum Bacteroidota; class Bacteroidia; order Bacteroidales; family UBA932; genus Cryptobacteroides. The sequence goes on from CAMVGM010000074.1 coordinate 9,104, forward strand.
GGACGTCCTGAGCCGTACCGTCATCCTCAAACCTATTGGGAAATAAATTTCTCTTTAGATAAATATTATGCAGCGGGACCTGCGGACTTCGGTTCGCAGGTCCTTTTTTTGCGTTCATTTGACAATCTGCGTTTTTTTCTTATATTTGCATATTGTTGACCAGATACTGATCCGCATGCTCGAAGATATCAAGTCAAATATCGCCAAGCTGGTCGCTCTGTACGAAGCCGAACGCCAGAGAGCCGCCACGCTCGAAGAACGGCTCAGGCAGTGTGAGGAGAAGTCCCTGGAATACAAAAAGCAGATTACTGATTTGAACCAACAGATAGCCAATCTTGAACTGATGCATGCTTTCCAGGCCTCCGGAGACCCCGCTACGTCCCGCGACAGGATCGGCAAGCTGATCAAGGAGATTGACAGGTGCATAAAACTGCTGGAGAGTTGATATGGCCCAGGACATTACGCTGAACGTCGCCGGCAAGCCTTTCCGCCTCAGTGCCGCTTCTCCCGAAATGGAGCAGCTGATGCGTCTGGCTGCCCAGGACGTATCGGCGATGCTGACCAAGTTCGACTCCCGTTTCCCGGAAAGCAGCGCGGAGGACAAACTCGTCTTCGTCGCCATCCAGGAAGCCGCCGGAAAACTTTCCGCGCAGAAAAAGATGTCCCGCCTGGCCGAGGAAGTGGAATCGCTGGGTACGGATGTAGCCGCCTATCTGGAGGGACTGAAAAAGTGATAAGCCGTCAGGCCCATCTTCTGAAAACAACAAGTTCTTCGGAA
>CAMVGM010000075.1 GCA_947167015.1 uncultured Bacteroidales bacterium
TTTCCCCCGGGGCTGTCCCGAAAATGGTATGTTTTCCGGGATGAAGGGGAGTGCGGTTACAAAGCCCGGACTTGCTCTTCACTGAGCCCGGTGCCCTTGGCGATGGTTTCAATCGGCACTCCGAGCCGTTTCAAATTGGCAGCGTTTTTCAATCGCTCTTCCTTTCGTCCTTCTTCTCGTCCTTCCACTCGTCCTTGACCCAGTCCGCGTTCATATCCCCGAAGTTCCCGGGTGTAGAGGATGTTCCTCCAGTCCATTTCCGTTATCATGATATCTTGCTCGTATTGTTGTTTGTCTTTTAATGTCAGTTTATCCAGCTCGCACGCCTCGAACAGCAGGCAGAAAACCTCCTCCATCAACGCCGCCGGTCGCTCCGAAAGTGATCCCATATTCATCAGCGCATAGGAGAGTTTCTCGATAAAAGAATCGCCCGATCGAGGCTCCCCACCGTGGTAATTCGGCATCTCCAGGAAGATGAAATTGAGCCGGTCGGTCATGAGTTCACCGTCCGCCTGTTCCCGAAGGTCGTAGCGGTAGAGGATTCTTTGAGATTGGGGGTGTAGTGTAAAGCTCAGAAAACCAATCACATAGACCGGTGGATAGTTATACTGTTCGTCGTGTGAGCGGTATGGCATGTCCTTATTCTGCGCAATCACCTGTTCTTGAATGGGATAGGTGGCATAGAAGAGGGCGCGCTCGTGGAAGTGAACCTGTTCGTTCATCTGCATCTCTACGACAAAACGAGTCCCGTCGGCATCGGTGCACTCCACGTCGAAGAAAGCATCGTGCCCTTCGCTGAAAGGATTCCGTTTGCGTTTTCTCAGCGGTTTCGTTTCATAGTTCAAACTGACGATATTCCTTTCTGGGATCAGTTCCCGTAGGATTCCGATCAGGGTCTGGCTGTTGTCCTCGGAGCCGAGGATTCTTTTGAACCACTTGTCGATGAGGATGTTGACGTAGCGGTTGATTGCCGGGGTGGAGATGTACTGGATCCGGGGCTCCTCGAGGGATGGGGAGTCCTTTGGGATAGAGTTTAGATAGTTTGTCATAATTGTCTGACAGTTAGCAGTTTGGTTTTCGACTGCCGCGGCGATCAGGTCCATAAAAACAAAATGCGAGCTAGACACGATATAGCCTAACTCGCGGTGTGGACTCGAAGTGCCACGGCATTCAATGTTGTTCAACAAAGATAGCGGTTTTGCTGGAAAAAGCAAAGCGGGCAAGGCCCTCCTCCCGGCCGCTTGTTGCCCGTGCCGTTCCGGAGACAGTGGGGGGCGTTGAATAGATGTTGTTGATAATCAATAAGAACTGTTGCCTCGGGTGGTAAAAAATGATACCCGAGGCGTTGGAAGACATTGATTATAAATCGTTTAAAGATTGCGGTATCTTCTGGGTCGCCCCGGAAAACATACTATTTTCTTTCTGGCCCCTTGTTTGGGTGGCAATCTTCGTCCCGTATTTAGGGCCTTTTCCGGGATGAAGGGTAGTTTGGGGTGGGGGTTCATCCCGGATACAGGGTGTTTTTCGGGATGAAGATGGGGTATGGGTAGGAGTTTTGGCCAAGTTCGGGCCCCCCCCCCCGCCGCACTCCCCGGCCCCCCAAAACCACAAACTCTCCTTTTTTCTTGCCCAACAAACAAATAATACCTAACTTTACTCACTCAAAACCGAACCCGATGGAAGAAAAGATCAAACTGCACGACAAAGTCTTCAAACCCTACATCCGCCACGACCGCATCATTGCCGCCGTGGACGACGTAGCCGAAAAACTCAACCGAGACTTCTACCACTGCAAAGACGTCCCCGTCATCCTCTGCGTACTCAACGGCTCCATCCCCTTCACGGGCGAGCTGCTCCAGCGCATCACCTTCCCCTGCCAGGTCATCTCCATCAAACTCTCCTCCTACCAGGGCACCCAGAGCACCGGCACCGTCCTGAACGTGATGGGCCTGACCAGCAGCGTCAAGGGCCGTCGCGTCATCATCTGCGAGGACATCGTGGACACCGGCAACACCATCGTGGCCCTCAAGGAGATGCTCCTGGACAAGGAAGGCGCCGCCGAGGTCCGCATCTGCACCCTGCTCGTCAAGCCGGACGTGTACGACAAGCCCGACAAACTGGACTACGTGGGCATGGAGATCCCCAACGCCTTCATCGTCGGCTTCGGCCTCGACTACGACGAACTCGGCCGCAACAACAAAGACATCTACGTAATTGACGATAACCCCATGAAGAAGTACTACATCCTCTTCGGCCCTCCCGGCGCCGGAAAAGGCACCCACGCAGGCGCCATCGCCCAGAAGTACAACCTCAAGCACATCTCCACCGGCGAGCTGCTCCGCGCGGAAATCGCCGCCGGCACCGAACTCGGCAAGCAGGCGAAGACCCTCATCGACGCCGGCTCGCTCGTGCCCGACTCCGTCGTGGAGGGGATGATCGAGACTGCCTTCGACACTGTCAAGGGCGTGGACGGCTTCCTGCTGGACGGCTTCCCGCGCAACCTCGCGCAGGCCGCCGACCTCGACAAGATCCTCGAGAAGCGGGGCGAGGCCGTCACCGCCGTCGTGGGCCTGATGATCAGCGACGACATGATCTTCCAGCGCATCCGCGGCCGCGCCATCATCGAGGGCCGCGCCGACGACGCCTCCGACGAGACCATCGCGAACCGCATCAAGACCTACCACACGCAGACCGAGCCGCTCATCGACTACTATAAGGCGGCCGGCAAGTACTGGGAGGTGAACGTGGACGGCGGCACCATCGAGGAGAACCGCGCCCGCGTCCTCGCGAAAATGGAAACCATCGGGTAATGGCAGACAACTACCTCGAAAAGCGTTACGAGGAGGTCTTCGGGCGGGGAGCGAAACCCAAAGTCCCCGCCCGGCCTTCCCTCGACCGGCTCCTCACCCTGGACCGCAGCTACCGCGGATACGACAAGTCCTACGTCGTCCACCGCCGGCAGCTGGACGCCCTCATCGCCGTCAACCCGAAAGTCGCCTCCAGCATCAACCTCCAGCGCCTGCGCTTCAAGCCCGTGGTGAAGGGTCCGGAGGCCGACCTCGTCAACCAGTACATCCGGATGGGGAGGGGACTGCCCGAGTTGCACCTGCCCTTCCCGGGCACCGAACCCGAAGCGTTCATCATCGTCTGCAGCACCGTCCCCGAGAACCCCGGCATCGACATCGACCTGGGAATCTCCCTCCAGGCGATGACGCTGAAGGCCGTGGAGATGGGGCTGGGATGCCTGATAATCAGGAACTTCGACCGCGAGCCCATCCGCGAAGGCCTCTGCCTGCCGCTCGAGCCGATCTGCGTGCTCGCCGTCGGCAAGCCCGGCGAGACGATCGAGCTCGTCCCCGTCCACGACGGCGACCCGCTCGGCTACTACCGCCGCGACGGCATCCACTACGTCCCCAAACTCACCGCCGAAGACCTCACGCTCTAGAATGGGGCTCCGCCCCATACCCCCGCGGCCCAAACTTGGCCAAAACTTCACCCTAGCCCCGACCTTCATCCCGAAAACCACCCCATTTCCGGGACAGCCCCTGGTTTTTGTCGACCTTTGTCCCGGAAACCCCCTGTTATCCGGGATGAACCCCCACCTCAAACTACCCTTCATCCCGGAATACATGTCATTTCCGGGACGACCCCGGGCAACAAGCGGCCGGGGAGGAGGGCCTTGTCCGGAGCCCCCCGCACACGGCCGCCTTGTAGCCGCCGCGTACCCTTATGCGCGGCGGCGGTGCCCCAGGATCGCGTCAAAGCCCTGACCGCCGTAAACTATAAACAATTAAGAATCAATACCTTCCAATGCCTCGGGTGGGCAAAAACGACACCCGAGGCATCGGATTGTATTGAGTACAAAATCGTTATAAAAAACAGTCGCCCGGCCCCGGCGGCCGGCCCGGGATCCAGCTCACAAAACGGCCGCACGTTTTCAGCACAATGACCAAATCTCCATCCTATTTGACCTTAATATGATCCCCGGAATCCACCAGGACCTATTGTCTAAAAGACAATAAATACCTACCTTTGTACCCACAAAAAGCGGTCACGGCAAAGCCCTTGGATAGGGGCGGACCCGGGCGGAAAAAACAACCGCCAGACCTCGAACTGCCTGAAACTGAAGCCTATGGCGAACGGACACGCTGCCAAGCGTGTTCGCAGCCTGCGTCTGCGCAAGCGCCCAAGCGCCCGCGCACCCACGCGCGAAGCAAGCAAAGCAATGCCACCCGCAAAGCAAAGCAATGCCCCCGCGCGAAAAAGGCCTCACCTCAGGGAGTGGATTCTTTTATCCCCGACAAAACAAATCACACACAATGAAATACTTAACCCATTCACTTGCGGCCCTCGCGTGCGCGCTTGCGGTCGCGGGCCTGAGCGCGACCAGCTGCAGCACGCCGCAGAACATCGTCTATCTGCAAGACGCCGCCGACGCCACCACCATCGCCCACATCCCGGCCCAGCCCATCCGGCTCAAGCCGATGGACCAGGTCTCCATCATCGTCAACTGCCGTGAGCCCGAGATCACCGCGATGTTCAACCTCCCGTACTTCACCCGCCGCCTGGGCGAGAACCAGTCCCTCACCTCCGGCAGCTCCAACATGTCGCAATCGGCCACCAACATCTCCGGCTACACCGTCGATTCCGACGGCTGCATCGACTTCCCGGTCCTCGGCCGCCTCCGGATCGAAGGGATGACCCGCGCCGAGGTCTGCGACTTCATCAAGCGCGAGATCATCGCGAGCGAGCAGGCCAAAGACCCCGTGGTCACGGTAGAATTCATGAACCTCGGCTTCTCCGTCCTGGGAGAGGTGGCCCGCCCGGGCCGCTTCCGCATCGACCGCGACCAGTTCACCATCTTCGACGCCCTGGCCCTCTCGGGCGACCTCACCATCAACGGCGAGCGGCAGAACGTCACGCTGGTCCGCCACGGCGCCAACGGCGACGAGATCCACAAACTGGACTTCACCAGCGCGCAGAGCGTCTACAACTCCCCGGCCTACTACATCCAGCAGGACGACACCATCTACGTAACCCCGAACGACAAGCGCCGCCGCGACTCCACCGTCAACGGCAACAACGTCCGCAGCAGCTCCTTCTGGCTGAGCCTCGCCTCGCTGGGAACGTCCATCGCGCTGCTGATCTTCCGGCTGAAATAGGAGATCCCCGGTCAAGCCGGGGATGACAGAAGAATCAAAAACACCAAGCAATAATGGCAACAACCCCCACCAACGAACAGCAGCCCCTCGGCCTCCTGGAACTCTGGAGCCTCTGCATCAGCAAATGGCGCTGGTTCGTCCTCTCGGTCGGCCTCTGCCTCCTGGCGGCCGCCCTCTACATCCTCACCACGCCGCCGGTGTACACCCGCTCCGCGTCCATCCTCGTCAAGGAAGACAGCAAAGGCCGCTCCATCGCCACCGACGCCGCCGCGGCCTTCAGCAGCATCGGCTTCGTGCAGAGCAACGTCAACGTCAACAACGAGATCATCAACTTCAAGTCGCCCGACCTGATGACCGAGGTGGTGCGCCGCCTCGGCGTCAACACCGAGTACAAGGAGAAAGACCTCCGCTACGACCGGCTCCTGTACGGCGACCGCCTGCCCCTGCGCCTGGAGTTCCTGGACCTGCCCGACAACACCGCGGCCCAGCTCTCCCTCAAGCCCGCCGGCGATAACAAATTCACCCTCAGCGGCTTCGCTACCCCGGATGACAAGAGCCAGCGCAAGCAGACCGTCACCGCCGCCCTGCAGGATACCGTGCAGACGCCCCTCGGGCGCATCGCCATCCTGCCGCCGGCATACCCCAACGCCCCCGCCGCCGAAGGCACCATCCTCGTGACCAAACGCAGCCCCTACGCCGCCGCCCGCGGCGTCCTGAGCCGCCTCAGCGTGGCCCTCAGCAGCCGCGACGCCACCGTCATCGACCTCTCCCTGCAGGACGTCAACGTCCAGCGCGCCACGGAGATCCTGAACATGATGATCAACGTCTATAACGAGATCTGGATCAAGGACAAGAACCAGATCAGCACGGCCACCAACGAGTTCATCGCCGACCGCCTGCGCATCATCGAAGAGGAACTCGGCGACGTGGACCGCAACATCTCCTCCTTCCGCAGCGAGCACCGCATCCCCGACGCCGCCGCCTCCGTGGGCCTGGACATGCAACTGTCCGCCGAAGCCGGGCGCGACATCCAGGCGCTGAACAACCAGCTGTCCATCGCGCGCTACCTGGCGGCCTACATCCGCGACGCCCGCGGCAGCCTGCTGCCCTCGAACGCCGGCCTGACCGAGCCCGGCATCCAGGCGCAGATCAATCAGTTCAACACCACCCAGTTGCAGCGCAACCGCCTGGCGGAGAGCAGCTCCGAGAAGAACGTCCTCGTGCAGGACCTCGACCGCCAGCTCGACGCCCAGCGCAGCAACATCCTCAGTTCCATCGACAACTACACCGTCTCGCTGGAGACACAGCTCGCCAGCAGCCGCAGCGCCCAGTCGCGCGCCGACGCCCGCGTGAGCAACAGCCCCCGCCAGGCCGGCCAGCTCCTCTCCGACGAGCGCCAGCAGAAGGTCAAGGAGAGCCTCTACCTCTTCCTCCTGCAGAAGCGCGAGGAGAACGAACTCTCCCAGGCCTTCACGGCCTACAACACCCGCGTGGTGGCCCAGCCGAACGGCTCCGGCGCCCCCGTATCGCCCAACCGCAAGATGATCCTCCTGGTGGCCCTGCTGCTCGGCCTCGCCATCCCGTTCGCCATCATCTACCTGCGCGAGACCACCAACAGCACCGTCCGCGGCCGCAAGGACCTCGAGAACCTCTCCGTGCCCTTCCTGGGCGAACTGCCCGCCGCCTACAAGCCGAAACTCACCCTGCGCGACCGGCTCACCCCGCGCCGCCTGCGCTACGCCAAGGACAACCCTGAAGAGCGCAAGATCGTGGTCAAGCCGCGCAGCCGCAACACCATCAACGAAGCCTTCCGCGTGGTCCGCACCAACCTCGAGTTCATCCGCGGCAAGGAAGGGGAGGGCGCCTACGTGGTGATGCTCACCTCCATGAACCCCGGCAGCGGCAAGACCTTCATCTCCGCCAACCTCGCCACCACCTTCGCCATCAAGGGCAAGCGCGTCATCGCGATCGACCTCGACCTGCGCAAGCAGTCGCTGAGTTTCTTCGCCGGCAAGCCCAAGACCGGCCTCACCGACTGGCTCAGCGGCCGCAGCAACGACTGGAAGTCGCTGATCGTCAAGGGAGAAGAGAAAGCCCCCGACTGGCTGCCCGTCGGCTCCCTGCCGCCGAACCCGGCCGAACTCCTGGCCGACCCGCGCCTGGAGAAACTGATCGCCGAACTCCGCGGCGAGTACGACTACATCTTCCTGGACTGCCCGCCCGTGGAGATCGTCACCGACGCCGACCTCATCAAGCGCCTCGCCGACGCCACCGTGTTCGTGGTCCGCGCCGGCCTGCTGGACCGCGTGATGCTCCCCGAAATCGACAAGTACTACGCCACCCGCCGCTACAACAACATGGCCCTGCTGCTGAACGGCACCGACGGCGGCGGCCGCTACGGCTACAAGTACGGATACAAATACGGCTACCGCTACGGCAGCACCTACGGCTCCGCCGAGGAAAAAGCCGAGGCCTAAACGCTGATGTGGCCCTTCACACGCAAGAAAAGCCTGCTTGAGGCGGGCGTCCTCCGCGGCTGGACCGACTGGCACTGCCACATCCTGCCCGGCGTGGACGACGGCATCCCCACCCTCGAAGACAGCCTCGCGGCCCTGCGCTGGTATGAAGCGCAGGGCGTGGAGGAGGTATGGCTCACGCCCCACGTGATGGAGGACATCCCCAACACACCGGCGCAACTCCGTGCCCGTTTCGCCGAACTCCAGGCCGCCTACAGCGGCCCGATAACGATGCACCTGGCCGCGGAAAACATGCTCGACCCCCTGTTCGAAGAGCGCCTCGAAGCCGGCGAACTCCTGCCGATGGGGGAGACACTCCTCGTCGAGACGAGCTACTTCAACCCGCCCCTCGACCTCGACGGGCTGCTGAAGGCCATCCGCAAAAAGGGCTTCCAGCCCCTCCTGGCCCATCCCGAGCGCTACGTCTATATGGACCACCGCGACTACGCCCGCCTGCAGGACGAACTGGGTGTCGCCTTCCAGCTGAACCTCCCGTCCCTGGCCGGCGCCTACGGCCCGGAGGTCCGGAAGAAGGCGGAGCGGCTGCTCGCCGAGGGGCGTTACTGCCGCACCGGCTCCGACCTGCACCGCCTGTCGGCCTTCCGGCATGCCATCGAAACCAAGTTAAACCCCGAACTATTCTGCAAACTGATATGAAAATCGCCATTGCCGGCACCGGATATGTCGGCCTTTCCATCGCGACCTTGCTCGCGCAGCACCACGACGTGACCGCCGTGGACGTCATTCCCGAAAAAGTAGATCTGATCAACCGCCGGCAGAGTCCGATCCGCGACGAGTATATCGAGCGTTACCTGGCCGAGAAGCCGCTGCATCTGACGGCCACGCTGGACGGCGCGGCGGCATACCGCGACGCCGATTTCGTGGTGATCGCGGCGCCCACGAATTATGACCCGAAGCGTAACTTCTTCGATACCAGCCACGTGGAGGAGGTGATCGATCTCGTGCTGCGGGTGAATCCCGATGCGGTGATGGTTATCAAATCGACCGTGCCGGTCGGTTTTACGCGGTCGGCGCGGGAGCGGTTTAGTTATCGCGAGCGGCTGGCCGACGGCTCGTTCTCCGTCGTTACGCCGAAGATCCTTTTCTCGCCGGAGTTTCTTCGCGAATCTAAGGCCTTGTACGATAACCTCTATCCTTCCCGTATTATCGTTGGCGTGGATGAGCCGGCAGCCTGCCACGCCGCGACAGAAAATTATTTTTCGTGCAGTAGCGCGAAAAACCAATTTCCCGCCGCGGACGCAACGCCCTCGCACGCTGCCGGCTCATTGCGCGAGGCTGCTGAGACGTTTGCCGGGTTGTTGCGGGAGGCGGCGTTGAATGAACCGGAAGTGCTGCTGATGGGCACGACGGAGGCGGAGGCGGTGAAGTTGTTCGCAAATACGTATTTGGCGCTGCGCGTGAGTTTCTTCAACGAACTGGATACGTATGCCGAGATGAAAGGCCTGGACACCCGCTCGATCATCGAGGGCGTCTGCCTGGACCCGCGCATCGGCACGCACTACAACAACCCCTCCTTCGGCTACGGCGGCTACTGCCTGCCGAAAGACACCAAGCAACTGTTGGCGAACTTCAACGACGTGCCGGAGAACCTCATCAAGGCCATCGTGGACTCCAACCGCACCCGCAAGGACTACATCGCCGACCGCGTGCTGGGCCGCGCCGGCTACTACACCGCGTCCAGCCCCTGGGACACCGCCAAGGAGCACCCCGTGACCGTGGGCGTGTACCGCCTGACGATGAAGACCGGCTCCGACAACTTCCGCCAG
>CAMVGM010000076.1 GCA_947167015.1 uncultured Bacteroidales bacterium
CTTGGACCAGGCGATGTTGTTGGCCTCGACCTGCGGGCCGGGATAGACGTAGTCGATGATGGGATAGACGCGCGTGGAGTCGAAGTCGAAGGGCTTGTACATAGCCCCGTACAGGTCGGTGACGCCGTCCGCTGCCTTGACCTTGAAGCGCTCCGGCATCTTGTAGCCCGCGGCGAACAGCAGGCTCAGGTCGGCCTGCTCCAGCAGGGTGCGCTTGCCGTCACGGCCGATCAGCCAGGCCTCGGGGGCGTAGTCCACGCGGGAGCAGTTCCCCACCATCCAGCGGCCGCTGTCGCTCGCGGTGGCGTCCACGTTCATGTCGTCCATGTCCAGCTGCTTCATCGCCCCGCCGGCGAGGGGCACGCGGTACGTGTGCAGCTGGTAGGGGTTCTCGTCTTTGTTCACGCCGCAGGCGGAGAAGAGCACGTAGCCTTCCTTCTCGTTCACGGCGAGGATGTCCTCGACGTGGAAGGCGCCCTCGGTAAGGTTGCGCACCAGGCTGCCGTCGGCGTTGTAGAGGTAGAGGTTCGCCCAGCCGTTGCGCTCCGACCACCAGAGCAGCTGCTTCCCGCCGCCCAGCAGGTGGATCTGGCGGTCCTCGACGTAGGTGTTCATCCGCTCGGAGACGACGGTGCGGGTGGAGTCGGAGGCGAGGTCCACGCGGCAGACGTCCATCCGGTGCAGGTCGCGCGAGCCGCGGACCAGCCAGAAGCCGTCATTGTCGCCCAGCCACACGCGCGAGCGGTATTTGTCATAGGTCTCGCGGAACTTGCGCGGGCGCGTGGACACGTCCGCCGTCTGGTCCTTGAAGGCGTTGATGCGGTAGCGCTTGGAGGCGCCGTCGGGCATCGAGAAGACGTAGAGTTCCTCGCTGGGGCCCGGTTCGCCGGGCATCTGGTATTTGTAGGTCTCCAGGGTGGGGCGCGGCTGGCTGAGGGCGTTGATCACCCAGAGGTCCTTGATCTTCCGCATGTCGGTCTTGACGGCCACGAAGTGCTTGCTGTCCGGGGACCAGACGACCCCGCGCGCCATCGAGCGGCGGGTGGTGTCCGTCTCGGTGTCGCCGGTGTAGTTGTCCACGCCGAAGCCGTACTGGCGGACGCCGTCGGAGGTGAGGCGGTGCTCCACCAGGGTGGAGTCCTTTTCGTCCTCGGCGGCTTTCGCGAGGTTCTCTTTGTCCATCCAGAAGAGGTTGGAGTTCTTGACGAAGACACCCGTCTGTCCGTCCGGGGAGACGCTGGCCCAGGCGGGGTACTCGCGCTTCTCGGGCTTGTACTGCTCGAGCTTGCCGGTGGCGATCTCATACTGGAAATGCCAGACCTTCTTGGTCATTTTCGGGGTCTGGGGGCCCTTGGGGGCCTTTCCGTCCTTCTTCTCGCGCTCCGCGCGCTTCTGCGCCAGGGTGTCCGGGACTTCCTGCGTGCCCCGGATGTCGAAACGGAAGTACTTGTCGTCCTTGAGCTTGAGGTTCTCGATGGGCAGGTGCTGGGCGTCGAAGGGGTCGCGGGTGACCTGCGTGATCTCCATCGCGAGCCGCTCCATGTCGAACGCCGGGGTCTTGCGGCCGGTCTCGGGGTCCACGATCCAGTACTGCGTGCCCTGCGGGGTCTTCCATTCGTACCAGAATTTGTCCGAATCGCAGAACCAGTTTGGTGTGAGACTTGTAGAGAAGACCATCTGGGAGATGCGCTTGGCGGAGAACTGCGAGGCGAGGTCGTAGTTGGGCTTCGGCTGTGCACCCAGCGCCAGGGCGCCGGAGAGGAAGATGGTCAGGAGGACGGGCAACCGTTTCATGGCAAATGATTTTGACGGATAATCGAAATGTAAATATACGAAAAAAAGCTATTTTTGCGCTTGTTATGAAAAAGACATTGCTACTTGCCGCCGCGCTGCTGCTCACCTGCGGCATCCTGGGCGCCCAGGAGAAAGTGCGTCCCGCGAACGAGAAGACGCAGTACAACACCGTATTCGACCTGCTTCGCGCCGAACCGGGCGTGATGGTCTCGCCCGGCGGTACGGACGGGCAGATGCCGCAGATCGTCATCCGTGGCGTCGGCACCAACTCCGGCCAGACCCAGCCGCTGTTCGTGGTGGACGGCATCATTACGGACAACGTCACCTACCTCCGCCCGGAGGATATCTATTCGGTGGAAGTGCTGAAGGACGGTACTTCGTCCATCTACGGCATGCAGGGCCAGAACGGCGTGATCCTGTTCCGGACCAAGCAGGTGGTGGAGGCCGAGCAGCGTGCCGCCGAGGCCGCGAAGGCCGAGAAGAAGGCCGCCCGCGAGGCCCGGCGCAAGAAGAAATAGCTCTTCCTGCATCGGTATAAACGAAAAGAGGCAGCCAAATTGGCTGCCTCTTCTTGTTTGAGCGGAAAACGGGGCTCGGACCCGCGGCGTCGCTCCGCGACGCCTTCGCTTCAACGTTACCCCCCGGCGGCTGTTGCCGCCGACCCCTCGGGGGTGGGTTGAGGTCGCGGGTCGCAACGACCTGCATTCAAACAAAAATGATCGTCACGTGGACGATCATTATGTTTGAGCGGAAAACGGGGCTCGGACCCGCGACCTCAACCTTGGCAAGGTTGCGCTCTACCAACTGAGCTATTTCCGCAGTACCCGTTCGGGTTGGGATTGCAAAGATAGAGACATTTTTTGAAACACCAAAATTTTTTTGCGTTTTTGTGCCCGGGTAGCAGTTAGCGCCATTTTTGCTATATTTGTTGTATGAAACGTATCCTTACCCTGATGGCGGTGGCGCTGCTGAGCCTGTCCGCCTGCGCCCAGAAGGCGCCGAAAACCATCCAGCTCCTCGAACCCTCCTATGATGAAGGCATGACCTTGATGCAGGCGCTCAAGGCCCGCAAGTCCTCCTCCGGCTTCACCGACAAGGAGATCCCGCTGCAGGACCTTTCCAATATCCTCTGGGCCGCCGTGGGCGTGAACCGTCCCGACGGCAAGCGCACCTCCCCGACCGGCTCCAACCGTCAGGAGATCGAGGTGTACGCCTTCTTCAAGACGGGCGCATACTACTACAATTTTAAGAACCATACCCTCGAACTGGTCAAGGAAGGAGACTTCCGCAGCCTGACCGGACGGGGCGAAGCGGCAGGGGCTGCCCTGGACCTGCTCTTCTTCGCGGACACCGACAAGACGAAGGGGGAGAATCCCGACGGCGGCGGGGCCGCCACGGTCTCCTACGTGGACGTGGGCTACGTGTCCCAGAACGTGTACCTGGCCTGCGCCAACGCGGGCATCGGCAGCCGCGCCCGCGGCGGCTGGGACCAGCAGAAACTCGTCGAGACCCTGGGCATCAAGCCCTCGCTGGTGGTCGTGCTCGGCCAGACGGTCGGCTACTGCGCGGAATAAATCTGATCAGAAAAACTGCACGCAGACGGGACGGTCCACACGGATCGTCCTGTCCGCTTTTAAGGTGAGGGCCCCGGTGGCGGCGTCACGCGCATAGACTTCGATGCCGTCGTCGTCGCGGCAGGCGCAGAGCAGCCAGCGGCCGTCGGGCGAGATGGCGAAATTGCGCGGATGCACGCCCGTCCGCCGGTAGCCGGCGCGGCGGACCCGACCGGTCTGCGGATCGACGCGGAAGATGGCGATGCCATCCTTGCGGAGCCGGTGGCTGGTGTAGAGGAAGCGGCCGTCCGGGCTGAGGTGGATGTCGGCGCTGCCCTTGCCGCGCCCGCGGTAGGCCTTGAGTTCCTGGACCGGGGTAAGCGTGCCGTCCTCGTAGCGCAGCACCGTCAGCGTATCACCCAGCTCGCCCAGCAGGTAGCAGAAGCGGCCATCGGCGCTGAAAACGAAATGCCGGGGGCCGCTGCCGGGGGTGGCCCGGAAGGCGATGTCCGGCTCGCCGACGGGCAGGCTGCCGCCCGGGAGCACCGGGAAACGCCGGATGGCGTCGCACCCCAGGTCGGAGGCGAACAGCCACTTCCCGTCGGGGGAGAGCCGGCAGCAATGCATCCGGGAGCGCTCCCCGAAGGAAAAGGTCTTGCAGAGCGGCTCCAACGAGCCGTCTGCGGCGACCGGGAAGACGGAGACGGTGCCCCCGAAATAGTCCGCGGTCAGGATGAATCCGTTCAGATACAGGATGTTGCAGGGGTTTCCGCTGCCGCTCCCCGAAGGGCAGTTCCTTTGGAAACTGGTCATTTTCAGGGTGTTGTCTCCGAGGATGTAGGAGTAGGCGCCCTGCCTTCCGTCGTTGGATTCGCTGACGGACCAGGCGCGCGTCCCGTCCGCCGAGGGGATGATGAACGCCGGATTGCGCACGGGGGCGCGGTCGAGCAGGGTCGCGGACCCGGTCCCGGAATCAAAGGCCATCAGGTAGGCGGCGGAAGTGGCGTCGTCGTCGGTATAGGTTCCGATCAGCAGACGCAGGGGCTGGGCGTGCAGGGAGCAGGCGATCAGGAGCAGGGAGACTGCGGAAAGAAGACGTTTCGGACTCATTTATCGGAGGGTCAGGATGAACGGATAGGCCGGGAGGCCGGCGGAATTGAACAGGTTCGGCTGCGCGGTCTCGCGCCAGGCGAAGCGGACGGCCTTCGGGGCGGGGACGTCCGGATGGCTCACGGCCACCTCGTCCGTGCCGACGATGTCCGCCAGGGCGGCGTGCCAGATGCCGTCGGCGCCCGCGATTTCGAACCATTTGAGCCGGGCGGTGCTGCGCGGCTCCACGGAGTTGCTGCGGCCGGCAAGCCCCTCTCCGCAATGGCTGAAGCGCACCACCAGGCGCTGCCCGGCGCCGTCGGGACGCGCTTCTGCGCGCAGCGACTCGGCCCGGGGTCCGGACCATTCGCTCCCTTCCCGGCCGTAATGCAGGGCCAGGGCGGTGCGGGCGAGCCGCTCGCCGACCGTCCACTTATAGGAGGGATGGATGTCCTCGAGATTGTCCACCAGGTCGGAGATGCAGATGGCGGCGCTGCCGGGGACCGTCTGCTCGGAGCGCAGCTGCGTCTGCCAGAAAAGCGGCAGGGCCTCGGCGGTGACCATCGACTGCCGGTGCATGCGGTCGGAGTAGGTGTGGGGTGCCAGCAGCACGGAATAGAACGGGGCGCCGGGCGTGCAGAAACCTTCCCGCCAGAAAGCGACAAGTTGTTGCTCATCTTCCAGATAATGATCGTTCCGCTGTGCCAGGTCGGTCTCGCCCTGGTACCACAGGAAGCCGGCCAGGGCGTAGGGCATCAGGGGCTCGACCATGCGCGAACCGAGGTTGCCGCCGGGGAGCCACTGGGCGATCGCCGATCCGCCCACCGAGGCGGAAATGAGCCCCACGGGCACGCCGAGTTCCGCCTGGAGCTGCTTGGCGAAGAAGTAGCCCGCCGCCGAGACGGGGGCGAGGGACTCGCCGTCCGCGATCTTCCAGGCGTCCCGGGCCGGCTCGCCCCGGCGCGCGGGGCGGCTGCCGCTCAGGTACACGCGGATGGACGGGTTGGCCGGGGCGGAGAGTTCGGCCGTGGCCAGGTCCTCTCCCCGGCGGGGCGGGGCCTGCCAGGAGCGCCGCATCTCATAGGCCATGTTGGACTGTCCGGAACAGAGCCAGACCTCACCGAAGACCACGTCCGAGAAGCGCAGTGTTTCCTTCTTCCCGCGCACCTGCAGGACGTAGGCCTTGCCGTCGGCCTGTCCGGCGGGCAGTTCCGCGGACCAGGCGCCCTGTCCGTCGGCCCGGACCTTGACGCTCGCGACGGGGGCGCCGCCCGCTTCCGGGAGCAGGGAGACGACGATCTGCTCTTTCGGGGCGGCTTCGCCCCAGACGGGCACGCTGCGGCCCTGCTGCAGGACCATGTGGTCGGAGAAGACCTGCGGCAGGAGTACCGTCAGGATCTGGAGGAAAAGGGGAAAGGTCATGGCTGTCATCGGTTTTATCTTCTACAAAGATAATAAAATACCGGGCTGTTGATACCCCTCCCGGAATGCTGACAAAATGTCAGTGGCCCGGCATTTGAGCGCAGGAAAAGCGGCCCACTAGCGGGCCGACGATTTTGATATGGAAAACAAGCACGAATTCTTAAGCAAGTACGCCGTGAACCTCAACGAGGCCGCGGCCAAAGGGAAACTCGACCCGGTCATCGGCCGCGACGAGGAAATCCGTCGCGTGCTGCAGATCCTGAGCCGGAGGACCAAGAACAACCCGATCCTGGTCGGCGAACCGGGTGTCGGCAAAACCGCCATCTCGGAAGGAATCGCCACCAAGATCGTCAACGGGCAGGTGCCCGAGAACCTCAAGAGCCGCAAGGTCTATTCCCTGGATATGGGCGCGCTGATCGCAGGCGCCAAGTACCAGGGCGAGTTCGAAGAGCGGCTCAAAGGCGTCGTGAAAGAGGTCGTCGACAGCGACGGCGAGATCATCCTCTTCATCGACGAGATCCATACGCTGGTCGGCGCCGGGCGCTCCTCCGGCGCGATGGACGCATCCAACATCCTGAAACCCGCCCTGGCGCGCGGCGAGCTGCGCACCATCGGCTCCACCACCCTGGACGAATACCAGAAGTACTTCGAGCAGGACAAGGCCCTGGAGCGCCGCTTCCAGAAGGTGATGGTGGACGAGCCCAGCCCGGCCGAGTCCATCGCCATCCTCCGCGGCCTGAAGGAAAAATACGAAACGCACCACCGCGTGAGCATCGAGGACGACGCGCTCATCGCCGCCGTAAACCTGAGCCACCGCTACATCAACAACCGTTTCCTGCCGGACAAGGCCATCGACCTGGTGGACGAGGCTGCCTCCAAGCTCCGCCTGGAGATGAATTCCGTCCCGGAACCCATCGACGTGCTGGACAGCAAGATACGCCAGCTGCAGATCGAGAAGGAGGCCGTCAAGCGCGAGGGCGTGAGCCTGAAGAGCGAGAAGATCGACCAGGAACTCAAGGACGCGCAGGCCGAGCGGGACGCGCTGGCGAAGCGCTGGGGCGAGGAAAAGGAGATCGTCACCGAACTCAACAACACCCGCCAGCAGATCGAGGACTACAAGCGTGAGGCGGCCATCGCCGAGCGCTCCGGCGACTACGGCAAGGTGGCGGAGATCCGCTATGGCAAGCTCGCCGCCGCCCAGAAGCGCATCGAGGAACTGAGCGCGAAGCAGGCGGCCATCAAGGATCCCATCATCAACGAAGCCGTGGATCCCGAGGACATCGCCGAGGTCGTGGCGCGCTGGACCGGCATCCCGGTCAACCGTATGCTGGAGAGCGAGAAAGAGAAACTCCTGCGGATGGAGCAGGAACTGCACAAGCGCGTGGTCGGCCAGGACAAGGCCATCGCGGCCGTCTCGGACGCCGTCCGCCGCAGCCGTGCGGGCCTGTCCAACGAGCACCGTCCCATCGGTTCCTTCCTCTTCCTGGGCACCACCGGCGTGGGCAAGACCGAACTTGCCAAGGCGCTGGCCGAGTTCCTCTTCAACGACGAGGCGATGATGACGCGTATCGACATGAGCGAGTACCAGGAGAGCCATACCGTGAGCCGGTTGGTCGGCGCGCCTCCGGGATATGTCGGTTACGACGAGGGCGGCCAGCTGACCGAGGCGGTGCGGCGCAAGCCCTACTCCGTTATCTTGCTCGACGAGATCGAGAAGGCGCACCCCGACGTGTTCAACACGCTCCTGCAGGTGCTCGACGATGGCCGGCTGACCGACAACAAGGGCCGCACGGTGGACTTCAAGAACACCATCCTCATCATGACCTCCAACCTGAAGGAGGAGGAGCTGCGCCTGCGCATGCGTCCGGAGTTCCTCAACCGTATCGACGAGATCGTGGTCTTCGACGCCCTCACCCCGGACGACATCCGGCAGATCGTGCGCATCCAGATGGAGATCCTGCGCAAGAAGCTGGAGGCCGAGAACGTGGAGCTGAGCTACACGCGGGCCTTCGAGGACGACATGGTCGAAAACGGTTACGACCCCGTGTACGGCGCCCGGCCGGTCAAGCGGCTCATCCAGCGCGAACTGGTGAACAAACTCGCCCGCGAGATCCTGGAAGGCAAGATCCGCAAGGATTCCCGCATCGAAGTGGACTGCGTGGACGGGCAGACCGTCCTGCGGAACCGTTGAGGCGGCGACGCTGGCTTAATACGGAAGCGGGGTGCAAATCGGCTGATTTGCACCCCGCTTTGGGTTTGAACCGTCTTTGCCTTAGTTGGCCGGAGCGTCCTGGGTCGGAGCTTCCTGCTGGACGGGAGCGGTCGGGAAGGCGGGCTGCGCGTCGCCGGCCACGTTCTCGATCTGGTCGGTCACGTCGATGGCGGTATTGCCGGAACCGGTCGTGAAGGACGCCACGATGGAGACCACCAGGATGAAGGCCACGAGGCCCCAGGTGACCTTCTCCAGCAGGTCGGCGGTCTGGCGGACGCCGAGCGTCTGGTTGGCAGACACGAAGTTGCTGGCCAGGCCCTCGCCCTTGCCGTTCTGCAGCAGCACCACGATGATGAGCAGGATCGCGGCGAGGATGATCAATACGGTCAAAATCACAAACAGTGCATTCATAATCAATTATCTTTTTTGTCTATTTCCTCGATAAGGGCTGCAAAGTAAACACTTTTTTCCGGATATCGCAAACTTAGTTTCGAATAAATGTCCTTTGCCTCATCCTCATAGCCCTGCTCAAGGTAGATCCGGGCCAGGGTTTCGGTATAGGGATCTTCGTCCGCGGCGGCGGCCCCGGAGCCGTATCCTTCCTTGCGGGCCTGCGCCGCGAAACGGGAGAAGATGCCCTCCGTGTCGCCGCGGACGCCCTCGTACTGGCTCTGTGAGAAAAAGTCCCCCCCGACCACGTAGATACGCGGTTTCTCCTTGTCCTCGGGCGGGGCGATGAAGCGGTCCGCGAGCGTTCCGGCGTCGCGGACGGCGGCCTGGGCCTGCGAGCCGGCGCCCGGCAGGGCGGCGAGCATCTCCCGGGCCCCCAGGTGCAGCGCGGTGTCGGCGACCTGCGCCCCGGAAAGGGCGCCCATCTCCGACATCCTGCGGCAGAGTTCCATCCGTGCCCCGGCGTACCAGGGATACAAAGCGATCACGCCGGAGAGTTCCTCCAGCGTCAGGCCGTGTATGTCGATGCGGTCTACCATTGGGCGACGGTGGCGTTGAAGATGTCTTCGATGATCTTGTCGATGATTTCAGCGCAGAGCGTCTGCTCCACGGCGTCCAGCGAGTTCGTGGAGTCGTATTCGGCGTAGTTGGAGAAGGATTTCTTCTCGAAGTCCTCTTCGGGGTGCTTCCGGTTGATGAAATCGACCTGCACGGTAACGGTGAGCTTGTTCCGGGCGGCGACTTCGTTGGCGGTGATGGCGGCGGGGGCCACGGCGTAGCCGGTGACCTGGCCGACGATCTCCAGGTCGCCGTCCTGCTCGACCTGCTCCAGGCGCGTCATCCGGC
>CAMVGM010000077.1 GCA_947167015.1 uncultured Bacteroidales bacterium
CTGCTCCCCCAACGACCACGTCAACTGCGCCCAGTCCACCAACGACGCCTACCCCACCGCCTTCCGCTATACCTTCGTGCGGATGAACAAGAAACTCGTCAGCCGCCTGGGCGCCCTGATCGCCGCTTTCCGCGCCAAGGGCGTCGAGTTCCAGAACTATATCAAGATGGGCCGCACCCAGCTCCAGGACGCCGTCCCGATGACGGCCGGCCAGGAATTCAACGCCTTCGCCACCAACCTCGAGGAGGAGATCGCGAACCTGGAGCGCAACGCCGTGCTCCTGCGCGAGATCAACATGGGCGGCACCGCCATCGGCACCGGCCTGAACGCCGTGCCGGGCTTCGCGGAGCTCTGCACCCGCAGGATGTCCGAGTTCTGCGGCGACACCCTCACCAAGGCCGAGGACCTCGTGGAGGCCACGCCCGACACCGGCGCCTACGTGAGCTATTCCGCCGCACTGAAGCGCCTGGCGATCAAGCTCTCCAAGATCTGCAACGACCTGCGCCTGATGGCCTCCGGCCCGCGCTGCGGCCTGCACGAGATCAACCTGCCGCCGATGGCGCCGGGTTCCTCCATCATGCCGGGCAAGGTCAACCCCGTCATCCCCGAGGTCACCAACCAGGTCTGCTTCAAGGTGATCGGCAACGACACTACCGTGGCCTTCGCCGCCGAGGCCGGCCAGCTCCAGCTCAACGTGATGGAACCCGTCATCTGCGAGTCCGTCCTCGAAAGCGTCACCTGGCTGTGCAACGTCATCGAGACCCTGCGCACCAAGTGCATCGAGGGTATCACCGTCAACGCGGACCACTGCTACAAGATGGTCCGGAACTCCATCGGCATCGTGACCGCCCTCAACCCGTACATCGGCTACAAGGGCAGCACCAAGGTCGCGAAGAAGGCCCTGGAGACCGGACGGAGCGTCTATGACATCGTACTCGAAGAGGGCCTGATGACCAAGGAGAAGCTCGATGAAGCCCTCGACCCGGCCGCCATGCTCGGCGCCCACGCATTGCTGAAATAATACATACCATGAAATCTGCCACCCGTTTCCTCCTTGCCCTCGCCCTGCTGGCCGCGGGCAGCCTCCGCGCCGGCGCGCAGACCGTCGTCACCGCCCCGGAGGCGCCGTTCGAATTCACCCCGCTGGAGATGTTCGTCTTCCCGGCGAAGGATTTCCCCATCACGAAGTACGGCGCCAAGGCCGGCAACGTCACGGCCACTACGCAGGCTTTCGCCAAGGCGATGGCGGCCTGCCGGAAAGCCGGCGGCGGACGCGTGGTCGTGCCGGCGGGCGTCTGGCTGACCGGCCCCGTCCACTTCGAAAGCAACTGCCAGCTCTGGCTCTCCGAAGGGGCCGAACTGGTGTTCGAGGACGACCCGAAGCTCTATCTGCCGGCCGTCCGCACCTCCTGGGAGGGGACGGAATGCATGAACTACTCCCCGCTGATCTATGCCTACGAATGTGAGAACGTAGGCATAGGCGGCCCGGGGCTCATCCATCCGAAGATGGACTTCTGGCGCACCTGGTTCGACCGCCCCGAGGCGCACATCCAGGCCACGCGCCAACTGTATGCGATGTGCTCGACCGGCATCCCGGTGGAGCACCGCCGGATGGAGGAGGGCGAGGCGAACATGCGCCCGCACCTGATCCAGTTCAACCGCTGCAAGAACGTGCAGCTCAGCGGGTTCCGCATCCAGGATAGCCCTTTCTGGACCATCCACCTCTACCTCTGCAAGGACGCCTGGGTGCACGGCCTGAAGGTGTACGCCCACGGGCACAACAACGACGGCATCGACCTCGAGATGACGCAGCACGCCGTCGTGGAAGACTGCATCTTCGACCAGGGTGACGACGCGGTGGTGATCAAGTCCGGCCGCAACCAGGACGCCTGGCGGCTCGCCACGCCCACCCAGGACGTGGTCGTGCGCAACTGCGAGGTCGTCCAGGGCCACTGCCTGATGGGCATCGGCAGCGAGATGGCCGGCGGCGTACGGCGCGTGTACATGCACGACTGCAAGTCCACCGACGCCGTGTACCGCATGCTCTACCTCAAGACCAACCACCGCCGCGGCGGCTTCCTGGAGGACATCTGGATGGAGGACGTCAGCGCCGACAAGGCAAACCGCGTGATCGAGATCGACACCGACGTGCTCTACCAGTGGCGCGACATCGTCCCGACCTTCGAGACGAAAATCACCCGCATCCGCAACATCGGCATCCGGAACGCGACCTGCCGCCAGGCGGAAGCCGTCTATGAGTTCAACGGCGACGCACGCGACCCCATCGACGGCGTGACCGTCGAGAACGTCCACGTGGGACGCCTGACCAAGTTCGTGAACAACGTCACGAACACCCGCAACGTCATCGTCCGGAACGTCACCTGGGACGAGTTCACCCCGGAAGGGGAAGACATGAAAATCAACGGGTTCGCCCCCGGCAGATAGCTTATGAGACTCCTCCTGCTCCTTTTGGCCCTCCTGCCGGCCGTGACGGGCTGCACGCAGCGGAACGCCGGCGTCGAAGCCCCGAAACCGCTCTATACCGATCCCGTGAACCACGGGCCCACCGATCCGGAGATCGTGCAGAACCGCGAGACCGGGCAGTGGTATATGTTCTACACCAGCCGGCGCGCGGACCTCAGGGGCGGGCGCGGGGCGGAATGGGTGCACGGCTCCCCCATCGGGATCGCCGTGTCCGACGACCTCGCGCACTGGGACTACCTGCAGGATGCCGAGATCGGCTACGCCCCCGACCCGGATCCCACCTACTGGGCCCCCGCCGTCGTGGATGACGGCAAGGAGTACCACATGTACCTGACCTACGTGCCGGGCATCTTCCCCGACTGGGGACATCCCAGGCACATCGTGCACCTTACCTCCAACGATCTGATCCACTGGGAGTTCCGCAAGGTCCTGGACCTGATTACCGAGAAGGTGATCGACGCCGGCGTGGCCCGGCTCCCGGACGGCACCTGGCGGATGTGGTACAACGACGAGCCGAGCGGCAAGCGCATCGCCTGGGCCGACAGCAAGGACCTCTATGAATGGGAGGACCACGGGCTGCTGCCGGACATCGAGGCCTGCGAGGGCCCCAAGGCCTTCTTCTGGAAGGGCAGCTGGTGGCTCATCTGTGACGAGTGGAAGGGCTTCGCGGTGTTCCGCAGCGACGACGCCGAGCACTGGACCCGGCAGCCGGGCAACCTGCTGCAGGAGCCGGGCACCGGTCCCTATGACGACGTGGCGGCCAACCACTGCGATGTCGTGGTCCGCGGCGACCACGCCTACATCTATTACTTCTGTCACCTCTCCCGGCCGAGACTGCAGCCCGGGGAGCGTCCCGGCCCCCGCCCGGACGGCCTCTCCCCCAACACCACCTTCATCCAGGTGGCCGAGCTCCGGTGCGAGGACGGCATGACCCTGACCTGCGACCGCAACGCGGTCACGGTCATCTACTGAACGGCCCGCCATTCTGTCCCGGTTCCGTAATGCACCAGCCGATCATCCTTATCATATTCCATCTGCTGTTTTGGAGCGTCCTGCCGCTTCAGACAGGTGTGGCGCCGACGCGGAGCGGAGGCATCCGGGAGGCCCTGCAGGCCTTCCGGGAGCCGGAGGACGCCGCCCGCACGAAGGTCTGGTGGTTCCACGGCGAGACGCCGACCACCCGGGAGGGCATCACCGCTGACCTGGAAGCCTTCAAGGAGGCCGGCGTGGGCGGCGTGGTCTATTACGACCAGGTGCACGGACCCGCGGAAGGGGCGCTGGACGCTTTCTCTCCCGGATGGTGGGAGATGCTGAAATTCGCAGCCCTCGAAGCAAAGCGCCTGGGGCTCAGCTTCGAGATTAACCTGTCCAACGGCTATGTGGCCGGAGGTCCCTGGATCACGCCGGAAACAGGGATGCAGCGCCTCTGCTCCTCGGATACGCTGGTGCACGGAGGAGGCCGTTTCCACGGCACCCTGGCCGTTCCTTCCACGCAGGACTGGTGGCGCGACGTGGCCGTGCTGGCCTGGCCGGTGGCCCCATACAACTGGCAGACGCTCCCGCTGGACTCCCTCTCCTGCAGCCTACAGGAAGGCTTTACGGCCCGCAGCATCACCTACACGGCCCCCAAAGCACGCAAGTCGCGCAACGGGGCGATGAACTACCCCGACGGCCCGGCGCCGGACTTTTACGGAATGAATTTCGAGCCCTACGGGACGGTCGGCACGCTGGAGTGTTCCTCCGACGGACAGCGCTGGGATAAAGTCTGCGACCTGCCCCGCCCGGGGGGCGGCTCCGGCCTGGCACAGCGGACCGTAAGCTTCGGGACGACCGTCAGCCGTTTCTGGCGCATCCGCGATGCCGTGGACGGGCTCTCCGGCGTGAGCCTCTCATCCGCCGCCCGGGTGGACCGCTGGCAGGAAAAGGCCAACTATTATGCGGATTTCCACGACTCCTACGATACGCCGACCTACGGCACCGGGGAGATCGATCCCCGGCAGGTGCTGGACCTGACGGCGAGACTGCGCCCGGACGGGACGCTCGACTGGACGGTCCCCGAGGGTGACTGGGTCTTGATGCGCTTCGCTGCTGAATCTACGCGCGGGGCCATCAAGCACGGCCGGGCCAACCTGACGGGCCTGGAGTGCGACAAGATGTCGCGCGAGGCGGCCCGGCTGCAGTTCGCCTCTTATACGGGGCGAATCATCGACACGCTCGCGCGGATCGGCGCCACGCCCCTCGGCGTCACGATGGACAGCCACGAAGCCGGACCGCAGAACTGGACGCCGGACTTTCCGCGCATCTTCCGGGAGCACAACGGCTACGACCTGCTGCCATGGCTGCCTGCAATGCGGGGTTACACCGTCGGATCGGGTGCGCAGAGCGAACGTTTCCTCGCCGACCTGCGCCGCACGGTCGCCGACGCCGTCACAGAGAACTATTATGGAGAACTGGACCGGCTCTGCCGGGCGGCGGGCGTACGCTTCACGGCCCAGGCCACGGGCAACCAGCTGAGCCTCGGCGCCGACAATATCGGCGCCAAACGGCTCGTGGACAAGCCCCAGGGCGAGTTCTGGGCGCGGGATATCCACGGCAGTTTCGACATCGTGGACTGCGCCTCTGCCGCACATCTCTACGGCAAGCCGATCGCCTCCGCGGAAGCCTTTACCGACGCGAAATACAGCGATTCGCCCGCCCGGCTCAAGATGCTCTCAGACTTTGCCTACACGCGGCTGATCAACGAGTTCGTGGTCTGCGCCTCGGCCTACCAGCCGGAGCTGGAAGGCGTGCCGGGGAACGTGGCGAACGGCCGCCAGTACTGCCTGAACCGCAACAATCCGATCTGGCCCTATAGCCGGCCGTTCTGGGACTACCAGGCCCGCTGCGCTTCCCTGTTGCGGCAGGGAGAACCGATGGTGGACCTGCTGGTCTATCTGGGCGACGACCCGCCCGTCAAAACCCTGGCGCACCTGCTCCCTGTCATCCCGGAAGGGTATAATTTCGACACCACGGCGGCGGACGGGCTGCGCGGGGCGGAAGTGGTCCGGCTTCCGGACGGGACGCCGGTCCTGCGGCTGCCCTCCGGCATGGAATACCGGATGCTGGTGGTCCAGCGCAATGTCCCGGACGGAGGCCGGATGCGGACACTGTTTGCCGGATGGGAGCAGGCCGGGCTGCCCGTTTATGACGCAGGAAAGGCCGGAAGCATCTTCGTCCCGGTGCCCGTACCCTTCGCACCGGACCTGACATTCCACAGCGCGGCGCAGTTGGACGATTGTGTCCGTTTCGGCCACCGGCGCCTTCCGGACGCCGACGTTTACTTCGTCTATAACCACAGCCCGAAGACGTTCTCGCAGGAAGTTTCCGTCCGTTCTCCTTACAGGAGGCTTTACCGGCTCGACCCGCTGGACGGGAGCCTGGAACTCCTCGGAGAGCACGGGAGCGCGCCTCTGACGCTCAGTCCGGATGAATCGGCCTTCCTCGTCGCTACCGACGAAGAGCTGCCGGCCACGCCCGGGGTACAGAGCCACCCGGGCCGTCGGCTCCGCGGCGCCTGGCAGGTGCAGTTCGACCCGAAAATGGGCGGCCCGGACGGCCCGGTCGTATTCCGCCGGCTGCGGGATTGGACGCGGAGCAAGGACCCTCGCATCCGCTACTATTCCGGCACTGCCGTCTATTCTAAATCATTCCGCTGGCGGCCGCAGCGGGGCGGAAGCGCGCGTCATTACCTCCGGCTGGAAGGCCTGGAATGGATGGCGCGCGTCATCGTCAACGGCCGCGAAGCGGGCACCGTCTGGTGTTCTCCCTGGCGCCTGGACATCACGGAATACCTCCAGCCCGGACGGAACGAGATCCGGCTGGAAGTTGTCAACTCGCTGTACAACAGGATGATCGGAGATGCCGTCGAGCATCCCGACGGCGCCGGGGCGTGGACCCGCAGTTCCTATCCGCTCGTAGATGCGGAAACGCCCCTCGTGCCTTCCGGCCTTCGGGGCGTATCCCTCTTCGTGAGCCGCTGAGGCTTATTTCACCCGCGTGGCGGCGTCGTTCCGCTCCAGGACCTGCACCCCGTAGGTGTCGCGGTAGGGGCTGAGCGGCCAGCGGAAACTCTCCGGGGCGTCCGGCCGGGCCGGGCTGAAACCGGTGAAGTTGACAAGATGCGTCGCCAGCGGCAAACCGCTGGCCTGCAGGGCCGTAGCCACGCACTTGGCCAGTTCGAAAGCACCGTAGGTATTGAAATGGGTATCGTCCGCCACGTCATTGGGCATGCCTTCGAAGGAACCGGCCTTGTAATGCACGAAAGCCTTCTTGGAATCCTCCGGGCCCATCGCCTCATAGAAGACGGCGCTCATCCGGTGCAGGTCGAGGAAGGGCACGCCTTCGCGGCGGGCCACCCACTCCATCGCCTCCGGGTAATCCTCGTGCGTCTCGATGACGTGCCCGTCCGCATCGAAGTTGCGCCGGTGCGTCGGGGATACGAGCACGGGATGGCCGCCCTTGGCGCGCACCTCGTCGATGAAGGTCTTGAGCTGCGTGGCGAAGAAATAGTAGCCGCCCTTGCCGGGGCCCTTGAGTTTCATGTCGTTGTGGCCGAACTCGACGAACACGTAGTCGCCCGGCTGCATCTGGGTGAGGATCTTGCGCAGCCGGCCCGCGCCGATGAAGGTATCGGCCCGCTCGCCGCTCTCGGCGTAGTTCGCCACGGCGACCTGCGTGTCGAAGAACCAGGGGAACATCTGCCCCCAGCTTGCCCAGGGCTCGATATCCTGGTCCACGACGGTGGAATCGCCGCAGAGGAAGACGGTGGTGACGCCCGCCGGGGCCGGTTCGATCCGCACGGAAGCGACCGCCGGGGCGTCGCCGGAGATCTCCAGGTTCAGGCAGTCGTCCCAGTCGAGCTTGAAGCGCTCGCGCGGCTTGGTGATCACGTCCACGGGGTCCTTGCCCGCCTCGCGTATGGTCTTGTCGCGCTTGTTCACCAGGAACCGGACGGTCTTGAACTCGCCTTTGGCGGTGGCCAGGTCGTTCACGCTCAGCCGGCGGGACTCGCTCTTGACGAAAGTGCGGGCCGCCCGCTTCCGGGAGCCGATTTCCAGGGTGACCAGGTAGTTCCCGTCGGGGACGGGGACGCTCAGTTCGAAGGCCTGCTGGGGCTTCGACGTGTCATAGGTAAAGACGACGGGGAAATCCGTCGCAGCGGCGGCGAGACCGGGCAGCAGGGCCGCCAGCAGAAAGAGAACTTTCTTCATAAGATCTTGGTTATTTCTCCCCAAATTTAAAAAATATCCTTATCTTTATGAAACTTTTTATACGCAAAACTATTAACCTTATATCTTATGGCAAGAAGAGAAGCATTCAAGATGTTCCTGAAGCCCGGTTTCGAAGACGAATACCAGCGCAGGCACGCGGCCATCTGGCCCGAACTCAAGAAACTCCTGTCCGACAGCGGCGTGAAGAATTATTCCATCTGGTGGGACAAGGACACCAACATCCTGTTCGCCTACCAGGAAGTCGAGGGCGACGAAGGTTCCCAGGACCTCGGCGGCAACCCCATCGTCCAGAAATGGTGGGATTACATGGCCGACATCATGGAGGTCAACCCCGACAATTCCCCGGTTTCCATCCCGCTGGACGAGCGTTTCTATATGGAGTAGGCTCCCTCCTCCGGCAGAGAATTCCGGCCGCACCTTAGGTGCGGCTTTTTTTTTTCACACGACAGATGCAACATTTTTAATATTTCTTGAATCTATATTGAAATTGTTTTTGTACTTTTGCGCAATTTTGAAAAGAAGGCATCAACAACCTTTATATAATAACCAAAAACCAAAGCTTGATGAAATCTATTTTCTCAGTGAGCCGCAAAGCGCTGATGGCGCTTGTGGCAGTCGTGGCTTTGCTCCTCTCGGGGACGGCGGCGTTCGCGCAGCAGGTTTCCCAGGGTAAAGTCCTGGATTCCAAGGGAGAAGCGATCGTCGGAGCTTCCGTCGTCGTTCCCGGCACCACCAACGGTGTCATCACGGACCTGGACGGTAATTTCCAGATTCGCGTCGCTCCCGGCACGACCCTCGAGGTCTCCTGCATCGGCTACGTGACCAAGCAGGTCGCCGCCGCCGCCAACATGACCGTCACCCTCGACGATGACAGCCTCATGCTGGAAGAAGCCATCGCGGTCGGTTATGGCACCATGCGCAAGAGCGACGTCACCGGCGCCATGGTTTCCGTCGGGAAAGAGGAACTCACCTCCCGTCCGACCAACAACGTCTTTGAAGCCCTGCAGGGCCGCGCCGCCGGTGTGGATATCCGCTCCAATGAGCGTCCTGGCGAAGTAGGCAGCGTGTACATCCGCGGCCAGCGCTCCCTCACCGCTTCTTCCACCCCGCTCTATGTCGTGGACGGCATCCCGATGAGGAGCGGCTCCATCGAGAACCTCAACCCGCAGGACATCGAGTCCATCGAGGTCCTCAAGGACGCTTCCTCCACCGCCATCTACGGTTCCCGCGGCGCCAACGGCGTCGTCCTCGTGACCACCAAGAAGGGCACCAAGGGCGAGATGCACATCAGCTATGCCGGTTCCTTCACCTATGAAACCATCAAGGACAAGGCCACCTGGATGACCGCCGGCGAGTACATCGACTGGCGCCGTGCCGCCTACTACAACCTGGATCCCAAGAACTATCCGAGCCCGAGCGCTCCGACCCAGGAGAACGACTACAAGATCTTCAACGGCGGCGGCGACCCCTACGCCTGGCGCAACATCATGAAGGGCTGGGCCGGCGGCAGCTGGAACGGCAA
>CAMVGM010000078.1 GCA_947167015.1 uncultured Bacteroidales bacterium
CGTCGATGACGATGAGCGGGTCGTTGGAGGCGTTGATGGAGGAGCCGCCACGGATGCGGATGGTCGCACCGGAGCCAGGCATACCGGAACCGGCGGTCACGACCACGCCCGCGCTCTTGCCGCGGAGCAGGTCGGCCGGGGTGGTGATGACACCCTTGTTGATCTCGTCGGCCTTGACGGTCGAGACGGATCCGGTGAGGTCGCTCTTCTTGACGGTACCGTAGCCGATGACCACGACCTCGTCCAGGAACTCGTTGTCCTCCGCGAGGGTGATGGTGGCGGGCATTCCGGATGCCTTGAAGGTCTGGGTGGTGTAGCCGATGCAGCTCACCTCGACGGTCGCATCAGGAGAAGAAACCCTGAGGGAGAAGTTGCCGTCGAGATCCGTCACGGCACCGTTGGTCGTGCCCGCCTCGAGGACGGCAGCTCCGATCACGGGACCCATCTGGTCGACGACCACACCCCGGACCACATAGCCGCTCTGGGCGGATGCGGTGGCGCCCATCATGCCCGAAAGCACGATGGCCGCAAGGATGGATAGGATTTTTTTCATTTCTTGGAAAATGGTTAGTATATAATGAATCATTTATGTTCTTGCACGAGGGCGACCGCCAGGCTGCCGCACACGAGCAGCACGCCGGCGATGATGAGCATGTTGGCCTGCACGCCGCCCACCAGCTTCAGGATCACCCCGCCGAGGGCCGCCGCGATGATCTGCGGGAGGCAGATCGTGCAGTTGAACAGGCCCAGGTAGGAACCCATGTGCTCCCCGCTCAGCGCGTTGGTGAGCAGGGTGAAAGGCAGGGCCAGCATCGCCGCCCAGGCCGCTCCGATGAGGAAGTACGAGGCGAACAGCAGATACTGGTTGTGGACGAAGGCCACGGAGATGAAGCCGGCCGCGCCGATGAGCAGGCTGACCACGTAGGCGAGGCGCAGCGACTTGAACTTCGGCAGCACGAGGGCCCAGAGGATGGAGCCGACCGCCTGCACGGCGAACACGACGCCCACCCAGTTGCCCGCGGCCTGGTAGCCCGCCGATGCGGTGTCCGTGGTGTTCCAGCAGTTCGCGGCGATGGCGCCGTTGGTGTAGGTCCACATATACATGAACGCGGCCCAGCAGAAGAACTGCACCAGGCCCACGGTCCAGAAGGTCTTCGGGGCGTGCAGCAAGAGCTTGAACAGGCCCGGCTTCTCCTTCTCGTCGGCGGCCTGCTTCTGCGGGTCGATGCCGTGGAAGGCGGCGTACTCTGCCGGCGGCATCTCCTTGACTTTCGCGAAGGTATAGAGCACGCAGAGGATGAGGATGGCGGCGCCGCAGTAGAAGCTCCACACCACGGACGGCGGGATGACGCCCTTCGGGGCGGTGTTCGCGATGCCGATCCAGGTGAAGAAGATCGGGAAGAGGTAGCCCACCAGGCTGCCGGCGTTGCACAGCAGCGACTGGATGGAATAGGCCTGCGCCTTCTGCTCCTCGCCCACCATGTCGCCGACCATCATCTTGAAGGGCTGCATGGCCACGTTGATGGAGGTGTCCAGGAAGATCAGCGAGAAGAGGCCGAACCACATCGCGCCGTTGAGGCCCAGCAGCAGGCGGCTGCTGAAGTTGAGGCTGCCGGCGTTCGGCAGGAAGACCATCACCAGCACGGCCACGAGGGCGCCCACGAGCAGATACGGCTTGCGGCGGCCCATTGAACACCAGGTACGGTCGGAATATTTGCCGATGAGGGGCTGGACGATCATGCCCATCAGCGGGGGAAGGATCCAGAAAAAGCTGAGTTGGTGCGGGTCGGCACCGAGCGTTGCGAAAATACGGCTGATGTTGGCGCTTTGCAGGGCATAGGCGATCTGCACTCCGAAAAATCCGAAGCTGAGGTTCCACATCTGCCAGAAAGTGAGCTTGCTCTTGGTTTGCATTTCAGTGTTATTGACGTCGGCGCAAAGTAAAATAATAATACGCGCGTGAAAAAATCAAAAAGGACGAACGGTAGAATTTTGGGGATGAATGGTCGGATTGGAGAGATTTTTTATTATCTTGCCCACAGTTATTATGCGGATTTCAAAAGAGGGATGGATCATCCACGGCTTTGCGTTGTTGCACGCGGCCGTCGCGCTGGGCTGCCGGCTGGGCGGCCTGGCGGACGACATGATGCTGACGCTGCTGACGATGCTGATGGTCGTGCTGATTTGCCTCCGCTGCCGGGTCAGCGGCTTCATGATGGCCGTCTCCGTGCTGGCTGTCAACCTCGTGGGCGTGCTGCTCGGCCACGCCACAGCCTGGCTGCTCGGCGGGATCGCCGACTCCCCGCTGGTCATCTATCCGCTCTCCACCTTCCTGAGCACCGAGATCATCGGCTGGACGATGCTGCTCATCGCCCGCGGCTACGCCCGCCGGCACACGGAAGCCCCGGAGCAGATGGCTACCTCGCTGATCTGGCTGCTGATCGCCTTCGTGATCATCCTCATCACCCGCCTGTCCATCCTGCTGCTCTACTCCCAGAGCTGGGAGGGGCGCAACACCGCCGTCACCATCCTGCTGGACTACTCCCTCACGCTGGCCGTGGTCGTGGTGCTCGCCGAATACGCCCTGCGGCTGCAGCGGCGCGCGATGTCGGCCTCGGAGAAGGCCCACCTGGCGCAGTACCGCTACCACAAGCTCAAGCAGCAGGTGAACCCGCACTTCCTGTTCAACTCCCTGAACGTGCTGGACTACATGATCCAGGAGCAGTCGCCCGAAGAGGCCAGCCGCTACACCCACAAGCTCGCCGAGGTGTACCGCTACATGATACGCAGCGAGGACGAGACCACGGTGCGCCTGCGGGACGAGGTGGAGTTCGTCGAGCAGTACGTGGACTTGCTGAAGGTCCGCTTCCCGGAAGGGCTGGACGTGCAGATGGACATCCCCGAGGCGGCGCTGTCCCGCTCGGTCGTACCCTGCTGCCTGCAGCTGCTCCTGGAAAACGCCACCAAGCACAACGTCGTGCAGCCCGACCACCCGCTCTGCGTACGGATCAGTTCCGACGGGGAGAGCGTGACCGTCACCAACAACCGCATCCCCAAACTCCGCCGCACGGCCTCCACGGGCCTGGGCCTGCAGTACATCCGCCAGCAGTACCAGGACCTTTCCGGTAAATCCATCACCGTCCTCGAGGAGGAACAAAACTACACCGTCACCCTGCCGCTCCTATGATGAAAGCCCTGATCGTCGAAGACGAGCGAATGGCCCAGGCGCAGCTCGTCCGCCTGCTGAAAACCCACTTCCCCGACATTGAAGTGGTGCACGCCACCGACTCGGTCCTCTCCACGGTGGAATACCTGTCCGCCAACCCGCCCCTGGACCTCATCTTCATGGATGTGGAACTCTCTGACGGAGAATGTTTTGAGATCTTCCGCCAGGTCCCCGTGCGCGCCCAGGTCATCATGACCACGGCCTACGATTCCTACGCCCTCAAGGCCTTCGAGGCGGGCAGCATCGACTACCTGCTCAAGCCCATCGGCGAGGAGGCCCTCGCCCGGGCGGTGGGCCGCTGCCGGCAACGGCTCGCCCAGCCGGCCCCCGCGGCCGGGATCGACGTCGAAAAACTGCTCGCGGCCGTCTCCGGCACGGCCCGGAATCAATACAAGGAACGCTTCGTGGTGTATGTGGGCGACCGCATCATCCCCGTCCGGACGGACGACATCGCCGGGTTCTTCTCCGAGGAAAAGGCGAACTACCTGTTCACCGCCCAGGGCGAACGCTACCTGGTAGAAAGCTCGCTGGACGCCCTGGAAGGGGAACTCGACCCCGAGCGTTTCTTCCGCATCTCCCGCGGGGCGATCGTCGCGCGGAGCGCCGTCCACAGCGTCAGCCGCCACTTCAGCGGCCGCCTGAAACTGGATCTGCGCCCCGTCCCGCCCTTCGAGCCTACGGTCTCCCGCGCCCGTGTCGATGATTTTTTGAAATGGTTGGAATAATATGAAAAAACTGATGCTTCTCCTGTCCCTCCTGCCCGCCTTCCTGATCCCGGGGCGGGCCCAGCAGTTGCCGGAATTCGCCACCGGCACCGAGTATCTCGAATACGTGGGAACCCTCCATCTGCGCCTTAGCAAACTGGAACAGATGCGGACGGAAGACGCCGCCCGCCGCAGCCAGCGCTATGAACAGCTGAATAAAGAGGCGGCCGCCGAGACCGATGCGGCCAAGCGCAAACTCCTGGAAGACGAGGCCGCCGTGGAATACCGCATGATCGGCGAGGTGGCGAGCCGCTTCCTGGACGAACAGTTCAATATCGAGCGGGAACTCGATGCCCTGCAGGAGCGCTACCAGTTCGAGTTCGAGGAAGCCTTCCCCTATTACCGCGAGCGGGAAAAGTACAGCAAGGCAGAGTTGCAGGACGCCTTGAAAAAGGCCTCCCGCACCATCCGCCGTTCCCCCACCGGGAAGGCGCTGAAGCAATACATCAGAACCCTCCCGTAGCGCGGGCGGCGCCTACAGTTTGTAGTAACTGCCGAGGATTTTCGCGAACCAGCTCGGCGGCAGGAGTTTCTTGAGCGTCACGGACAGGCGCTGCTCCAGGGTCGAGATGACATACTGATAGCGCGGACGCTTCTTCCGCACGATCTTCGCGATCTTTTCCGCCAGGAATTCCGGCTTCAGGCCGGTGGTCTCGTCGTGCTCGATGCTGGCGAGCGACTTAGCGTAGGTCTGATAGACCTCGTAGGCCGCCGGGTCCGCCACGCTCTTGCGCTGCGCCGTGAAAGCCGTGGCGAAGTCGCCCGGCTCGATCACCACAACCTGGATGCCGAAAGCCTTCGTCTCCAGGCGCAGGGCTTCGCAATAACCCTCGATGGCGAACTTCGAGGCGGAGTAGAGCCCCTGGAACGGGAGCCCCATCAAGCCGCCTATCGAGCTGAAACAGATGATCTTGCCGCCGCCCTGGGCGCGCATCGCGGGCAGCACGTAATGCAGGAAGCGCACCATGCCCATCCAGTTGATGTCCATCTGGCGCTGCGCGTCTTCCAGCGAAGAGAACTCCAGCGGGCCGCCGATGCCCATCCCGGCGTTGTTGATGAATACGTCGATGCGCCCCTCGGCGTCGAGCACCTGGCGCACCGCAGCCTCGCAGTCCTCCGCCCGCTGGACGTCTGCCTGGATATAGGTGACGCCGGGCAGCAGGTCCGTCGCCTTGCGGTGGGTGCCGTAAACCTTGTGCCCGTCTGCGGACAGGCGCGCGGCCATCGCCCGGCCGAAGCCGGAAGTGATGCCGGTAATCAGGATAACCATATGTTTCTGAAGCGTTTAGCCTTCGAGGATACCCATCTCGCGGAAAATCTTGGTGAGGACCTCGACGGCCTGATCTACCTGTTCGATGGTATGGGTGGCCATCAGCGCGAAGCGGATGAGCACGTCCTTCTCCGGCACTGCGGGCGCGATGACCGGGGTGATGAACACGCCGGCCTGATAGGCCTTGGGAACGATGGCCATCGCCTTCATCGTGTCGCGCACGAAGAGCGGGATGATCGGGGACTGGGTGTGTCCGGTGTCGAAGCCGTTCGCCTTGAAGGCCTCCTGGGCGTGGCGGGTGACCTCCCAGAGGTGCTCGCGGCGTTCGGGCTCGTTGATCATGATGTCCAGGGCGCAGGAGGCGGCGGCCACGGAAGCCGGCGTCATCGAGGCGCTGAAGATGAGCGAGCGGGAATTGTGCTTGAGGTATTCGATGACCTCCCGGTCGCCGGCGATGAAGCCGCCCAGCGAGCCGAAGCTCTTGGAGAAGGTGCCCATGATGAGGTCGGTTTCCTTCGTCAGGCCGAAGTGGCTGGCGGTGCCGGATCCGTTCTCGCCGATGACGCCGAGTCCGTGGGCGTCGTCCACCATCACGGATGCCTTGTATTTCTTGGCGAGTTTTATCAGATCGGGCAGCGGGGCGATGTCGCCCTCCATCGAATACACACCGTCCACGACGATGAGTTTCGGGGCATTGCGCGGGGTGAGCCAAAGCTTCTTCTCCAGGTCCGCCATGTCGTTGTGGCGGAACTTGCGTACTTCACTGAAACTCAGACGGCTGCCGTCGATGATGCAGGCGTGGTCCAGGGAGTCCAGGAAGATGAAACCGCCGCGGAAACCCAGGCAGCCCACGACGCCCAGGTTCACCTGGAAACCGGTGCTGTAGGTGACGGCCTCTTCCTTGCCCACGAACTTCGCGAGTTTCGCCTCCAGTTCTTCGTGGAGATCAAGGGTGCCGTTGAGGAAGCGGCTGCCGGAGCAGCTGGTACCGTATTTTTCTATGGCTTTGATGGCGGCTTCCTTGAGTCGGGGATCGTCGGAAAGTCCGAGGTAGGAATTTGAGCCGAACATCAGGACCTTGCTGCCGTCAGCCATCGTGACGATGGGGTCCTGGCCGGAGGAAATGGGGCGATAGTAGGGGTAAATCCCCGCCGCTTTTGCCTCTTCTGCGCGCTTGTCCTTGGCGCAAAGCTCATTCAAAATCTTATTCATCCGAGTCGGTTTTGACTTTAGTACAGAGTGCAAATATACACAAAAATCATTTTATGCAATTACCTGCGCGCGAATTAACGCACGAGAGCGCGGGAGACGGCATAGCCCGTGGACCAGGCTGCCTGGAGGTTGAATCCGCCCGTGACGGCGTCCACGTCCAGGGCCTCGCCGGCGAAGAAAAGCCCCGGGTGCGCCTTGGATTCCAGGGTGCCGATGTCGATGGCGTTCAGGGACACGCCGCCGCAAGTGACGAACTCTTCTTTGAAGCGGGCGCGGCCGGCGACGGGGTAGGCGTCGGCCGTGAGGACGGCGGCGAGCCGGGCTGCGCCCTTGCCGCCGAGTTCCGCCCAGCGCAGGTCTTCCCGCAGGCCGGCGCGGCCCAGCAGATGCCGCCACAACCGGGCGGTGATTCCCTCCGGAGGCGTCCCGGCGGCTTGTTTCCGGGGGTTCGCGGCGGCTGTCTCGGCGATCCAGGCCCGGACTTCGGCCTCCGGAGCGTCCAGCCAGCCGACCAGCAACGTGCCGGCGTATTGGTTCTCCGCCAGGTGCCGGGCGGCGTAGGAGGACAGGCGCAGGGTGGCCGGTCCGCTCACGCCCCAGTCGGTGAGCAGCAGGGTGCCGCGGGAGCGGAATTTCGTGCCGGCGAGCGACAGGGCGGCGTGCTCCACCACCGTGCCCATCAGGGCGCGCAGGCCGTCGTCGGGGATTTTCAGGGTGTACAGCGAGGGTACGCAGGGGGTAATCTCCACATCCGGCGGAAGCATCCGCTCCAGCCTTTCCCGGGAACTTCCGCCCACCGCCACCACGACGCGGTCAAAGTCATTCCCGGCCCCCTTGTTATCCCAGCCGCCCTTGTCATCCTGAGCTTGCCGAAGGATCTCCACCGCGAACCTCCCCTCCGGCCGCACCCCGATCCGCGCCACGGGCGCATTCAGGCACACCCGCACCCCGGCCTCCCGCAGGCAGCGCTCCAGCGTCCGCACGATCTGCATCGCGTCCTGGCTGACGGGAAAGACGCACTGGTCCTCTTGCGTGATGAAGCGCACGCCCTCCGCCTCGAACCAGCGGAGGGTGTCCTCCGGACCGAAGATGCGCAGGGCGCGTTTCATCAATTGTTCCCCGCGCGGGTACACCTCGGCCAGGCGCAGTTTTCCGGGTTCCTGCCCGCGCAGGGCCACGTCCCGGAAACTGTTGGTGATGTTGCACCGGCCCCCGCCCGTCACGGCCACCTTGGCCAGGGGCTTCGGCCCCGCCTCGAACACGGTGATATCGGCCCCCGGAAGCATCCGGGCCGCATTCACGGCGCAGAAACACCCGGCCGCCCCGCCGCCGATCACGGCAACCTTCATCGTTCGTAGGAGGCTTCGTTGCCGGGGGATTCTTCTACTTCCACCTTGTAGCATTGCGGGATCTGTTCGCAGATCCAGCGGGCCAGGTTCTCGGTGGTGGGATTGAAGGGAAGGACGTCGTTCAGGTCGGTGTGGTCCAGGGCGCCGCAGATGCGCCGCTCGATCTCGCAGAAATCCACCACCATCCCATCGGCGTCCAGTTCCTCGGAAGCACAGTAGATCACGATCTTCCAGTTGTGCCCGTGCAACGGTTCCGTCTGCGAGCCGCCGGCAAAAGAGATCCGGTGGCTGGCGGAAATCTCCAGCGTTTTCTTGACCCTATACATGGCCGTTCCTGTCGATGTAGGAAAGGAACTCGTTGCGCGTCTGCGCATTGGTGCGGAAAGAGCCCGTGAGGTAGGTCGAGGTCATCAGGCCGCTCTTGCGCACGCCGCGGCTCTCCTTGCACATATGCCGGCCGCGCATCATCAGCGCCATCCCGCGCGGAGGATACTCCGTCCCGAGGGCCTCGGTCAGCATCTCCACGACATCGTGGACCAGGCGCTCCTGCACCTGCAGGCGGGCGGCGCAGTAGTCCACCACGCGGCCGATCTTGCTCAGGCCCAGGATCCTGCCCTTCGGATGGGGCAGATAGGCGAACCAGTACTCGCCGAAGAAGGTGCGGCAATGGTGCTCGCACACGGAATAGAAGGGGCCCGAGTCCACGACCATGTCGTCGTAGATGATGCCGTCCTGCCCGTTGGGGAAGGTGGTCA
>CAMVGM010000079.1 GCA_947167015.1 uncultured Bacteroidales bacterium
GCGCCGATGGCGGCGTACTGGCCGAGCACCGGCGGGCAGAGGCGCGACTGGGCGAACTTGAGCGCGGCCGCCATCACGTCCTTGTTGTGCGAGACGATGCAGCCGATGCGGGCGCCGCAGAGGTTGTAGCGCTTGGAAACGGAGTCCACGAGGATGACGTTCTGCTCGCAGCCCGGGATGTTCATCGCGGAGAAGTGCGGTTCGTCGGTGTAGCAGAATTCGCGGTACACCTCGTCGGAGATGAGGAAAAGGTCGTGGCGGCGGCAGAAGTCGCCGATGGCGAGCATCTCCTCCTTCGTGAAAAGCTTGCCCGAGGGATTGCAGGGGTTGCTGATCAGGACGGCGCGGGTACGCGGGGTGAGCAGTTTCTCGAACTCGGCGATGTCGGGGACCTTGAAACCGTCGCGGATGTCGGTCGGGACCGCCTTGAGGGTCAGCCCGTTGAGGAAGGCGAAGGTCTGGTAGTTGGTGTAGA
The DNA here is from genome assembly GCA_947167015.1 of uncultured Bacteroidales bacterium. Classification (GTDB taxonomy): domain Bacteria; phylum Bacteroidota; class Bacteroidia; order Bacteroidales; family UBA932; genus Cryptobacteroides. Next base: position 476 of record CAMVGM010000079.1, read on the forward strand.
AAGGCTCCACGACGATGATTTCGTCGCCGGGGTCGGCGGCCACCTGCATCGCGACGGCGAAGGCTTCGCTGCCGGCCACGTCCACGAGCAGTTCCGATACCTGGATGTCGATGCCGATCTTCTTGTAGTATTTCTCGACCATGCCTTCCCGAAGCTCGATCAGACCGGCGGAATTGGTGTAGGAGAGATGGTGCATGCCCTTGCACTTGTCTAGGACGGCCTGGAAGGCGCAGTCGGGGGATTTGATGTCGGGCGCACCGACGTTGAGGTGATACACGTGGAGGCCCCGGGCCTTGGCGGCATCGGCGAGGGGGACCAGCTTCCGGATGGCGGAAGCCGGCATCGCCTGGGATTTTGCCGAAATCTGCAGAGACATAACTACTAACACTAACAATAATTCTTGCAAAAATACCCATTTAATCTCAAATAGCCCATAGCTGTGACAAGTTTTTTTCAGGAATGTCACGCGCACGGTTTTTGCAGCAAGGCAGCCGCTATATTTGACATGGACACAATACAAAACCAGGAATTCGGCGGCGAAAGGCCGCTATACAACCGTCACGGCCTTTATTTGGAGAACGTGACCATCCACAAGGGGGAATCTTCCGTCAAGGAAGGCTCCGACATCGAGGCGCATCATTGCCAATTCGAAGGGAAATACGTCTTCTGGTGCTGCGAGAACGTGCTCGCGGCCGACTGCCTCTTTACCGAAGGTGCCCGTTCGTCCGTGTGGCACAGCCGCGGGATCGAACTGAGGGACTGCCGGCAGGAAGCGCCCAAGATGTTCCGGGAAAGCTCAGACATCCGGCTCCGGAACGTCGTGATGCCCCACGCGCAGGAGACCTTCTGGTTCTGCGACGGGATCGACATCGAAAACGTGGAGGCGCACGAGGCGGACTATATCTTCCTGCACTGCAGCGACATCAAGGTGAAGAACCTCAAGCTTTTCGGGAACTATTCCTTCCAGCACGCGAAAAATGTCGAGATCCGCGACAGCGACCTCCAGAGCAAGGACTCTCTCTGGGAGACGGAAAACGTGACGGTCTATGATTCCTTCATCAACGGGGAGTACCTGGGCTGGCATTCCAAGAATCTCCGGCTGGTGCGCTGCCGCATCGGCGGCACCCAGCCGCTCTGCTACGCCGACGGGCTCGTCCTCGAGGACTGCACCTTCGAGCCGGACGCCGACCTGGCGCTGGAGTATTCCGACGTGCAGGCCACCATCAAGGGCCACATCGTCTCCATCAAGAATCCGCGCACGGGTTCCGTCCGCGTCGATTCCTGCGGCGAACTGATCCTCGACGGGAACATCAAAGCCCCCGCCGATTGCGACATCCGCATCGGGTGAGTGTGTCTATCTGATCAATAGAGCGGAACGTTGACCGGCCGGAGGATGCTTTCTTCGGCCATCGCCTGCGGGTTGGTGCCGGGAATGCCCTGCGGGATTTCCTGGCCGATCCGCGCGAACAACTGTTCCCAGTAAAGAGGGAATTCTCCGTCTGCGTTCTTGAAGTTCATCGGGGCGGCGTGGAATAGGGGCGTGCCGTCCGGAGCGAGGTAGCTGTCATAGACCAGCTCGGTGCAGTAATAGGCATCGTTGTCCGGCAGGAAGGAGACGTCGTAGGGGAGTCCCAGGAAGTGCCGGGCGTTGTCCACGAATTCTTCCGCCCGGCGGTCGTCCTTGAGCCGCTTGACCAGGAAGACGGGCAGGGAACCGTCCTTCAGGGTGAAGTCCCGCACGAAGGTGTCCAGCGGATGCCGGTCCACGCCGCGCCGGATGGTGGCGTCGATGATCCAGGGCTCTCCGCCCGTCATGTCCAGGATGGCCGTGTGGATGAGTGTGATGCCGTCCGGGTCGCCGGTCGCGTCGGCGATGGCGCTGTCCATCGAATCCGAATCCAGGTCGTAGCCGGCCGGAATGCCCACGAACACCAGGTCGCCGGTCTGTAGCTGCCCGGCCTTCGGGGCGCACGCGCTGGCGAGGGCCAGCAGGCAGCTGGCCAGGAAAAGGGATTTGTTCACGGTTTTCATGCGATGGCGAATAGGACCAGCAACTGCGCGGCCAGCACCCGCAGGAACATCGTGAGCGGGTAAACGGTCGCGTAACTGACGGAGATGTGGTCGGAACCGTACGCCCCCTGCGAGAAGGCGAGCACGGCCGGGTCCGTGGTGCCGCCCGCGAGCAGGCCGCAGATCTGGAAGAAATTGAACTTGAAGAAGATACGGGCCGCGAGTCCGGTCAGCAGCACGGGAATGAGCGTGATCAGGGCGCCGTACAGGATCCACCAGTAGCCGCCGTTCACGACCGCTTCGACGAAGTGTTCGCCGGCGCCCAGGCCGACGGCCGCGAGGAAGAAGCTGATGCCGATCTCGCGTATCATCATGTTGGCGCTGAGGGTCGTGTAGGTGGTGATTCTCCATTTCGGGCCGAAGTAGCCCAGCAGGATGGCGATGATGAGCGGGCCGCCGGCGACGCCGAGCTTGACCGGCTGCGGGATGCCCGGGAAGGCGATGGGGATGGATCCGAAGATGACGCCGAGGGCGATGCCGGCGAAAATCGGGATGAGGTTCGGGTGGGAAAGGTCCTCGGGCTTGTTGCCGACGAGCTGCGCGACGTGGTCGATGCCCTCGACGGGGCCGACCACCTGGATGCTGTCTCCCACCTGCAGGATGAGGCTGGGCCGCGCCACCAGTTCCACGCCGGCACGCACCACGCGCGTGACCGAGACGCCGTATTTCGAACGGATGTGGAGGTTGTTCAGGCTCATCCCGGTCATGGACGGCTTGGTGATGCTCAGCCGGCGCGTCACGAGGTGCTCGTCCTTGTGGACCCAGTCGCTCAGGTGCATCGGGACCTCTTCGCCGAAGATGATGCGTACCGTATCGACATAGTGCTGCGAGGTGACGATCAGGACCTTGTCGCCCTGCTGCAGGACGGTGTCCGGTCCGGGGATGGAGATGGCGCCGTCCCGCATGATGCGCGAGACGACGAATTTGTCGTTCATGTCCGCGGTCACGTCCGCGAGTCGTTTGCCGAAGACGGCCGGGTTCTCGACCTCGCAGTGCATGCGCCGGGCGGTGTCCTGGGATTCCTTCTCTTCCTGGTCCAGCCGGGCCTTTTCCTGGCCCAGGTCTACCTTGAAGATGCCGCGGAGCAGGATGACGAGGAAGATGACGCCGAGCACGCCGAGCGGGTAGGCGACGGCATAGGCGGAGGCGAGGTTGGCGGAAGCGTCCCGGATGGCCTCCGCGGGCATCCCTTCGGCGGCCAGGCCGTCAGAAAGGGCTTGCTGGGCGGCACCCAGGCCGGGCGTGTTCGTGACGGCGCCCGACATCACGCCGACCATCGTGCCCAGGTTTTCCCCGGTGATCCAATGGATGGAGAGCGTCACCAGCACGGCCAGCAGGATCATCCCGGCGGCGAGCAGGTTCATCGTCACGCCGCCTTTCTTGAAGGACTGGAAAAAGCTGGGGCCTACCTGGAGGCCGATGGAGAATACGAAGAGGATGAGCCCGAAATCTTTCATGAAAGCCAGGACGGTCGGGTCTCCGCGGAATCCGAAGTGGCTGAGCAGGATGCCCAGGAACAGGATCCACGTGGTCCCGATGGAGATGCCCTTGACTTTGATCTTGCCCAGCCAGAGCCCGGTGGCGATGACGAAGGCGAAGAGCAGCAGGGTATGGGCGATGCCCGTGCCAAGGAATAATTCTTTCATGCCGCAAAGATACAAAAAAGAAGAAGACGGCAGCGGGTGCGGCCGTCTTCTTGTCAAGGTTTTGCCCGGGACGGGCGTCAAGATTTATTTCCTGAAGAGCATCGGAGCCATCTCATAGAGGCAGCGGCGCCAGGTGAGGAACTCGTGGGCCGTGCCCTCGGAGACGTATCCCTTGGCGTTGTAGCCGGCTTCCTGCAGCTTCTGGGCGGCGCTCCGGATCTGATCCGGACCTTCCTTGCTGCCGCAGCCGACGAAGATGCCCTTGACGGACTTGTTGTCCATACCGGCAGCCGCAATCTCATCGGGATTGTAGGTGCCGCCGCTGAGCAGACCGAACCAGGCGAACACCTCGGGACGGGCCAGGGTGATGGTGTGCGTCTCCATGCCGCCCATCGACAGGCCGGCCATGGCGCGGCTCTCACGCTTGGCGATCGTACGGAAGTGGGCGTCGACATACGGGATGAGTTCGTCGCAGAGGACGGTCTCGAAGCCGTTGTTCATCATCATGCCCATGCCGCCGGCGGGACGGGCGGGACGGGCCTGGGCACCCGGAGCGGGAGCACCCGGAGCACCGGGCGCGCCGGGACCTGCAGGACGGGCACCGGGAGCGCCTGCGGCAGGAGCGCCGGCAGGACGGGCGGGCATGGCGCCGGGACGGAAGCCCTCGTTGGTCATGCCGTAGGTCATCACGACGATGAACGGCTCGATCTTACCCTCGGCGATCAGGTTGTCCATGATGAGGTTGGCGTGGCCCTGGACGTGCCAGGCATACTCGTTCTCACCCCAGCCGTGCTGCAGGTAGAGGACGGGATATTTCTTCTTGTTCTTCTCGTAGCCGGCCGGCGTATAGACGAAGGCCTTGCGGAGCTGGTTGGTGCTCTTGGACCAGAAGAGGATCTGCTGCACGTTTCCGTGCGGGATGTCGCGCTCCTCGTAGAAGGCGCGGTCGTGCGCCGGGATCTCGATGCCGCTCTCCCAGCGGGTGGAGCCGTAGAAGTTCTCGGTGCCGGGGTCGTTGACCACGCCGCCGTCGATGGTGAGGTGATAGTAGTGGAAACCTTCGTCCATCGGGCCGGAGGTGGTGCCCATCCAGCTGCCGTCCTCAGCCTTATGCAGGACGGTGCCGCCGGAGCCGCCCAGGCCGAGGCTCACGATCACGGAGGTGGCCTTCGGGGCGTTCACCTTGAAGCGGGCGTAGCCCTGGGAGTTGACCATCGGGTACTCCTGGCCGGGCTGGTTGAGCTCGGAAGGCTTGAAGTCTTCCAGGATCACGGCGTTGTCCATCTTCGGGTCGAAGCCCTTGACGGCGAGGTAAGCCTGCTTGGGGTTGTAGTTCTCGTCGAAGAGGAGGGGATAGTTGCGGGCGCCCAGCCAGGAATCGCGGTCGGAAACGTTCCAGAAGGTGACGCAGTCGATCACGTCCTTGTGCTTGCGGAGCACCTTGAAGAGGTTGACGTACTGGTCCTGCTGGAGCGTGCGCTCCCAGTCGGACACCGTGGCCTGGCCCTGGTTGAAGCGGAGGCCGCCGCCCATGTCCTCGTTGATGCGGATGTCCAGCTCGGTGAGGTGGATGTGCTTGACGACGGTGGAATAGAGCTTGATGGCGTCGTCCACTTCCTCCATGGTCGGGCCATAGACATTGTAGTGGGCCTGCATGCCGATGCCGTCCACGGGGACGCCGGCGTCCTTCATGCGCTTGACGAGGTTGTAGATGCGCTGGCTCTTGGCGGGCTCGGCGTCATTGTAGTCGTTGTAGAAGAGCAGGGCGTTCGGGTCGGCCTCGTGGGCATACTCGAAAGCCTTGTAGATAAACTCTTCGCCGGCGATCTGGTACATGGGGGAGTTGCGCAGCTCGGGGCGGCCCGGATAGACGGGGCTGTCAGCCACGGCCTCGTTCACCACGTCCCAGCAGTACACCACGTCCTTGTAGCGGTTCACGATGGCCTGGATGTGGTGCTTCATGTTGGCGTAGAACTCCTCCTTCGGAAGGAGGTTGCCCTTCTCGTCCTGGTACATCCAGGTGCCGATCTGGCTGTGCCACATCAGGGTGTGGCCGCGCATCTTGATGCCGTGCTCGCGGCAGAAGTTCGCGATCTTGTCGGCGTCCTCCCAGTTGAACTCGCCCTTGCGGGGCTCGGTGGGCTGGGGCTTCATCGCGTTCTCGGCGGTGATGCTGTTGAATTCACGTTTGATGAGCGCGATCTGGTCCGCGTCCGTGACGTTGCGGTTGTTGACGGCCACGCCGATCTTGAAATAGTCCTTGTAGGCGTCTTTCAGACCGTCCGTGGGGGTCGGGATGACCCGGGGCCCGAACTGGGCTCCGGCGGGGATGGCGCCCAACATCAGGGCGCACAGTCCGGCAATGAGGATTCTCTTCATTATTGAAATGGTTTGAAAAGTGTTTGCGGTTATTACACGAATATAGCCAAAGCCGGGCACAAACGCAAAGCCCGGCCGCGCCCGGATCCCGGTTCGACCGAAAATTGAAAAAAAATGGAATACGAGTGATAAGTGCGGCATCAGTCCGCCGGGTGGCTCCGGCGGAATTCGTCGAGCTGCGTGAAGCAGCAGTCGTTCAGGATCCCCTGCAGTTTCCGGTCGAAGTTGCGGCGGACGCTGCATTCATGATCGAAGATGAAGCAATCGCCGCCCTCCGGGGTGTAGGGTTTCCATTCCGGCAGCCCCGCGACGTTCGGGTCGCCCGTGATGGCGAAGTTCGCCCAGCTGCGGCTCATGTTCTCCGCCAGTTTCCGGTCGGCATCCGACGGTTCGGGGAGCACCCGGCCGTGGAGTTCCGGCGTATCGAAGCAGAAGTTCAGCTCGTAGCCGTGCACGGAACCCTGGTCCGCCGGGGACTTCCAGGTGAACATATACATATACGTGGGCGCCTTGCGGACGGGTGCGACGGCGTCGGCGGTGATCAGGGTCTTGGGACGGAACATCATGTCGATGGAGAGGAGGTCCTGGGGCGTGTAGTCCGGCCAGGCTTCGGCGAAGGCGGACACGTACTCGTCCACCCGGTCCCCGAACGTGGGACGGAGCCGCTCCCGGGCCTCGTCCAGGGTCACCGGGGTGCCGTAAGCGCGGCGCTGGAGCTCGTTGAAGGTCGTCCCGATCATCAGGGGTACGTCGGAGGAGATTTCTGCGAAACCGGGCTGGAAGGGCTGCTGGAGCAGGTCCTCGCCATCCGGCGCCGGGCCGAAGCCCCACATCATCGGCGTGCCGGGGGCCCGGGTGCCGATGCTGGCCGCCATGGCACGCTGGCCGGCGGCCACCAGTTCGCCGTAAGGGACGTCGGCGAGCCGGTCCAGTTCGTCCGGGCCGATGCCCAGCTGGTCCACGACAGCGCGGCCGAGTTCCTGCGCCATCGCCTTGGTGTTGACGTTGAGGATGGTCCCGCTCATGATGATGGCCTTGTGGAACAGGCCCCTGGCGGCCGGCATGCACATCAGCGTGCCTACCTTGCCGCCTCCGCCCGATTCTCCGAAGATGGTGACGTTGGACGGGTCTCCGCCGAAGGCCCGGATGTTGTCGCGGATCCACTCCAGGGCCTGCACGATGTCGAGCATCCCGACCATGCCGGAGTGGCGGTATTTCTCCCCGAAGCCGGAAAGGTCGAGGAAACCGAGGATGTTCAGCCGGTGGTTCAGGCTCACGACGACCACGTCCTGCCCGGCCAGGGCATAGCCCGGATTGCCGGCGGCGGAACCCGAGTCGAAGCCGCCGCCGTGGATCCAGAGCATCACGGGCTTGGAGGCCCGGGTGTCGGTGGTCCAGACGTTGAGGACGCAGGAGTTCTTTTCGGACATCACGCTGTCGGGAAGCTCCCGCCTGCCGTTTCCCTGCATCACCTGCGGGCCGAAGCGGTCGCAGCGCATCACCGTATCCCATTTTTCGACGGGCAGCGGAGGCATGAAGCGTTCGACCCGGGCGTAGGGGATGCCTTTGAAGGCGAGCGTGCCGTTTTCTTCTATGCCCTTGACGAGGCCGCATTGCGTGCGGACGACGAGCGGGTCGGCGGGGGAGCAGGCGCAGGCTGCGGCCAGGGCGGCCGCC
>CAMVGM010000080.1 GCA_947167015.1 uncultured Bacteroidales bacterium
GCGTTCACGCAGGAGACGCCCACGCCGTGCAGACCGCCGGAAACCTTGTAGCTGTTCTTGTCGAACTTGCCGCCGGCGTGCAACACGGTCAGGACCACCTCCAGGGCGGAACGGTGCTCCTTCTCGTGCATGCCGGTCGGGATGCCGCGGCCGTTGTCCCGGACCCGGACGGAATTCCCCTCGAGGATCCGGACGTCGATGGTGTCGCAGTAACCGGCCATCGCCTCGTCGATACAGTTGTCGACCACCTCATATACCAGGTGGTGCAGGCCGCGTTCGGCGATGTCGCCGATATACATCGAGGGGCGCTTGCGCACCGCCTCAAGACCTTCGAGCACCTGGATACTGTTTGCGGAATACTGCTCTTCCGCGAGCTTCATATCTTCCTTCTCTATCATCGTGTAATCATGTATCTATAAAATCCGACAAATTTACGAAAAATATCGGGACTTCCTTACAGTTTCAGGCTGAAACCGAGCGTCACGTAGGGACTTTTCTCGATATTTCCCGGCACGCGCTCGATTGCCATCCCGAACAGGTTGCCGAGCTGCGCCCAGGCCGTCCAGCGCTTGTCCAGGCGGTATTCGCCGAGCAGGCCGAAGTCAGCGTATCCGGGGATGTCCAGCCAGACATCGGTCAGGGAGCGGCGGGCGGTCGAAGCCTGCAGGTAAGCCCCCGCATAGATGCGCTTCTGCCAGTTGTACGTCCCGCGCAGGTCGGCCGTGAAGGCCGCGGGAGCATAGGCGGCCGCCTCGGCGGGGAGCCGGAAGTGTGCGGCGCGCAGGCCGCCGTCCACGTCCACCCGGGTGTCGTGCCAGGCGCCGCGAAGCTGCAGGTACAGGGATTTGAAATCCACGGCGGAAACGCCGCCCAGCGCAACCAGGGGCTGCGACGCATAATCGGCGAAGCCGGCCGTCACTTCATACTGGAAAGCGCTGCGCCAGTGCCCGGCCGCGCCGGCCTTCAGGTGCAGCTTCTCCTGGGAGACGAAGGGAGTCACGTTCCCCAGGAAGGCGAAATGGTTGAGTTGCTTGATGTCGTAATGCGTCTGCAGCGCCTGTCCGCCCGTCGCGTTGGCGAAAAGTTCCACGCCGTAGTCCGGCAGGTCCAGGCGGGCGTACACGGCCGGCGCGAGCGAGACGAGGCCGGCAGCACCGGAATTCTTGCCGAAATCCACGCGCAGTCCGGCGTCCAGCCGCACGGGACCGAGCACGAACTCCACGCCGGGCGTCACGGCGAGCACGAGCGCGTTGTAGCTGCCGTTGAACAGTTCGCCATACTCCCGCCGGGCGTCCAGGTCCAGCGAGGCACTGCCGTGGAGACGAAATCCATCTCCCAGATCCGTACCGAGCCCGAGGCCGGCGTGGAGGTTGTTCTCCCCGACCTTGGCCTTCATGACCAGCGGGTCGGAATGGTCGCCGGAATAGCGGTAGCGGACGTCCGCGTCATAGCTGAAACGGCCCCCGGCCCCCGGGCGGGAATGCACCCGGCCCGTCACGATGGCGGAATGGAAACCGGAACGGTAGGACGGCTCCGCCACGTCTTCCCCCGCCAGGATGTTCTCGTATCCGAAGCCGTAGGTCCAGCGCGCGGCGTCGGTCAGATACTCCCCGTCCAGCGCGGCGCGGCCCCACAGGTCATGCCCGAGGAAAGAGCCCCCGCCGCGGGTCCGGTAGGGACCGGCGTACCCGCCCGCATCGGCCGTGACACCGATCTTGAAGTTCTTCTCGTCGAGCACCCGCCAGGCGAACTGCAGTTCGGGGTGCAGGGTATAGCCCGCGCCGGCGCGCAGGAAAAGCTTGTTCGCATCGGAGAGCCGCGCCGCGGGCGTGGCGTCGATCCGGTACGGCGAGAACTCGTACGAGCCCCGGTACGGCGTATCGAAGACCGAATAGTTGAAATTGTAGTCGAAGCGCAGCAGCGAGTCCGGGACCTGGAGTTCTTCCCCCTGCTTCTGGAAATCCGCGAAGCGGGTGAGGTATTCGTTCGTCACCTGGACGGACTGGTTGATGTTCTGCGCCCCTGCCGGGACGGTCAGCGCCAGCAGGAGGGCGGCGGAAAGGATATTTGTCTTCTTCATACGTTAGTCATTCATCAGGGTGGCGAGGCGGTCCAGCCTCATCTTGACACTGCCGGCGACGTCGTCGGAGCCGCTTTCCGGCTCATAACCGTCCCGGATGCTCTCGAAGGTGGCCTTCGCCTGGGCGTACTGCCCGCGTTCGGCGAAGGAGTCGCCCAGCACCAGGTAGGCGCGGGCGAGCCAGTAGGACTGGTCCCCGGCGTCCTGGGAGAAGGCGTACACCTCTTTCTCGACCTCGTCGAACTTGCCGGAATCGAACAGGCTCTGGACTACCAGGTACTTGGACTCGGCGCCGATCGCAGTGGACGGCCTGGCGCCCAGCTGGCGGAAGATGGCGAGCGCTTCGTCGCGGCGGGAGGTGGCCAGGCTGGCCTTCGCCTTGGTGTACTGCACTTCTTCCCGCACCGCGGGCTCGAGCCCGTGCGCGGCCGTCACGGCGTCCGCCGCCCGGATGGCCTCTTCGTAATCCTTGCTGCGGTAGGCGGAACGCATCATACCGAGCCGGGCCGTCTCCTTGTTGACGTCCATCCGCGCGGTCTCGAGCAGCCGGTTGTAGCCCCTGTAGGCATCCTGGTAACGTTCCAGGCCGTAGGAGAGTTCCGCATAGCGGAGCCGGGACATCTCCACGAAGGAGTATTCCGATTCGGCGCCGGCGGCACGTCCGTAGGCTTCCACCGCCTTCTCCTTGTCGCCCAGGGCGTTATAGGATTCGGCCAGGTAGAACTCGGCCTGGGCGCGGTCCTTGGCGTCCGGATAGCCCTCCAGGTACTTCTGCAGGGTCTGGACGGCCTGCGGCCAGTTGCCCGCCAGATAAAGCTGCTCGGCCGTGTTGAAGTACATCTGCTCGCGGTCGGAATCGGCCCGGCCGGCGGCCAGGGAGTTCTGCTCCACGTATTCGAGGAATTTCTCCGGCTGGCGGCGCGTCTGGTAGATGGACTCGATGGCGAGCATCGCCTCTTCCGCGTATTCGCTGCGCGGCATCAGGGAAACCACCTGCTTGTAGCTGTCCAGCGCCTCGTCGTACTTCGACTGATTGCGGTACACCATCCCGAGACCGATCAGCGCGCGGGCGACGTAGGTGTTGTCCTTCGTGGTCTCCCGCAGGCGGGTGAAGGTCCGGATCGCGTCGTTGTTGCTCTTCACGTCCAGCTGGGCGCGGCCGAGCTCGTAAGTGGCCTCGTCGTACATCGGGGCCTCCGGGGAGGCGTCCTCGACGTGCAGCAGCGTCGCCACCTTGCGGCGCTTGTCGCCGGATAGTCCGTAGGCGACCGCCTGCTGGTACCAGGGATAGATGTCATCCGGGGAGAAGTACTCCGTCAGCACCTTCTGGTAGGAATTGATGGCGGAACGGTAGTCCTTGCGGCCGAAGTCGCAGTCCGCCCGGCGGTTCATCGCATCCTCGCGGAAGCGTTCCACGCCCGAGGCAAGATAGGTATCGAACCAGCGGGCCGCGGTCCCATACTCGCCCTCCTTGAAGTAGCTGTAGCCGATGTTGTAAGGCAGCAGCGCACCCTCGGGGGCACCGTCCAGCGCGGAGGCGTTGAACAGGTCGGTGAAAGTCTTTTCCGCTTCCGGCCAGTTGCCGGCGCGGTAGTCCGCCTCGCCCATCCAGTAACGGGCCAGCTGGTTGAGACGGTCGGTCCGGGGCACGTAATAGGCGGTGGCCCGGAAGAAGGGAACGGCGTCACGGTACGAGCCGCTGGAAAGCAGCTGCGCGCCGCGCAGGAAATTCGCCTTGGTGTAGTTGCTGCGCATGTCGGGCGTCAGCTCTTCGATCTTGTCGTAGGCCTCCACCGCGGCGGCGTAGTCCCGGTCCACCAGGTGCGCCAGGGCCATGTAGCCGTAGATCTGGTCGCCGCGGGCCCGGGTGGACCAGCGGTTCATATAGCGGGAAAAACCGGATGTATCCTTGTTGAGGTCGAAGGCCAGCTTGGCGTAGTTGAACGCGGCGTCCTCGGTGATCTCGGGATCGAAATCCACCTCGGATGCCTCCCGGAACGACTGCATGGCGGACACCTGGTCGTGCGTGCGGAGGTAGGCATTCGCCAGGTGGTAGTTCGCCACCTGCCCGAGGGAATCGCTGCGGTCGCCCATCTTCGTGAAATTCTCGATGGCGCCCGCATAGTCGTCCACGGAATACAGCACGGTGCCCGCATAGAAGTAATCCTTGCGGTTCATCCCCTTGTGCGACTGCTCGTCATAGTATTCGCGGGCCTTCTCCTTGTTCCCCTTGACCAGGTAGGACTCGGAGATGATGCGCGCCAGGCGCTCGCGGCGCTCGGGGGGCACGGAGTCGTAGATCCGCTCCCCTTCCCGGATCACGAAGTCGTAATCCTTCTGGTTGAAGCGGCAGTCCACGATGTAGAAGTTCGTCAGGTCCGTCAGGCGGGGATCGTCGGCGGCAAGCCAGAAGCGGGCCTCCGCCTCGGGGAAACGCTTGGCGTCATAGAGCATGATGCCTGAATAATACTGCCCGGGAGCGGAATAGTCCGACTGCGGCAGCGCCTCCAGCAGGGTGAAGTACTGCGCCGCCTCGGCGTGGCGCCCCTGGGCAAAGGCGGAATAGCCGCACTTGAAGACGTATTCCGACATCTCGGCGTCCGACAGCGCGTCCGAGGCCACCTGCGAGAACTCCGTCGCGGCCCGGTCGTACCTGCCTTCGTCGAACAGCAGGCGGCCGTACTCGAAGTGCAGCAGCGAAGCCATGCCGGAGGCGGGATGGCGGCGTTCATAGTCCGCCAGGAGCTCCGGATAGTCCTCCGCGCGCATCTTCATCGCGCAGAGAACGGTATATCCTTCGCTGAGCGGGTCGTCGGAAAGCGACTCGAAAAGGGTCCGCGCCTGCCCGTAAAGTCCGTTCTCGTAAAGGCGGACCGCCTGGCGCCGGGTCCGGTTGAACCCGACAGGGCCGGCAGTGAGTCCCGCTGAAAAGATCGTGACCGCAAGAAGGGTGGTCACCAGTGATTTCACGCTCATAAATTTATTCTGTTTCCAAATGGACAAATTTACTCATTTTTGCGCTATATTTGTAGGGTTTAGGAATAAATTTTCACCCGTTTATGGAAGAAAACAGCACCCCCGTCATCTCTTTCTCCGGAGCAGATATCCTGGGCGGAGACAACGTCGTCGTTTACGGGCTTGACCTCCAGGTCTTTCCCGGGCAGCTCGTCTATATCCTGGGCAAGGTGGGCAGCGGCAAGACCTCGATTTTCCGCACCATCACGGCGGAAAACCGCCTTGCGAAAGGCGATGGACAGGTCTGCGGCTTTGACCTCCGTTCCCTGCGCGCCCGGGACGTCCCGCAGCTGCGGCGCAAGATCGGCGTGGTGTTCCAGGACTTCCAGCTGCTGATGGACCGCACGGTGGAAGACAACCTCTCCTTCGTGCTCCGTTCCACCGGGTGGAAAGACCGTTCCGCCATCGCCAAGCGCATTGACCAGGTGCTCGCCGCCGTGGGCATGACCACCAAGGCGCACAAGATGCCGCACCAGCTTTCCGGCGGTGAGCAGCAGCGCATCGCCATCGCCCGCGCCATCCTCAACGACCCCGAGGTGATCCTCGCGGACGAGCCCACGGGAAACCTGGACGAGGAGACCGCCGAAGGCATCCTGCAGCTGCTCCAGACCATCAATCGCGAGAAAGGGACCGCCATCGTGATGGTCACCCACAACCGTTCCATCTGCCAGCGCTACCCGGGACGCATCTTCGAAACGCGCGACGAGAGTTGCAAGGAGATCACGGCATGACGTTGAAACAGCGCTACGAGGGCATCCTCGGCTATTTCCGGGAGAACGTGCCCGTCGCGGAGTCGGAACTGCATTTCGACTCCCCTTTCCAGTTGCTCGTGGCGGTGATCCTGTCCGCCCAGTGCACCGACAAGCGGGTGAACGTGACCACGCCCGCCCTCTTCGCGGCCTATCCCGACCCGGAAACGCTCGCCGCGGCGCAGTTCGACGACGTCCTCGCGCTCATCCGCTCCATCTCCTACCCCAACAGCAAGGCGCGCCACCTGATCGGGATGGCGCAGAAACTCCTGTCCGACTTCGGCGGGCAGGTCCCCTCCGGCATCGACGAACTGATGAGCCTGCCCGGCGTGGGCCGCAAGACGGCCAACGTGGTCGCCTCCGTCACCTGGGGTGAGCCGGTAATCGCCGTCGATACGCACGTCTTCCGCGTGGCGCGGCGCCTGGGGCTCTCCCGGGGCACGACGCCTCGCGCCGTCGAACTGGACCTCGAGAAACACATCCCGGAGGATCTCCGTCCGATCGCCCACCACTGGCTCATCCTGCACGGCCGCTACATCTGCACGGCCCAGAAACCAAAATGCGCGGGCTGTCCGCTCGCGCATTGGTGTAAAGAGTTCCAGGAGAAACTTTAGCCTATTTCTTCCGGCCCAGGATGCCGCCCAGGATGCTGGTCGCGGCTCCGAGGAGACCGCCGCCGCTCCGGGCGCCCGGGGCGGCCGAGGCCGCTCCGCTCGTCAGCGACAGGATGATGTCGTTGAGGTCCACGTCGCCGTCCCCGTCACGGTCGCGGATGATGCCGGACAGGTTGCCCATCACCTTCGGGATGAGGCCCGTCAGCATTGCGCCGAGGCCGGCGGGGAGCTTGAGATTCTTGAGGACGTTGCTGGTGAACAGGTTGCCGGCAAGCGCGGTGACCGGGCTGGTCGCCACGTTGGCCTTGCCGCTGAGCAGGTTGCGGATCAGGTCCACGCCGCCGGGCCGGGCCGCCGTCTGGGTGAGGCTGCCGAGCACGGAGGAGGCCATGCCGTTGAGAATCTGGGGCTGGACGTTCGAGGGGATCTGGACGCCGCCGGCAGCGGATTTCACCTGCTGCATGATAAGATCGCTGATAGATGCCATTGTTATGAGGATTTAAAGATTATTGGCAGAACTGTTTCTTGAGCGCGGCGATCTTCTCGTCCGCGTCGTTGCCCTTGGCGCCGAAGTAGAACTTGATCTTGGGTTCGGTGCCGGACGGGCGCACGGAGACGACGTCGCCCGCCTCGTCGAAGAACTGCAGCACGTTGGAGGACGGCTGGCCGGTCTTCTCCGGTTCCAGGTAGTCCACCACGCGCGTGACCGGGGAGCCGCACAGCTCCTTCGGCGGGTCGCTGCGGAGGTCCACCATCATCTGCTGGATCTCGCGGGCGCCGGCGATGCCCTTGCGCACCACCGACACGAGGCCCTCCTTGCGGTAGCCGTACTCGCGGTAGATGCGCTGCATCAGCTGGTAGAGGGTCAGGCCCTGTTCGGCGGCCCAGGCGGCGCATTCGGCCACCATCATCGCAGATACCTGCGCGTCCTTGTCGCGGACGAACTCGCCCACGTTGAAGCCGTAGCTCTCCTCGCCGCCGCAGATGAACTCGCCGCCTTCGGCCGCGTTGCGCTTCACCACCTCGGCGATGTACTTGAAGCCGGTCAGCACGTTATACACGGGCACGTTGAAGCTCTTGCAGATATCGGTGATCAGTTCGGTCGTGACGATGGTCTTGACGACATACTTGCCTTCGCCGAGCTTGTGGAGGTCGTTCCAGCGGTTCAGGATGTAGTAGGTCAGCATCGCGGCCGTCTGGTTGCCGTTGAAGAGGACCATCTTGCCGTCGTTGTCGCGCACGGCGATGCCCAGGCGGTCGGCGTCAGGGTCGGAACCCATCACCAGGTCCGCGCCGGTCTCGTCCGCCTTCTCGAGCGCCAGCTGCAGGGCGGCCGGCTCCTCGGGGTTCGGGGAGACGACGGTCGGAAAGTTCCCGTCCGAAATGTCCTGCTCGGGCACGTGGATGACGTTCTTGAAGCCCTTGCGGCGGAGGATTTCCGGGATCAGGCGCACGCCGCAGCCGTGCAGCGGGGTATAGACGATCTTGAGGTCGCCGTGCTTCTCGCAGAGCTCGGGGCTGAGGCTCAGGGAGAGCAGGTCGCGCAGGTAGCACTCGTCCATCTCGGCCCCCAGCGCCTCGATCTCGCCGCAGCGCAGGCCGGCCTCAAACTTGACCATCTTCGGATCGGTGATCTTCGCCACTTCAGCCACGATCTCCTTGTCCACCGGCGAGGTCACCTGTCCGCCGTCGGACCAGCTGACCTTGTAGCCGTTGTATTCCTTGGGGTTGTGGGAGGCGGTGATCATCACGCCGGCCACGGC
>CAMVGM010000081.1 GCA_947167015.1 uncultured Bacteroidales bacterium
TCCACGACCATGTCGTCGTAGATGATGCCGTCCTGCCCGTTGGGGAAGGTGGTCACGACGGGCGCCTGCGCGGGGTCGTAGCCGCGGAACATCTCGCCGAACATCCGGACCATCCGGTCCGGGGTGTCCCGCAGGCCCGGGCGGTCCGGGTCTTCACCGATGAATTCCAGCAGTTCGCGGATATTTTCCTTGGCTTGTTCTTCTGTAATCATAGCTCGTAGGTGGCGGTGTTGTCGGAAGTCTCCTTGACGATGACCTTGTAGCACTGCGGGATCTGTTCGCAGATCCAGCGGGCGAGGTTCTCCGCGGTAGGATTGAAGGGCAGGACCTCGTTCAGGTCGCGGTGGTCGAGGCGGTCCACGACGCACTCCTTGATGGTCTTGAAGTCCACCACCATCCCGTTCGCGTCGAGTTCCGGGGCCTTGCAGAACACCTCGATCTCGTAGTTGTGCCCATGGGGCCGGGCGCACTTCGTGGGATAATCCACCACGAGGTGGTGACTCGCCGCGATCCGTATCTTTTTGGAGACGTAGTACATAGTCCCGCAAAGATACAAAGATTTTGTATATTTGGACATTGAGTCAGTACCCGCGTTCGCCGCCCATCTGGACGTGTCGGATTAATTGGCTAACTTTGCGGGTATGATGAAGCCCGTGGACCTTCCCGTGATGGAGATCGCCGGCGCCGTGAATGAGGCGCTGGCGGCTTCGTCGCGCCTGGTGGTCACGGCGCCGCCCGGTGCCGGCAAATCCACCGTCCTGCCGCTGACCATCCTGCTCGGAACCGGCCTCTTCCGGCCGGGCGCGGGTGCAAAACTGCCCTTTTTGCACCCCGGGGGCAAGATATTGATGCTGGAACCCCGGCGGCTGGCGGCGCGGCAGATCGCGGAGCGGATGGCCTGCCTCCTGGGCGAGCCCGTCGGCCGCACGGTGGGCTACCGCATCCGCTTCGAAAGTCGCGTCAGCGCCGCCACGCGCATCGAGGTGCTTACCGAAGGCATCCTCACCCGGATGCTGGTGGACGACCCGGCGCTGGAGGGCGTGGACGTGGTGATCTTCGACGAATTCCACGAGCGGAGCCTGCAGAGCGACACCGCCCTGGCGCTGGTCCGCGAGGCACAGCAGCTCCTCCGGACCGACCTGCGTATCTTGCTGATGTCCGCGACGATAGACACCGCCACCCTGTGCCGCGACCTGGATGCGCCGCTGCTCGAAAGCGGCGGCCGGATGTTCCCGGTGGAGGTCCGGCACACGCCCGAGGAAGCCACGGCCGAGAACGTGGCGGAGCGCGTGGCGCATTGGGTGCGGCGCGCGCTGCGGGAGCACGACGGGGACGTGCTGGCATTCCTGCCGGGCGAGGGGGAGATCCGGCGCTGTGCGGAGTTGCTGGAGATCCTTCGGCAGGCTCAGGATGACAGGCAGGCTCAGGATGACATCAAAGTATATCCTTTATACGGCCTGCTGCCGCCAGAACAGCAGCGGGCGGCCATCGCGCCGAGCCCGGCGGGAAGCCGCAAGGTGGTGCTCGCCACGCCCATCGCCGAGACCTCGCTGACCATCGAGGGCGTGCGCGTGGTGGTGGACGGCGGCTTCTGCCGGCGGATGGTCTTCGACCCGCAGAACGCTCTGAGCCGCCTGGAGACCATCCGCATCAGCCGCGACATGGCCGACCAGCGCAGCGGCCGGGCGGGCCGCGTGGCCCCGGGCGTGTGCTACCGCCTCTGGAGCCTCGCCACCGAGTCCCGGATGGCGCCCACGCGGGTGCCCGAAATCCTGGAAGCCGACCTGGCGGGGACCCTGCTCGATGCCGCCGCCTGGGGCGAAAGCCGCCTGGAAAACCTGGCCTGGCTCACGCCGCCGCCCCCGGCCCACGTCGCGCAGGCCCGGCGTCTGCTGGAACTGCTCGGCGCGCTGGACGAAGCGGGACGCATCACCCCGCACGGACGCGCCCTCGCCGCGATGCCCTGCCACCCGCGCATCGGGCAGATGCTGCTGGCGGCGGGATCCCCGGTCAGGCCGGGGATGACGGGCGGTGCGGGATTTTCATCCCTCGCGGCGGATATCGCGGCGCTGCTGGAAGAGAAGGACCCGCTGGCGGCGCAGGAGAACGACGCCGCGCTGACCTCCCGGCTCGAGGCGCTGGAGGCCGCGCGCCGCTCCGGCCGCAAGGGCCGCTGGGCCCGTATCCTCCAGATTGCGGAGCAGTACCGGCACCTGGTCCCCGGCAGCACCCTGACTGAAGCGGCTGAAAGAGCGGGAGCCGGGAGCAAAACAGGGCCCCAGCGCTCCCGGGAGGCGGAAAAAGACGTTGCCGGGAGCGAAACAAGCCCCCAGTGCTCCCGGGAAGTGACCGACCCGTACGAGGTCGGGCGGCTCCTGGCGCAGGCCTACCCCGAACGGGTCGCCAAGGCGCGGCCGGAGGGGCCCGGACGCTTCCAGCTGGCCGGCGGCGAACTGGCTGCGGTCGAGCCCGGCGACCCCCTCTCCGCCTGCGGATGGCTGGCCGTCGCAAGCGTGAACCTCCGCCCGGGGGGCGTGGGACGCATCTTCCTGGCTGCGCCGCTGGACCCCGAAGACGTTCCGGAACTCATCCGCACCCGCGACCGGGTGGCCTGGGACGGCAAGGCCGGCGCCGCCGTCGCGCAGCGGGAACGGCGCATCGGCAGCCTGCTGGTGGACGCCCGGACCCTCTCGGACGGCGTGCGGGAACAGCTCACGCAGGCCATCTGCGAGGCCGCCCGCAAAGAAGGGACGTCGATGCTGGACTTCTCGGACGAAGTGGGGAACCTGCAGCGGCGGGTGGGCGCGGTGGCCGCCTGGCACCCCGAACTCGAACTGCCGGACCTCTCGACGGAAGCCGTGCTGCAGAGCGCTCCGACGTGGCTGCCGCCCTTCGTGGGCCGCGCCACCACCGTCGCGGAACTCAAAAAGATCGATCTGACAGAGGCCCTCTGGACCTTGCTGACTTACGAGCAGCAGCAGGCGGTGGAGCGCCTCGCGCCCTCGCACATCGCCGTGCCCACGGGCAGCCGCATCCGCGTAGAATACCGCCAGGGCGCCGAAGCCCCGGTCGTCCGGGTGCGCCTGCAGGAGTGCTTCGGCCTGCTGGATACACCGCGGGTGGACGACGGCCGCCGCCCCGTGCTGATGGAATTGCTCTCGCCGGGATTCAAGCCCGTCCAGCTGACCTCCGACCTGCGGAGTTTCTGGACCAACACCTACTTTGAAGTGCGCAAAGAACTGCGCCGTCGCTACCCCCGCCACGCCTGGCCGGACGACCCCCTCGAAGCGGAAGCCGTCCGCGGCGTCCGAAAAAAGGGATAGAGCGTTACGGGCGCGGGCCGCCGAAGGCGGGACGCGGCGGCACGAGGGGCTCGCCCATCGCGGAGGCCTCGGCGTCGGCCTCGTCCAGCTTCCAGACCATGAACTCCGGCTTCGCGGCGGTATAAGGCGTCCACACGCCGCCCTCCGGGCCGTTCGGGTCGCCGTACTTCGCGAAGTTGGACCAGGCGGTCAGCATTCTCTCGGAGAGGTCCCAGTCGCCCTGCGTCCAGGGCCGCCAGCAGTGCTCCAGCGACTTGAACACGAACCACAGGTCGGACGAGTGGAAAGCGCCCTGCAGCACGTTCGGGCGGCCGTCGGTCGGCAGCGGACGCGCGAACTGGTAGGCGTAGGCGCGGCCGCCCATCTCCTCGCGGTTGAGGCAGAAGGTGCGGATCTGGTCGCCCATGTTCCCGGAATCGTTCAGCGTGTAGCCGATCATATAAGGCACCTGGGCCAGCGAGCCGTCGATGCAGGCCTGGTCGAAGGTCTCCTTCAGCACATAGCCGTCGATGTACGGCGAGATGGGCATCGCGGACAGCACGCTGCGCTTGCCGGTGACGTTGGTATAGAGCCCGCCCATCGCGAAGATGGTCTCGGTGGAGGCGCGGCGCAGGGCGGCGAGGTCCTTGAGCCCCGCCCAGTCGGCCACCTCCTTGATGGAAGCCTCCGCCTCGGCGAGGGTGGCCTGCGTCTGGGCCGGCAGACGCATTGCGGGCATGCCGGGGATGGCGGGCGGAGCCGCCACGGGCACGCGCGGATCCACCAGGCCGCTGCCGCTCATGATCACGGCCTTGTTGAACAGGCCCTTGGTCAGCGGCGAGGCGCTCAGGAACTTCACGCTGCGCGAACCGGCGCTCTGGCCGAAGATCATCACGTTGTCGGGGTCGCCGCCGAACTGGGCGATGTTCCGCTTCACCCACTTCAGCACCTCGATCTGGTCGAGGGTGCCCCAGTTGCCGGTGGCGTGGTCGGGATCCTCCGCGGAGATCTCGGGATGCGCGAAGAAGCCGAACGGACCCACGCGGTAGTTGAACGAGACCAGGACCACGTCCTTGCCCGCCCAGTTCTTGCCGTCGAACTCGGGCTCGGAGCCCCAGCCCTCGCGCAGGCCGCCGCCGAAGATCCACACCGCCACGGGCAGTTTCTTGTCCGTCTGCCCGGGCGCCTTGGTCCACACGTTCAGATAAAGGCAGTCCTCGCTGTAGGGCGCCTCGTCGCCGTAGCCCCACTCGGTGGTATAGCCGCCGGGATAATGCGCCGCCTGGAACGGCGGATGGCCGAAGGTGTCACAGATGCGAACGCCCTCCCAGGGAACGACGGGCTGCGGGGCGCGCCAGCGGTTCTCGCCGATGGGCGGAGCGGCATAGGGGATGCCCCGGAAAACGGTCACGCCGGGTGCGTCGTCGAGGGCGACCCCCTGGATCTGCCCACCATCGACGGTGAGCACCGGATTGTTCGGAGCGGCCGTGCAGGCAGCCAGGGTCAGCACGCCGAGGAATATCAGGATCTTTTTCATACAATGGGTATTAGTGTCCGGTTTTAGTGACGGTAAGTTAAAAAGCCTTTCCCGAAAGCGCAAATCGTCCCGGCGTATTGGTCAAAAATTGCAAGAAATTGACGGATAACGGGATAAAATGATTAAATTACCGCCCTCAAACCCGCATAGAATCGGATATGATGAAGAAAATCGCAGCTATTCTGGCGACGCTCGCCGCCCTCAGCCTGACGCTCGGCGCCCAGCCGCGCAAGCCCGCTCCCGACCCTAAGAACGCAGACCAGGAAAAGACCGAGAAGCCCCTCGAACTCACTGTCACTGAGGGCCTCTTCGGCGTGGGCCAGCACGAAAACGACTGGTACTTCGACATCCCCGACGCGATGCTCGGCCGCCGCATGCTCGCCGTCACCCGCTACACCAGCCAGACCCCCGGCGCCGGCACCTACGGCGGCGAGGAGGTGAATGAAGCCATGATCTACTGGGAGAAGGCCCCGAACGGCAACCTCCTGCTCCGCGCCGACATCGTGAACGTCCGCGCGCAGGCGGAAGAGCAGGCCATCAGCAAGGCCGTCGCCGTCAGCTCCGAAAACCCCATCGTAGCCTCGTTCAAGCCCGAAAAAGGCGGCGCGGAAGGCAGCACCCGCATCAAAGTCAACAGTCTCTTCGAAGGCGATGTGCAGGTGTTCTCGCTGGACGCCCGCACCAAGCGCTCCAGCAACCTGGGCAACCTCCGGGGCGATGCCTCCTTCATCAACAGCATCCGCACCTACCCCATCAATACGGAAGTGACGGTGACCAAGACCTACGCCTACAACCCGCCCACCGGCGCCCCCGGCGCGGGCGGCCAGAGCCAGTCACGCGCCCTGCCCGCAGGCTCGGAAGCCGGCGCCGTGACCGTGGTGCTGAACACCTCCATCGTCCTGCTGCCCGAAGTGCCCATGCAGCAGCGCTGGTTCGACCCGCGCGTGGGCTACTTCGCCGGCGGCTACAGCGAATTCTCCGACGACCAGCAGGGCGTCGAGAACATCCGCTTTATCGCCCGCTACCGCCTGGAGGCCCGTCCCGAGGACGTCGAGCGCCAGAAGCGCGGCGAACTGGTCGAGCCCATCAAACCGATCGTCTATTACATCGACCCCGCTACCCCCAAGCAGTGGCGCAAGTACCTCATCGCCGGCGTGAACGACTGGAACGTCGCCTTCGAGCAGGCCGGCTGGAAGAACGCCATCCACGCCGAAGAGTGGCCCGAGGACGACCCCACGATGAGCCTGGAAGACGCCCGCTTCTGCGTGATCCGCTACCTCGCCTCCCCGATCGCGAACGCCTACGGACCCAACGTGCACGACCCCCGTTCCGGCGAGATTATCGAGAGCCACGTGGGCTGGTACCACAACGTGATGACCCTGGTGCACGACTGGTACCAGGTGCAGGCCGGCGCCGTGGACCCGCGCGCCCGCAAGATCAAGTTCGACGAAGAGCTGATGGGCGACCTGATCCGCTTCGTGTCCTCGCACGAGATCGGCCACACCCTCGGCCTGCGCCACAACATGGGCTCCAGCAGCCAGACCCCGGTCGAGAAGCTCCGCGACAAGGCCTGGGTGGAAGCCAACGGCCACACCGTCAGCATCATGGACTACGCCCGCTTCAACTACGTGGCCCAGCCCGAGGACGGCATCGGCAAGGCCGGCCTGTACCCGCGCATCGGCGACTACGACAAGTGGGCCATCGAGTTCGGCTACAAGCCCACCTACTTCAAGACCGCCAAGGAAGACCACAACTACTGGAACAAGGTCATCATCGAGCGTCTCGCGGCGAACCCCCGCCTGTGGTTCGGCGGCGAAGGCCGTGACGCCGACCCGCGCGCGCTGACCGAAGACCTCGGTGACGACGCCGTGGCCGCCAGCACCTATGGCGTGATGAACCTCAAGCGCGTGATCGCGGAAATCCCCGCCTGGAACGTCGAGGAAGCCGACATGTACACCAACGTCAGCCGGATGTACGAGGCCGTCACGGGCCAGTTCAACCGCTACCTCGGCCACGTGTCCGCCAACATCGGCGGCCGCTTCATCACCAACCACAGCATCGAGCAGCAGGACATCGTCAAGTATGCCCCCGTGCCGAAGGAGCGCCAGAAGAACGCCCTGAACTGGCTGGACCAGAACCTCTTCCAGAAGCCCGTCTGGCTGGTGGACGTCCCGTACATCTGGGACATCACCGACCGCCCGGACAACTACCTGTACACCCTGGTGAACAACGTGGTCAGCGCCTCCAACCTGCTGGATATCAACAAGCTGATCCGTCTGCAGCAGTTCGCCGAATACGACGCCTCCAACTACACGCCCGAGGAGTACCTCGGCGACCTGACGGGGATGGTCTTCTCCGAACTGAACCGGGGCGGCCGGGTGGACAGCTACCGCCGCTACCTGCAGCGCCGCTTCGTGAGCGCTGCCATCAGCGCGGTGAGCGCGGCTTCCGCACAGGGCACCGACGGACGCAACCTGCTGGTCGGCACCCTGCTCGACATCCAGAAGAAGGCCGCCAAGGCCAAGTCGTCCGATACTGCCACCCAGGCCCACTGGCAGGCCCTCTCCCGGCAGATCGAGGCGGCCCTGAAAGACCTGAAATAACACGGAACGGTATTTGTTGGAAAGGGCCCGGAACCACAGATATAACCGGACCCTTTCTAATTAATAAAGAAATACTTATATTTACACCCAAACTGAAAAGACGACAGATATGAAAAGGTTTGTTTTTGCGCTGATCGCCCTGGCGCTGATCTGCGCCCCCGCCTCCGCCCAGAGCATGGTGGAGCGTCTGAAGAACCGCGCGAAGAACGCGGTGGAGAACAACATCGGCAATAAGGTCGAACGTGGAATCAACGACGTCATGAACGGCCGCGTCGGCAATAACGGCAACAACCGGAATAACAGGAACAACCGGAACAACCAGGAAGAATACGATGAACCCCAGGTGGAGCAGGTGTCGGAAGAAGAGATGCCCGATGCCGACGCCCAGGCTGTCAAGAGCGACTTCGTGCGCGGCAGCGTCGTCCTCTTCCAGGACGACTTCAAGAACGAGCAGGTGGGCGAGTTCCCGTCCAAGTGGGACATCCAGGGAGAGGGCAATGCCGAGACGGCGGTTATCAACGGCCAGAAGTACTTGAGTTTCACCACAGAATACAATTTCGTGGAGCCGCTGATGGAGAACATGAAATCCTATCTGCCCG
>CAMVGM010000082.1 GCA_947167015.1 uncultured Bacteroidales bacterium
CACGGCTGCCTGACGCTCGGCAGCGAGTCGGTGGACGACCGTAACGTCATCCTGCGCCGCTGCCACGCCGAAGAGGTCAACAACCTGCTTTGGCTCAAGATGCGTCCGGACACGCACGTACGCAACGTCCGGATCAACGGAGTTCTTATCAGTCATTAATCGTATCCGACTTTGTTTGAATCAATTTCCCGAATTCGCATGCAGCAACCCAAGCACAGGACTGTCGTCGGCATCGGGGAGACCGTGCTCGACATCGTTTTCAAGAACAATCAGCCGCAGGCGGCCGTACCCGGCGGCTCCGTCTTCAACGCCATGGTCTCGCTGGGCCGGACCGTCGGGAAAGCGTTTCCGGGCACCCGCCTGGTGATGGCCTCGCAGACCGGCGACGACGCCGTAGCCGGAATGATCACGGACTTCATGCGGCAGAACCGCCTGGATACGTCCTGCATCCAGCAGGACCCCGGCCAGAGTACGGTCTCGATGGCCCTGCTGGACGAGCACAACAACGCCCGCTATGAGTTCTTCCGCGACAAGGGACTGCCCCCGTTCCGCACGCCGCGGATCCCGTTCCGGCCGGATGACATCCTGCTGTTCGGCTCCTTCTTCGCCGTCAGCGGGGCCACGGGCCCCCAGACCCGCGAACTCGCGGCCGCGGCGCGCGAGGCCGGCGCCATCGTCTATTACGACGTCAACTTCCGCAAGAACCACCCGGCGGATCCGGATACGGTCGCGAAGAACATCGCCCTGAGCGACATCGTCCGCGCCTCGGACGAGGACATCGAGGCGCTCTGGGGCGATTCCGACCCCGCGCGGGTGTACCGGGAACGCATCGCGCCGCATTGCCCCAACTTCATCTGCACGAAAGGCGCGCGGCCCGCGGAGGTCTTCTCGCCCGGCGTGCGGGCCGAATTCCCGACAACGCCGGTCGAAAAAGTCCTCTCCACGATCGGAGCCGGGGACAATTTCAACGCCGGGATCGCCTGCGGCATCCTCCGGGAAGGGTTCTCCCGGGAACGCGTGCGGCAGCTCACGGCGGAAGACTGGGCCCTGCTCGTCCCCGTCGCGATGCGCTTTTCGGCCGCCGTCTGCGGGAGCCTGCAGAATTATGTCGAACCTGACTTCCATCTATGAGAATGAGAAAACAACTCCTGGCTTCCGCCACCCTCCTGCTGTCCCTGCTCTGCCAGGGACAGGTGCCGGACGGAAATTCCGTCCCGTACAACCCTTTCGGCAACCCGCTGATCCCCGATATGGCCGGGGACCCGAGCATCATCGTCCACGACGGCACCTTTTACTGCTACGTGACCACGGACGGGTACGGCCAGGGCCTGGAGACTTCCGGTCCGCCCGTCGTCTGGAAATCCCGGGATTTCGTCAACTGGAGTTTCGAGGGGACGTATTTCCCGCAGGCGGAGCACGAGAAGTACTGGGCGCCCAGCCAGCCGGTGCAGTACAAGGGGAAATGGTACACCTACCCTACCGTCAACGGTTTCATGTACCCGGCCGTGGCCGACAGTCCGGACGGACCGTTCCGCCTGGTGAAAGGAGATACGTTCACCCCGGAGAACCGCCTGTACTGGAAGGATGGCGAGGTGGCGATCGACGCCGAGGCCCTCGTCGATGACGACGGGCAGCGCTACGTGGTCTGGGGCGAGCGCAACTTCGCCCGGCTCGGAGAAGACATGGTCACGCTCTCGGACCACGTCCACGTCCCGACCCACACGACCATGTACACCGAGGGCCCCATCCTCTTCAAGCGCAAGGGGATCTATTACTACCTCTATACCTTCATGGC
This sequence comes from uncultured Bacteroidales bacterium, assembly GCA_947167015.1. Taxonomy (GTDB): domain Bacteria; phylum Bacteroidota; class Bacteroidia; order Bacteroidales; family UBA932; genus Cryptobacteroides. Next base: position 1,796 of record CAMVGM010000082.1, read on the forward strand.
GCTCGAGCGCTACTGCTACTATTACCAGATGAGCCGGGTCTCCCCGCTGGGACCGTACGAAATCCCGGAACAGGACCTGGTGTGCGAGACCGATGCGGAGGCCGGCGTGTTCGGCCCCGGCCACGGATGCGTCTTCAACGTGCCGGGCACGGACGACTATTACCTGGCCTACCTGGAATTCGGCCGGAACAGCACCAACCGCCAGATCTACGTCAACAAGCTGGAATTCAACGAAGACGGCACCATCCGCCCGGTGAAGATGAACATGAACGGCGTCGGGGCGCTGCGCCCCGTGGAAAAACGCCGCAACCTGATCGGGATCCGCTCGCTCGCCGCCTCGTCCGTGGCCCCGCCTGAAAAGGTCCCGTACACGCTGGATGAGCGCTGCCGGCGGACGGAATACTTCGTGCCTCAATATGCGGCGGACGCCTCCAACGGCTCCCGCTGGATGGCGGACAGCACGGACACGGCCCCGGCGCTGACGGTGGATTTCGGCGAGGTACGCAGGGTGGGCACCAGCCGCATCGCGTTCGTGCGGCCGACGGCGGGCCACGCCTACCGGCTTGAAGGATCGCTCGACGGGCGGACCTGGGAGCCTTGCGGCGGACACCCCGACCTGCAGATGCGCTCGCCCCACGAAGACCCGGTCGACCGGCCCTTCCGTTATCTGCGCGTGCGCATTACGGGCGGCATCCCCGGCATCTGGGAATGGCAGGTCGAAGAGGCGCCGACGCAGGATTTCGGCGCCGCGCAGTGGATCGCCATGGAAGCGGATTCGACCCTCCTGTTCCCGCACGTCCATCTGCTGGACGAACGTTCGGAGCAGGGCCGCTCGCTCAAGGAATATACCCTGCCGGTGCTTTCCCGGACCTTCCGCCTGCGCGGGGAGGTGCGCCGCGCCCGCGTGGACATCTGCGGCCTGGGCCAGTACGAACTGACGATTGGCGGCGAGCGCGTCGGGGACTGTTTCCTGTCTCCGGGCTGGACTCTGTATGACAAGGAACTGCTATACAACGAGTTCGACGTGACCGACATCCTGCAGCGGGTCCCGCGCGGGGAAGCGGAGGTCCGGGTGGGCCTCGGCGGCGGCATGTACGACATCCCCGTCAAGGGCTACCACAAGATGGCCGGTTCGGCGGGAGCGCCGAAACTCCTCTTCTGCCTGCACGTGGACTATGCCGACGGCACGTCGGAAGACCTGGTCAGCGACGCTTCCTGGACGGCCGCGCCCTCCCAGGTCCGCTATGCCAGCATCTATGCCGGGCAGTGGGATGACGCCACGCACACCGGCGCGCCCCGTCCCGTCGTGCTGACGCGCCCGCACTGGGACGTCCCCTTGAACAAACAGGTCCCCGGGACTTTCGTCAAGGTGCGGCAGGAACTGCCCGCGAAACGCATCGCCCCCGGCCTGTATGACCTCGGCCAGAACGCTTCCGGCATCGTCCGGATCCGGGTGCGGGGCCGGAAAGGGCAGCGCATCGTCCTCCGTCCGGCGGAAATCCTGGTGGACGGGAAGATTTCCCAGCGCTGCCTGCCCGGCTACAGCTGGACCTACACCCTGCGGGGCGACCGGCGCGGCGAGACCTGGGCCCCGGCGTTTTCCTACACGGGGTTCCGCTATGTAGAGGTCGAGGCGGACAAAGGCGTGAAACTCCTGGAACTCAAAGGCTTGCATACCACTACAGACGCCCCGGAGACCGGCAGTTTCATCTGCTCGGACACCCTCTTCAACCGCATCCATTCCCTGATTGACTGGGCCATCCGCAGCAATCTCGTGAGCATCACCACGGACTGCCCCACCCGGGAAAAACTGGGCTGGCAGGAGCAGAACCACCTGATGGCCCACTCGATGATGTACCGCTACGACATGCGCGCCCTGATGAACAAGATCGCCGACGACCTGGCCGACTCCCAGCATCCGGACGGTTCCGTCCCGACCACGGCGCCGGAGTACACGCCGTTCGAGCCGGGCAGCGGTTTCGAAGATACGCCGGAGTGGAGTGCATCCTTCGTCCTCTGCCCGTGGTACACCTACTGCTGGTACGGCGACGATTCCGCCCTGCGCAAGCACTATCCGGCGATGAAGCGCTATCTCGGCTACCTGGCTTCCCGCGCCGAAGGAGGCATCTTGGATTATGGCCTGGGAGACTGGTTCGACATCGGCCCGGAACGGCCCGGGAAGGCACAATTGACCAGCGTGGCCCTCTCCGCCACGGCCACGTACCACTACCTGCTCACCACCATGGAGCAGATCGCCCGGCACCTGGGCCTCGGCGGCGATGCCGCGTACTACACCGACCTGGCTTCCAAGGTCCGCAAAGCCTTCAACGACCGGTTCTACAACGGCGGACAGACGGTCTATGAAAAAGGCAGCCAGGCCGGGCTCGCCATGGCGCTTTATATGGGACTGGTTCCGGATGAGCATCACGCCGAGGCGCTCGCCGCACTCGTGCGCGACATCGAGTCTCGCGGTTACGCGCTGACCGCAGGCGACGTGGGCTTCCGCTACGTCGTGCAGGCCCTGCAGCAGAACGGCCGGAGCGACGTGATCTACAAGATGAACCGCAACCCCGACATCCCGGGCTATGCCTACCAGCTGAAACAGGGCGCCACGGCGCTGACGGAGAGTTGGCAAGCCTATACGGACGTATCCAACAACCACCTGATGCTCGGGCACCTGATGGAGTGGCTCTACGGCGGACTGGGCGGCATCCGCCCCGTCGCCCCGGGCCGCCTCGTCATCGATCCCCAGATGGTGGGGGACGTCACCTGGGCCAGGACCTCCCTGCAGACCGCGGGCGGTCCCGTCCGCTGCGACTGGACGCGGTCCCCGGCGGACGGGGTCTGGACGGTGGACGTGGAGGTTCCGCAAGGATATGGAGCGGAAGTGCATCTGCCCGACGGGCGTACGTTCTGCGTCCCGCCGGGGAAACATGCCTATTCATCTCGGTTTTTGTAGTATATTTGTGCATTGAAGGTTAGAATGAAATGAATAGAGTATCCTACTTTTTCAGGTCGCTGGTCAACATGAAGGACCACGTGGACACGGAGGCTGCGATCCAGCGGATCCGCGGCGGAATCGCGTTCCGCGGCCCGAACGTGTTCATCCTCTTCTGCGCGATCATCATCGCCGCGGTGGGCCTCAACCTCAACTCCATCCCGGTGATCATCGGCGCGATGCTCATCTCGCCGGTGATGGGTCCCATCCTCGGTTTCGGCCTGGGCGTGGGCATCAACGACACCTCCCTGGTCAAGGATTCGGCCAAGAACTTCCTGGTGATGGTGGTGATCAGCATCCTGGCCTCCACCCTCTTCTACCTCATCTCGCCGCTCCAGCTCGAGCAGCAGACCGAGCTGCTGGCCCGCACCAACCCGACCCTCTACGACGTGCTGATCGCCCTGTTCGGCGGCTTCGCGGGCATCCTGGAGACTTCCCGCAAGGAAAGGGGCGGCACCGTGATCCCGGGCGTGGCCATCGCCACCGCCCTGATGCCGCCGCTGTGCACCGTCGGCTACGGCATCGCCCACCTGGAGCCGAGATTCATCCTCGGCGCCTTCTACCTCTTCCTGATCAACTCGGCGTTCATCTCCCTGGCCACCGTCATCTCGGTCAAGTACCTGCGGTTCCCCGTGCTGGCCGGCGACGAGGCGCGCCGCAGGCACAGCGCCCGCTGGAGCGGGGTCATCCTCACCCTGCTCATCGTCCCGAGCGTGCTGTCCGCCATCCAGATGATCCAGGACAACAACTTCGCCCGCAACGCAGAGTTGCTCGTGAAGAACAACAAGAACCTGGGAAAGAGCTACATCTACGACTACAAGACCAACCTGGAGAACCGTCCGCACACCCTGGAGCTCTACCTCGCCGGCGAGAAGATGGAAGCGGCCACCCGGGAGCGCCTGCTCACCCAGGCGGAAGAGGCCGGCATCACGCGCAGCCAGATCCTCATCCACGAGGACGCCGCCTTCCAGAACGAACTGCTGACCGAATCCGAACTGATCAACAACATCATCGAGAGTCACAACCGCCAGGTCAATGAACTGGAGGCGAAGATCACCGCACTCACCGGCGAAATCCAGCAATACAAGAACCGGGAACTGCCGGCGGCCCTGATCACGCGCGAACTCACCGCCCAGTACGAAGGCATCCGCCGGGTCACCCTGACCCGCGGCCAGCGGACCGAGACGGCCGGCGATGCCGCCAGCGAGGTCATCGTGGCCATCCTGGACTGCACCAAGCCCTTGAAGGAAGCCGAACGGACCCGCATCCAAAGCTGGCTGAAGGTCCGCCTGGGCGCCGAACAGGTAGAGGTGATCGTGAACAACGTAAAGAAATGATCTACAATATTTTCCAGGACCTGGAACTGTCCGCCCTGGGTTTCGGGGCGATGCGTCTGCCGCTGCTCCCCGACAAGTCCATTGACCGGGACGCCGTCTTCCGGATGGTGGATTACGCCATCGCGCACGGCATCAACTATTTCGACACCGCCTTGCCCTATCACGACGGGAATTCGGAAACCGTCCTCGGTGACGCCCTCGCCCGGCACCCCCGGGAAAGCTGGCTGCTCGCGGACAAGTTCCCCGGCCACCAGCACAGCCGGAGTTTCGATCCGGCAGGCGTCTTCGAGCGCCAGCTGGAAAAATGCCGGGTGGACCATTTCGACTTCTACCTCTTCCACAACATCTGCGAGAACAGCCTGGACGATTATCTGGACCCCCGCTGGGGCATGCTGGAGTATTTCGCGGAGCAGCGCCGCCTCGGCCGCATCCGGCACCTGGGTTTCTCCTGCCACGCCACGGCGGAGAACCTGGAAAAGATCCTGGACGGCCCCTACGGGGAGGTCGCCGAGTTCGTGCAGATCCAGCTGAACTATCTGGACTGGACCTTGCAGGACGCCCGCCGCAAGGTGGAAATCCTGAACGGACGAGGGCTGCCCATTATCGTGATGGAACCGCTGCGCGGCGGGAAACTCTCCCACCCCGGCGAGGCCGCCGAAGCGCGTCTGCAGGCCCTTCGCCCCGGCGCAAGCGCCTCTTCCTGGGCCCTCCGCTGGCTGCAGGACGTCCCGGGCGTGAAGGTGGTGCTGAGCGGCATGTCCAGCCTGGAACAGATGGTGGACAACGTGGCCACCTTCGACCGGCCCGATCCGCTCAGCGACAACGAGCGCGGAATCCTCGCGGAGATTGCCGAGGGCATGAAGAACTCCGTTCCGTGCACCGCCTGCCGCTACTGCTGCGCCGGCTGCCCGGCGGAACTGGACATCCCCGCCCTGCTCGCCGACTTCAACGACCTGCGCCTGCAGTTCTCCTTCACCCCGATGATGCGGCTGGAGCAGCTCCCCGACGAGAAGAAGCCCCACGCCTGCCTGGGCTGCGGCGCCTGTGCGCAGATCTGTCCGCAGGGCATCGACATCCCCGGCGCCCTCGCCGAATGCGCCGCCCTCTACGACAAGTCCCCCAAGTGGTCCGCCATCTGCGAGCAGCGCAACCGCATCCTGGAGGCAAATCCCTGACTACCAGCCATATACAAATCGACCTTCGGAGGATTCCTCCGAAGGTCGATTCATAAATGCTTGACTGTCAATTCCTACTCGGACTGGCGGATGGCGCTCTGGGCAGCCGCAAGGCGGGCGATAGGCACGCGGAACGGGGAGCAGCTGACGTAATCGACACCGATCTTGTTGAAGAACGCGATGGAGTCGGGATCGCCGCCGTGCTCGCCGCACACGCCGCACTTCAGGTCCGGCCTGCGGGCGCGGCCGCTCTGGATGCCGATCTCGACCAGCTTGCCCACCGCCTTGGTGTCGATGGTCTGGAACGGGTCGGCGTCGAGGATCTTGTGGCCGAGGTAGTTGCCCATGAAGGTGCCCACGTCGTCGCGGGAGAAACCGAACGTCATCTGGGTGAGGTCATTGGTACCGAAGGAGAAGAACTCCGCGGTGCGGGCCATGCGGTCGCCGGTCAGGGCGGCGCGCGGGATCTCGATCATCGTACCGAACTTGTAGGTGATGATCATCTCGCTGTGGACCTCGACCTCCGCCTTGATGCGCTCGCAGATGGCGCGCTGGAAGCCCAGCTCGCGGGCGGACACGGTGACCGGGATCATGATCTCCGGCTGCGGGTGGAAGCCCTCGCGGGAGAGCTCGGCCACGGCCGTGAAGATGGCGCGGTACTGCGTCTCGGCGATGAGCGGGTAGGCCACGTGCAGACGCACGCCGCGCAGACCCATCATCGGGTT
>CAMVGM010000083.1 GCA_947167015.1 uncultured Bacteroidales bacterium
AGGACGCCGGCAAGGGCTTCCAGCGTCTCGCCCTCCTCGAGGAGGCCAAGACCCTCCCGTTCGGCGCCGTGTTCGATTACTTCAACTTCAAGAACAACGTCCCCGTGGGTGAGGAGTTCATCGGCTGCATCGAGCAGTACGAGAAGGACGTCACCTCCAAGCGCTGCTAATCTGTCATGGGATCCTCGATCTTACTGGGCCTGCTGATCATCGCGGTCGGGTCATTCTGCCAGTCGAGCTGCTACGTCCCGATCAACAAGATCAAGCAGTGGAGCTGGGAGAGCTACTGGTTCGTCCAGGGCATTTTCGCCTGGCTCGTCTTCCCCTTCCTGGGCGCCCTGCTGTCCCTTTCCGGGACGGGCGGCAGTTTCGGTGACCTGCTCGGCCTGATGAACGCCGACCCGAAGAGCACCTGGCTGACCATCCTCTTCGGTGCCCTGTGGGGCGTCGGCGGACTGACCTTCGGCCTGTCCATGCGTTACCTCGGCGTGGCCCTCGGCCAGAGCATCGCCCTCGGGCTCTGCTCCGGCCTCGGCGCCATCCTCGGTCCCGTGCTCACCGGCCAGGCCCACACCCTGACCGCCGCCATCTGGATCGGCGTGCTCGTGACGATCGTCGGCATCGCCATCATCGGCATCGCCGGTGCGATGAAGGCCGCCGCCCTGCCCGAAGAAGAGAAGAAGAAGGCCGTCAAGGACTTCAACTTCGGCAAGGGCATCGTCATCGCCGTGCTCTGCGGCCTGATGAGCGCCTGCTTCAACATCGGCCTGAACTTCGGCGCCGGCCTGCATCTGCCGGGCACCAAGCCGATCTTCGAGACCCTGCCCGCCACGATGCTGGTGACCTTCGGCGGTTTCCTGACCAACGCGGCCTACTGCCTGTTCCAGAACAGCAAGAACAAGACCTTCGGCGACTACAAGCAGGGCTCCCTCTGGGGCAACAACCTGGTGTTCTGCTGCCTCGCCGGCCTGCTCTGGTACAGCCAGTTCTTCGGGCTGAGCCTGGGCAAGGGCTTCCTGACGGACTTCCCGGTGCTGCTTACCTTCAGCTGGTGCATCCTGATGTCGCTGAACGTCATCTTCTCCAACGTCTGGGGCATCATCCTCAAGGAATGGAAGGGCTGCTCGAAGAAGACCATCACCGTGCTGCTCTGCGGCCTGGCGGTGCTCATCTTCAGCATCTTCCTCCCGCAGCTCATCGGCTAGAAGAGACCCTGCAGCGATTTCCGATTACGGCGGCCCCGACGGGCCGCCGTAGTTTTTTTCTGCCGGATTATTTTTTATTTTTGCAAAAAAGACAGAACAGGTTTATGGTCAAGCGCTTCCTCTTCTCCCTCCTGGCTGCAGCCGCACTGTTTCCCGCATGCACGCCCGCCCCGTCCGAACCCCTCGCCTTCCCCGGGGCCGAAGGCTTCGGCAAATACACCACCGGCGGCCGCGGCGGCCGGGTCTTCATCGTCACGAACCTGGACGACCACGGCCCGGGGAGCCTGCGCGAAGCGGTAGAAGCCAGCGGACCGCGCATCGTCGTGTTCGAAGTGGACGGCGACATCCATCTCGAGACGCCCCTCCGCATCGAGAACGACGATATCACCATCGCAGGCCAGAGCGCGCCCGGCGACGGCATCTGCCTGTGCGACTGCCAGTTCACCATCGACGCTTCCAACGTCATCGTACGCTACATCCGCTGCCGGCTCGGCGACAAGGTCGCGCACGACTCCGACGCCGTGGGCGGCGGACGCTACGGCCAGAAGAACGTCATCCTCGACCACATCAGCGCCTCCTGGTCCATCGACGAGTGCCTGTCCATCTACAAGACCGAGAACCTCACGGTGCAGTGGTGCCTGGTCGCCAGCAGCCTGCGCGCCTCCAAGCACACCAAGGGGCAGCACGGTTTCGGCGGCATCTGGGGCGGACTCAACGCCACCTTCCACCACAACCTGCTCGCACACCACTCCAGCCGCAATCCGCGTTTCTCCTCCGTCGAAGGCACGGAGAACGTGGACTACCGCGGGAACGTCGTGTACAACTGGGGCTTCATGCCTGCGTACGGCGGCGGCCGCGGCGGCAAGATCAATTTCTGCTACAATTACTACAAGCCGGGCCCCGGCACCGACCATCCCGACCACATCCTGAACGTTTCGGACGACGGCACGAGCCGCTATTACGTCGAAGGCAACTTCGTGGACGGCCAGCCTGCCGTGACGGCGGACAACCGCCTTGCCGTAAAAGGCAAGAACCCGGAAGTCGCCGTCGTGGACACGGAGTTCCCCCGCATGGACTTCCCGCTGGAGAAGCGCCCGGAAGACCTGTTCCAGGCCGTCCTGAAGGATGTGGGATGCAGCCACCGGCGCGACGCTTTCGACCGGGCCGTCATCGAGCAGGTCCGCACCGGCACGGCCCCCTGGGGCGACCGCGGCTTCGTCAATACGCCCGAAGAGTGCGGAGGCTATCCGGTGCTCGCGCACAAGGAACCCGCGCCCGACACCAACCGCAACGGCATCCCCGACAAATTGGAGCGCAAGTATTCAGACATCGAGGATTATCTCAACTCCCTGGTCAAATAGGTCAAACCACCAACACTGAAATGAAAACTATCTGCAAAATCTTTCTGATTATGGCTGTCGGACTGTCCGGGCTGGCCTGCCAGGCCAAGACCCCCAAGGGAAAACTCATCTACTGCAGCTATGCGCGCACCGGCATGGCCGGACTGGGCAAGGACTACTGCGAACTGATCGCCGACCCCGGCACGAAGCCCAAGGTCAACGTCGTGCTGAATGAAGGCAACCGCTTCGGCGATCGGGAGATCCATACGGAACTCCCGGCCTCGGCCGAAGATGTCCGGGCCCTGCAGGACTGGCTGGATAAGAACAAGGTGTACGAACTGGCCGGCTACCGGGTGGACGAAGCGATGAGCGGCGGCCACTCCTACCGCATCCATATGGAATACGACTCGGGCGAGAAGGTCAGTGCCTACTGGTACGGCCACGACATCAAGGAAGAGGCCCTCGCCGCATACGCTTACATCAGTTCGTATTTCGAGCCCTGGCGCGACCTGGCGGTCCGGAAGAACGAGCCCATCGCCGGATGCAGCATCGAGGCCATGCACACGGCTACCCGCGCCGTCGATGCCTGCCGGCTGCTCTGCGAGCCCGGATACGTCCCTTCCGTCATCGTCAATCTCAACGTGGACAACATCCGGGACGATCGGGAATACCACGGGCAATACGAAGCCGACCCGGAAAGCGTCCGGAAACTGCAGGAAGACCTGATCAAGCTGGACGTCTATTCCCTGGGAGACTATGCCAACGACGAATTCATCGAAGGCGGCACCCGCTACAAGGTCCAACTGTTCTTTGCCTCCGGACGCGAACAGACCCTGACCTGGCACGCCCGGGAGGTGGACGGAAAGGCCGAAGCCGCGTACGGACTCATCGACGCGTTCTTCGGCCCCTGGAAAGCGAAAGTCCGCGAAGAATAACTACGGCAGGGGCTTCAGGCCCTCCCATCTGACATCCCAGCTCCCGTCTTTCGGGAAACCGGGATTCTTGACGGTGCAGCCGTCCCAACCGGCGCACATCAGCGCGACGGCGGTCAGCAGGCCGCCGTTTCCCGGCAGATAGCAGCGCAGGCGGGCATCCTGGTAGTTGTGGCCGTTGGGCAGGTAGGTGTTGGTGCGCTGGTCCATCAGGATGGCGTTGACCGCCTTCTCCGGCTCACCCACGCGCACGGCGTTCATGCAGGTCGTGGGGAAATCCCAGCCCCAGGTCTCGTCCCAGTTCCAGTTGTCATAGACCCAGTCGAAGGTATTTTTCATCAGTTCCGGCTCCATCTGCGGGGTCTGCGGAAGCACGCCCAGGGCGGCCAGCACGGCCATGTGGTCGGAATACATGCGGATGTCTTCGTAGGTGTCCGGCTCGCTTTCGGCGGCCAGGTACAGCCCGTCCTTCGAGGCAAGGTGCGAGAGCTTGGCGATGATCTCGTCCCACTTCGCGACGCGTTCCAGGCCCTTGCGCTCGCGCCAGAGCTGGGCGGTGCTCAGGCCGAAGTGCCAGTAGGACAGTTCATAGGGCGGGTTGACCGTCTTGGAGGCCTTGAGCGTCTCCTGTGCGGCGATGCAGCCCTTGAGCAGGTAACGGTCGTTCTCGGCATCGTAGGTCACGAAATCCGCCATGAACTCGGCCGTTTCCTGGATGAGGTCGAAATACTGGTCGATGACGGCCTGGGAAGGATCGGCACGGTAGAGCAGTTCCGCCAGGTAAATCAGGTGCGGCTGCTGCCAGATCAGGAAGGAGCCCGTGTTGGAGGGAGCCTCCAGGCCCGAAGGGTCCGTCATCTTCATCCAGCGCACGCCCCGGAAACCCTGGCGTTCTGCGATGCTGCGGGCCACCGGCTCCACCTTGCCGTACCACGGCAGGGTGCGCGCGATGAGGTCCTCGTGCCCCCAGAGCGGGAAATGCGCCTGGTGCCACCAGATCATCTCCATATGGAACTTGCCATACCAGGAATTGTAGGTCAGGCCCGTCTCCTGCGGCGGCGTGTCACTGGCGCAGTTGACGGCGAGCAGGTACTGGCTCAGCACCACGCGGCGTTCCAGTTCCGGCGCGCGCGGGTCGGTGCAGCGGCTGAAATCCACGACGCCTCCCTCCTGCCAGAATTTCCGCCACCAGGCGGCGGAAGCGGCCCGGGAAGCGACGGCGGACTCGGCCTCCAGGGAGGGCTGCCGCTCGCAGAACAGCGCCGAGAAGTTCAGTTTTCCGCCGTCGGCGGTCAGGCGCGCCTCGTTGGGAGCGACCATCTCGACACGCCCGTTGTCGAAGGTGACCTTGACATAATAGACCGTCTCGTCCAGGGTATGGCGCAGGATGGCCACGCCGTCGCCCTGCTGCACGATCTCGGTACTGTGCAGTTCGTCCTTCGTCCAGTCGCAGGCGTCGTCGGAATGGCCTCCGGTCGGATAAGGCATGCGGAAGCGGATGGCAACCGGTCCCTCGGCCTGCACGGAAACGGCCACCAGGTCCTTGTCGGGATCGCACGAAGTCAGCACCTCGTAGCGTTTCCCGTCCGCAGTGAAGGTCGAGCGGATCACACCCTCCCACAGGTCCAGCGTCTGGTCGATGCCGCTCAGCGACGCCTCCTCGATGCCGGCGAAGCCGATAACGCCGAGATGCAGGCGGTGAGGGTTGATGCGGTACCAGTTGGAGGCGTCCTGCCCGCGTCCCTCGCGGATCTGGCAGGCATAGAGTTCCTCGTGGCCGCGACCGAAGTCATACGGCAGGAGGGTCTCCTCGAAACGCAGGCCGTCCGGATTGGCGAAAGAATGCCAGCCCCACTGGGACTGGGTGCCGAGGGGAACGCCCTTGGAATAGCGCTCGGGGAAGGTCTGGAGGCCCGTCACGTCCGCCGTGAAGGCGAAGCGGCCGTTCCCGACCGACAGCGATGCGAGCGGGTCCACCGCGGTGACGTGGGGATTGTTGCGTGCGACGAGCGCGGGGCGGTCGATCTTGGTGCTGCAGGCGGTCAGCGCCAGGAAGGCCGTCAGGAGGAGGGTGGCAGGTTTCATATGCTGGTCAATTATCGTTTACGGTTCGGATCCACTCCCTTGTGCCAGAAACGGGAGGTGATGTCTTCTCCATGGTGGTAGAGCCGCTGGTTGGTGGTCGGCTCGTTGAGCGGGCCGAGCCCGGCGACATAGGGGCCCACCTTGACATAGTCGAAGGCGGCGTAGATCTCGGGCTCCACCGCCGGGCGGCCGGAATACACCGCCCGCTCGAGGCCCGGATGGTGCGTCCGGAGGTGCTCCGCGATCCGCAGCAGGGCCTCCTTGTCCTTGCCCTCCCCGAGCAGCAGGAAACAGTTGACGCCGAAATTGTCGGCGATCAGCTTATCCACCGCGGCCGGGGTCAGTTCGACGCCCAGGTCCTGCTTCAGGAAAGGAGAGTGGCATCCTTCGCAGGAACCCCGGCAATTGGATATCTCCACTGCCAGGGTTACCTTGTCCGGGATCTCCTCGAGGACGATGTCCGTGAGCTCCGGGATGTACTTAATCATTCTTCGGCGCGTAGAAGCGGTGCTCCGCTTCGATCTGGCGCGGCTCCGCGAAGGAGGATACCCGCTTGAGGTAGCCGATCACCCGGGTCAGGTAGTCCAGGTTCTTGCTGCCGCACTTCGGGCACTCCGTCAACGTGTCCTTGCTGATGTAGCCGCAGTCATTGCAGACCGTGTTGCGGCAGTTGAAGGTGAAGTAATTGGTGCCGTAGTGGGCGGCCGTGTTCAGCAGGCTCCGGTACTGCTCCTTCGTCAGGTGCTCCGCGATGTTCATGTGCAGGGCGGAACCGCCGTCGAGGTACTTGACGAAGTCCTCGCCGTGCAGCTTGAACTTGTCGATCATCGAGACCTCCGTATCCTCGGGGTTGTAGAAGTAGGAGCTGTAGAGGTTGTGCTTCGCGGAAACGAAGTAGCCATCCTTCTTGTCCCACTTGTAGTTCTTGGCGGCCAGGTTCTCGGCCGGGACGAACTCGGTGTTGAACATCGCGTCCGGGGTGCGGTCCTTGCGGTTGGCGATGTTGATGGTCTCGAGGATGGTGTTGACGAACTCACCGTACTCCGGGTTCGGGGAGACCTTCAGGCCGAGGAACTCGGCGGCCTCGGTCAGGCCGTTGACGCCCACGGTCAGGTACTGCTTCTTCATGTCGATGAAGCCGGCCTTGTAGACGTCGAGCATGTCCGCCTTGAGGAAATCCTTGATGATTTCGTTGAACGCGATCTGGTACTTGTGCACGCGCTCGGTCATCTCGCGGATGTCCTTGTCGATGTAGTTGTTGTACAGGTCCTCCTTGTCGTAGAAGTGGGAAATCGGGTTGAGGGGCTTGCCGGCCTCGAGGTTCACGCCGCGGCGCTCCAGGAAATAGCGGCGGACGGCATCCTGGATGAGGCGGTTGAGGTTGATCGTCATCACGGACTTGGAACCCGTGGCGACGGAGGCGGTACCCATGGAATACTGGTGGGTGGTATGGTTGTGGCCGTCGTCGTCCCGGCGGATCTCGTTGCGCAGACGACAGCAGCTGGACAGGGAGTCGGGGCTGTTGGAAAGGTAGCAGAAGAAGCTGTGGCCCTTGGCCCACATCTCGGCGGTGAAGTCCGCATAGTCCTTGTCGGCGAAGTCGTCGCCGCCGTCGGTCAGCAGGGCCATCGTCTCCACCGGGAAGGTCAGGATATAATGGTTGCGCTCTTCGTTGAACCAGTTCATGAAGTGCTTCTGGAGCCAGTTGAGGGTATCCCACCTGGGCTTGCTGCCGTCAGGGAACACGAAGTCGCCGAACACGCCCTCGAAATACGGCTTGTCGAAGTAGCCGATGTTCCAGAACACGGTCTGGTAGCCGCGGTTGCCGGCGGGCATGTTCATCGAGTGCACGACCTGCTGGAAGGAGTTGTCGATCACCTTCACCAAGGTCCGCTGCTTCGCATTCCGCTCGACCACGTCGTTCAGGTGCTCGATGTAGTCGTCGCCATAGTCCTTGCGGATGAAGTAATCCAGGTACATCAGGAACTCGGGCGTGGCCACGGCCCCCATGAACTGGGAAGAGACGGAATAGACCAGGTTGATGAACTCGCCGCAGAAGGACTTGAGGTCGGTGGGGGCGATGGACACGCCGCCCAGTTCCTTGAGGCCGCTCACGAGGAAGGGGTACATCGTGATGGCGACGCAGTACGGGAAACCCGGGGTACCGCTCTCGTCGTGCTTGTACAGGACGTGCGACTCGAGGTCCTTGATGTACTGGTCCGCGAGGGCGCGGCCGTACAGGGCCTTGATCTTGTCCTGCATGATATAGCGGTTCTGCTTGATGTTGTTCTCCTTGTAGAGTTCGTTGCCCAGCGTCACGA
>CAMVGM010000084.1 GCA_947167015.1 uncultured Bacteroidales bacterium
TCGGCTCCGAGTGCGTGCCGGCCGGCCTGTTCACCCTGCTGATCCTGCTCGTGCCCGAAACGCCGCGTTACCTTGTGATGTCCGGCCAGGACAGCAAGGCGCTTAACGTGCTGACGCGCATCAACGGCTCCGCCGCGGCTTCCCAGATCCTCAACGACATCAAGAACACCGTCGTGGAGAAGAAGGAGAAGCTGATGGCCTACGGTTTCCTGGTGATCTTCATCGGCTGCATGCTCAGCGTGTTCCAGCAGTTCGTCGGCATCAACGCCGTGCTGTACTTCGCGCCGCGCATCTTCGAGTCGATGGGCATGGGCAATCCGATGACGCAGACGGTGATGATGGGCATCGTGAACATCAGCTTCACGCTGGTCGCCATCTTTACGGTGGAGAAGCTCGGTCGCAAGCCGCTGCTGATCACGGGCTCCCTGGGCATGGCCCTCGGCGCCCTCGGCGTGGCCCTGGCCGATGCGGTCCCGGGCGTGCCCGGCATCGTCGGCGTGCTCAGCATCATGATCTACTCCGCGTCCTTCATGTTCAGCTGGGGTCCGATCTGCTGGGTGCTCATCTCCGAGATCTTCCCGAACACGATCCGCGGCGCCGCCGTGGCCATCGCCGTGGCCTTCCAGTGGATTTCGAACTTCATCGTGAGCTCCACCTTCGTGCCGCTCTACAGCTGGAGTCCGGCTTTCACCTACGGCCTCTACTGCGTGATGTGCCTGCTGGCCGCCCTGTTCGTTTGGCGCCTGGTGCCCGAGACCAAGGGCAAGACCCTCGAGGACATGTCCGCGCTGTGGCGCAGCCGCCAGAAGGCCTAGCAGCCCGTTGCTTAAATAAAACCGGCAGGACCCGAACGGCCCTGCCGGTTTTTTTTCGTTTTGGACCGGCCGGCTATTTCACGGTGATATTGGTCTTCACGGTGGCGTAAGGGGCGCTGACCGAGAGGGTTGCGGTTCCGGACGCCCCCTTCAGGGAGCGGACCACCGCGAGCGCCTTGCCGCTGAACAGGGCCTTGTCGGCGCCCTTCAGGGACAGGGTGTCGGCGGCGTTTCCGTTGTCCACGCCGAAGAGTTCGCCCGCGCCTTCCACGCTGAAGTGCAGCATGTCGGTGGCGGTGGGCACCACGCGGCCGTCGGCGTCCAGCGCCTCGACGGTCACGTACGAGAGGTCATAGCCGTCGGCGGCGATTGTCCGCCGGTCGGGTGTCAGACGCAGCGAAACGGGCGCGCCGGCGGTGTAACGGGCCTCCCGGGCCACTTCCCGGCCATTCTTGTAGGAAACGACCTCGATCTTGCCGGGACGGAAAGGCACGGAGAGCCACTCCACGTGCAGCACGTCGCGGGTCTTGGACTTGCGGCCCAGGGATTCGCCGTTCACGAAGAGCTCCGCCTCGTCGGCGTTGTTGTAGTAGGCCCAAATGTCCACCGGTTCGCTCTCCTGCCAGTTCCAGTGCGGGAAGAGGTGCAGCACGGTCTTGTCCGTCCACTCGGACTGGTAGAGCCAGTAGGCGTCCTTCGGGAAGCCGGCAAGGTCCACCACGCCGAAGTAGGAACTGCGCGACGGCCAGCCGTACGGCGTGGGCTCGCCCAGGTAGTCGAAGCCCGTCCATATGAAGGTGCCTGCAATGAAGTCGCGGTCCCGCACGGCGATCCAGGCGTCCTCGTGGAAATCGGCCCAGGGGGCGCTGCAGGCGTCATAGGCCGTCACCTGGTGGCCCCAGTCCACCTCGCCCTCGGCGGTGTACTGCCAGCCCCGGCTCGGGAGTTTGACCTTCCGGGTGGAAGGCTGGAAGTAGATGCCCCGGCTGTTCAGCGAGGAGACCGTCTCGGAGCCGAGCAGCGGTTTGCCCGGGAACCACACGCGGCAGGAATCATACAGTTGCGGGTGGTAGTTGAAACCATAGACGTCCAGCGCGCCGCTGCGCAGCAGGTTGTTGCCCGGCCAGACGCCGTTGCAGCCCGCCGTAATGGCGCGGGTGGTGTCGAGATCCCGGATCAGCTGGGCCATGTGCCTGGTCAGCAGGACGTTGGGGTTGTTCTCGTCCGGGTCGCTCTGACCCAGGGAGTGGATGAAATTCAGCAGGTCGTTCGCCTCTTCGGGCGTGAGGTTGGCGATGTCGTCGGTGCGGGAGTCGCTCTGCTCGAGGATCTCGTTGCCCACGCTCCACATCACCACCGAAGGATGGTTGCGGTCGCGCCGCACGAAGTCCTGCACGTCGCGGACGTGCCACTCGTCGAAGAAGCGGGCGTAGTCGTAGCGCGTCTTGCGCTTGCGCCACATATCCATCGCCTCGTCCATCACCACGAAGCCCATCTCGTCGCAGAGGTCGAGCAGTTCCGGTGCGGGCGGGTTGTGGGAGGTGCGGATGGCGTTGACGCCCATATCCTTGAGGATCTGGAGTTCGCGCTGGAGCGCCCGGTGGTGGACGGCGGTGCCCAGGCAGCCCATGTCGTGATGCAGGCACACGCCCAGCATCTTGAGCGGACGGCCGTTGAGGAAGAAGCCCTTGTCGGCGTCCCAGGCCGTGGTCCGCACGCCGAAACGCACGTCGCGGCTGTCCCGGCTTCCCTCCGCCGATACGCTCACGCGGGCGGTATAAAGATAGGTGTCATCCACGTCCCAGCGATGCGGACGGGGCAGTTCCAGCGCCGTGCCGGCGGAAGCCGTGCCGCCGAACGCGGCCTTGGCGACGGTCCGGCCCCGGGCGTCCAGGATGCGGACCTCGTAGTCCAGTTTCTGCCCGGACGCGGCGCCCTCCGTCTCCACCTGTACCACGAGCGTGGCACGCTCGTCGGAAATTTCCGTGGGCTGCACGAAAACGCCGTTGTAGGCGATGTGGACGGGGTCCGAGACGACCAGGCGCACGTTGCGGTAGATGCCGCATCCGGCGTACCAGCGGGAATTGGGCTGGTCGGCGTTGTCGCAGCGGACCGCGATGACGTTCTCCCCGGGCACCAGCCAGGGCGTGATGTCATAGCAGAAAGAACTGTATCCATAGGGGCGCGTGCCGACATCGTGCCCGTTGACATAGACTGTGCTGTTCATGAAGACGCCGTCGAACTCGATGCGCACGTTCTTCACCGCATGGCCGTCGGGAGCGAAGAGGCCCTCGGGCGCGGGGAAACGCTTGCGGTACCAGCCGATGCCGCCGGGCAGGGCGCCGCCGCTGGGCGTGGAGGGGTTGTCGGCGGAGAACTCGCCTTCGACGCTCCAGTCGTGGGGCAGGTGCAGGCTGCGCCAGGACCCGTCGTCGAAGCCGGTTTCGGCGAATGCCGGCTCGTCACCCAGGGAGAACTTCCAGTCGAAATTGAAATCAGTGCCGTTCTTGGGGGCCTGTACGCCCGTTTTGCCACAGGCCAGACAGAGCGCGGCCAGGCAAAGTATGGTCAGGATACGTTTCATGTACGCAAAGATAAGGATTTCTCGCAAATTAGGCCGGGCGGGGGAGGAAACGGGAAAGATTGTTATATTTGTAAGACAAACCAGACAGTAATCCAATGATCAACAAGACTTTCACCTTCCTGGCACTGGCCGCGGCCGTGATCGTGCTGTGCGCCGATACGACGGTGACCCGTACGCCGCGCGACGGGGGAGCGCCGGTCGTGCGGCCGAACGGCACCTGGCGCGACGACCTCGGCGCCTCCACGGAGAATCTCCTGCTTGCCGCCGAGAGCTTGGGGCTGGGGGCCGTCTGGACGGCCAGTTATCCCTACAAGGACAGGTACATGCCGCCCAAGACGGCGCTGGGCCTGCCCGATACGGTCATCCCTTACTCGATCGTGCCCGTCGGCTATCCTGCCGGCGACGAGCAGCCGAAGGACAAGTGGGATCCCGCCCGAATCCACTACGGGCGCTGGTAGGCGCTGCAAAAAAGAGCATCCATATGCAAAAGAGACTCCATCTGCAAGAAGAGGCCGCGCGCTGTCTGCTGTGTGCGGACGCGCCTTGTACGGCGGCCTGCCGGGCCGGGGATCCCGCCCGGGGCGTCCGTGCCCTGCGTTTCGACAATGCGACCGGCGCGGCGAAATGGTTCGCTCCCTGTTCGGAGGCGGACCTGGCGGAGGCCGAGGCGGCCTGCATCCATTACGACCGTCCGGTCCGCCTGCGCGAACTGGCCGCTTTGCTGCCGGCCGTGAACGGGGCGGGCGGGAATCCTTCGCTGGAAATCGATTTCTGCGGCCTTCACTGCGAGAATCCCTTCTTCCTTGCCTCGTCGGCCGTCTGCACCAATTACGAGATGGTGTCGTCGGCGCTGGAGGCCGGTTGGGCTGGCGTGTTCTACAAGACCATCTGCCTGCAGGAAATCAAGGAGGTGTCGCCGCGCTTCGATGCGTTGTACGACGAGAAACGGGGTTTCGCAGGTTTCCGCAACATGGAGCAGCTTTCCGAGAATCTGCCCGAAACCGATTTCGAGATCCTGCGCCGGCTGAAACGGGATTATCCTTCCAAGATCATCGTGGCTTCCATCATGGGCAGCCGGGAGGAGGAGTGGATCGAGCTTGCGAAACGGGCCGAGGCGGCCGGCGTGGACGCCATCGAGCTGAATTTCTCCTGTCCGCAGATGCGCTATGCCGGGATGGGCAGCGACGTGGGACAGAGCGCCGAGATGGTCTCGTTCTATACTGCCTTCGTCAAGAATGCGGTTTCCATCCCGGTGATCCCGAAAATGACGCCGAACGTGGCGTCGATGACGAAGGTGGCCATGGCCGCTTATTTCTCCGGAGCCGCCGGCATCTCCGCCATCAACACCATCAAGTCCGTGACGCTGGGCGGGGAAGTGGACGGCAAACGGGCCATTTCCGGTTATTCGGGCCGGGCCGTCAAGCCGATCGCGCTGCGCTTCATCCTGGAGATGGCCAAGAATCCCGTGATGAAGAACCTGCAGCTGAGCGGCGTCGGCGGCATCGAGACCTGGCGCGACGCCCTGGAGTTCATCCGGCTGGGCTGCCGGAACCTTCAGGTCTGCACCGCCGTGATGCAATACGGCTATCGCATCATCGACGATCTGACGGACGGTCTGCGGAACTATATGGCGGAACAGGGAGTCGGCCGCCTGGAGGACCTGGTCGGAACCTTGTTGGGCAGTTTCGTGCGTCCCGCCGACCTGGACCGCGACACGATGGTGTTTCCTGTGGTGGACCGCGAGAAGTGCATCGGCTGCGGCCGCTGCTACATTTCCTGCCGTGACGGCGGGCATCAGGCAATCTCCTTCGGCGAGGACCGCCAGCCGAAGATCATCGGCACGAAATGCGTGGGCTGCCACCTCTGCCTGCTGGTCTGTCCGGCCGGCGCCATCGGCACGGCACGGCGCATCCCCAAGCGGAATTGACGCTGACAGGCAGGGTTTTTGCGAATGACGGGACAATTCTGTATCTTTGCACGATTATGCGCTTACGCGCGGTTGTAAAACGATTAGAAACAAATAAACTGTCAATATGTCACTTGCATCCGTCATCGGCAAGCTCTTCGGTTCCAAGTCCGAACGCGACTACAAGGCCGTGAAGCCCACCCTGGACAAGATCCTTGCCATATATCCCGAAATCGACGCCCTCTCCGACGACGATATCCGCGCCCGTTCGGCCGCCCTGCGGGCCCGCCTGCAGGAGGTGGAGGCCCCCTTCGAGGCCCGCATCTCCGAGATCAAGCTGGAACTGGACAAGGATATCCCCGTGTCCGAGAAGGAAAAACTGGCCGGCGAGTCCGACAAGCTGGTCAAGGAAGAGGACGAGGCCATCGAGAAATGCCTCGACGAGATCCTCCCGGAGGCCTTCGCCATCGTCAAGAGCACGGCCCGCCGCTTCAAAGAGAACGAAACCATCACCGTCAACGCCACGCAGTTCGACCGCGACCTTTCCGTGAACCACGACTTCGTGGATATCGAAGGCGACAAGGCCATCTACCGCAACCACTGGGTGGCCGGCGGCAACGAGATCACCTGGGACATGGTCCATTACGACGTCCAGCTGATCGGCGGCATCGCCCTGCACCAGGGCAAGATCGCCGAGATGGCCACCGGCGAGGGCAAGACCCTCGTGGCGACCCTCCCGGTGTTCCTCAACGCGCTGGCCGGCAAGGGCGTGCACATGGTGACCGTGAACGACTACCTGTCCAAGCGTGACTCCGAGTGGATGGGCCCGCTGTACATGTTCCACGGCCTGTCCGTGGACTGCATCGACAAGCACCAGCCCAACTCGGACCCCCGCCGCAAGGCCTACGAGTGCGACATCACCTTCGGCACCAACAACGAGTTCGGTTTCGACTACCTGCGTGACAACATGGCGATCAGCCAGGAGGACCTGGTGCAGCGCAAGCATCACTACGCCATCGTGGACGAGGTGGACTCCGTGCTCATCGACGACGCCCGTACCCCGCTCATCATTTCCGGTCCGATCACGCGCAACGAGGCCGACGAGGCCCAGTTCATGGAGTTCCGCCCCTATGTGGAGCGGCTCTACCAGACCCAGCGCACCCTGGTGAACCAGGTGCTCAACGAAGCGAAGAAGAAGATCGCCGAGGGCGACGAGGCCGAGGGCGGAAAACTGCTCCTGCGGGCCCACAAGGGCCTTCCGAAGTACCAGCCGCTCATCAAGTTCCTCTCCGAGCCCGGCATGAAGGTGCTCCTGCAGAAAGCGGAGAACTACTACATGCAGGACAACGAGAAGGAGATGCCGGTGGTCACCGACCCGCTGTATTTCGTCATCAACGAGCAGATGCGTTCCGTGGACATGACCGACAAGGGCCACGAGGTCCTGGCCCGGGCTGTCGGCGAGGACGATTTCTTCGTGCTCCCGGACGTGGGCTCCCGCATAGCCGAGATCGAACATATGGACGTCCCCCTGCTGGAGAAGCAGCAGAAGAAGGACGAACTGATGGCGGAATTCTCCACCAAGAGCGAGCGCGTGCACACCGTGATCCAGCTCCTGAAGGCGTACACGATGTTCGAGAAGGACGTGGACTACGTCATCATGGAAGGGAAGATCAAGATCGTGGACGAGTCCACCGGCCGTATCATGGAGGGACGCCGCTGGAGCGACGGTCTCCACCAGGCCGTCGAGGCGAAGGAGAACGTCAAGGTCGAAGGCGCCACGCAGACCTTCGCGACGATCACCCTGCAGAACTACTTCCGCATGTACCACAAGCTGGCCGGCATGACCGGTACGGCCGAGACCGAGGCGGGTGAATTCTGGAGCATCTACAAGCTGGACGTGATGGTCATCCCGACCAACCGCCCGGTGATCCGCGACGACCAGAACGACCTCATCTACAAGACGAAGAAGGCGAAATACGCTGCCGTGATCGACCGTATCGTGGAACTTTCGAACGCCGGCCGCCCGGTGCTCGTGGGTACGACGGACGTCGAGACTTCCGAACTCCTCAGCCGCATGCTCCGGATGCGCGGTATCCGTCACAACGTGCTGAACGCCAAGGAACACGCCCGGGAGGCCGAGATCGTGGCCCAGGCGGGCCAGACCTCTGCGGTGACCATCGCCACCAACATGGCCGGCCGTGGTACCGACATTAAGTTGTCCGACGCCGTGAAGCAGGCGGGCGGCCTCGCCATCATCGGCACCGAGCGCCACGATTCCCGCCGGGTGGACCGCCAGTTGCGCGGCCGTGCCGGACGTCAGGGCGACCCGGGTTCCTCCACCTTCTACGTGTCCTTGGAGGACAAGCTGATGCGTCTGTTCGGTTCCGAGCGCATCGCCGGCATGGTGGACAAGCTCGGCATGGAGGACAACGAGGCCCTCGAGAGCAAGATGCTCTCCAACGCCATCGAGAATGCGCAGAAGAAGGTCGAGGAGAACAACTTCGGCATCCGCAAGCGCCTGCTCGAATACGACGACGTGATGAACTA
>CAMVGM010000085.1 GCA_947167015.1 uncultured Bacteroidales bacterium
GGCAAAGTCATCATCTTTTCTGCGCCGTCCGGTGCCGGCAAAAGCACCGTCGTGAACCATCTTCTGGGCCTGCATCCGGAATTCGAGTTTTCCGTCTCCGCCACCTCGCGCCCGCCCCGGGGCACCGAGCAGGACGGCGTGGAGTATTATTTCATCTCCGCCCGCAAGTTCCGCTCGCTGATCCGCAAGGACGCCTTCGTAGAATATGAGGAAGTCTATAAAGACCGCTTCTACGGCACGCTCAAGAGCGAAGTGGAACGCATCTGGAACAACGGACACGTAATCATTTTCGACGTGGACGTCAAGGGCGGGGTGAACCTCAAGAAGTATTTCGGCGACGCAGCCCTGTCCATACTCATCGTCCCGCCGTCCATGGAAGTGCTGGAAAGCCGCCTGCGCGGCCGCGGGACCGACACCGAGGAAGCCATCCTCGAGCGCCTCGCCAAGGCGTCCTCGGAACTGGA
This sequence comes from uncultured Bacteroidales bacterium, assembly GCA_947167015.1. Lineage (GTDB taxonomy): Bacteria > Bacteroidota > Bacteroidia > Bacteroidales > UBA932 > Cryptobacteroides. The sequence goes on from CAMVGM010000085.1 coordinate 465, forward strand.
GTTCGCCCGCGGCAAGTTCGATTTCGAACTCGTCAACGACAAGCTGGAGGACACCTTCCGCATCTCGGAGGAAACCGTAAACGCCTTCTTATGCGGATAGCGGTCTATTCCGGCTCCTTCGACCCGCTCCACATCGGCCACCAGGCCATCATGGAGCGGCTCACCGAGACCCGGGAGTTCGACTGGGTCTATCTGGTCATCTCCCCGCAGAACCCCCTCAAGGACCCCGCCAAGGCCCTTTCCGCCGAGCGCCGCTACCGGGCGGCCATCGAAGCCGTCCGGCGCCACCCCGAACTGCACGTCTGGGTGGACAACATCGAACTGGAGATGCCGGCGCCCCACTATACCATCAAGACGCTGGACGCCCTCAGGAAGCGCGAACCGGAGAACGAGTTCACCCTGGTGATCGGGGCGGACAACCTGGAGAACATCCACCGCTGGCGGGACGCGCCGCGCATCCTCGGGGAGTACGGCGTGGCCGTCTATCCCCGCAAGGGCTACGACATGGAGCGGCTCCGCGAGATGCTGCTCGAAGAGTGCCGCCACTTCCCCGTCCCCTACGTGCTCGACGCCTCGCAGGTCGGCCGTCCCAGCCTTGAGGACATGGACCGGCTCTACCACATCCGCCTGATCGACGCGCCCATCGTGGACATCTCCTCGACGCAGATCCGCGAAATGCTCGCAAGGGGGGAGGACGCCTCCGCCTACCTGATGTAAAAACCAAAACCATACCGTCATGAAATCCAACATCCTCCTCCTGGCGGCGCTGCTCGCCGCGGCCGCCTGCACGACGCCCGATCCGGTCACCTACTACCCGGCCAAAGGCGCCTCCGGAGTCAATCCCGACACCCACCTGGTGCTGACCTTCCCGGAAGAACCCGTCCGCGGAGAGGCCGGCTTCATCCGCATCTGGGACGCCCGCAGCGGCGAATGCGTGGACAGTCTCGACCTGAGCCTGCCCGACGGCCTGACCGCCGGCCGCACGTACGGTCCGGAATGCGACTATACCAAGACCCCGTACGACTACAGCCGTGATTTCGTGCCCACCAACAAGAACACCTTGCCGGGCACCCCGTCCGGCGAGGCGGAACCCACGCCGCGTGACATGCAGCTGACCATCATCGGCGGCTTCACGGACGGCTTCCGTTTCCATCCGGTCATCGTCCACGGCAACACCGCCACCATCTACCCGCACAACAACCTGCTTGAATACGGGCACAGCTACTATGTGACCATCGATCCGGGCGCCATCGTCTGCGGGGAATTCGGGGGCGTCGGGAAAGGCAAGTGGAAATTCTCCACCAAGGCCGGAGGACCCGCCGATTCCCGCCACCTGCGCGTGGCCGCGGACGGGAGCGGGGACTTCGATACGGTCCAGGGGGCGCTGGACGCCGTGCCCGACTTCTGCAAGGACACCACCTGGATCACCGTAGCCGCCGGCGATTACGAGGAACTCGTGTACGCCCGGAACAAGACCAACGTCGTGATCTGCGGCGCCGGGATGGACGCCACCCACGTGCATTACGCCAACAACGAGGTCTTCAACCCGCACCCGCTCCGCGTCAAGACCAACGAATGGCCGGGGACCTTCCCGTCCCGCCGCGCCGCCTTCATGCTGGACAACTGTGACGACATCGTCCTCCGGGACATCAGCATCGCCACCGACCTCTTCGGCCAGGCGGAAGGCCTGCTGCTGCACGGCGAGCGCATCGCCCTGTACCGCGTGCGCATCAAAGGTTCCGGCGACGCGCTGCAGGCCAACGGCACCGTCTATATGCAGGACAGCGAACTGATCGGCGACGGCGACACGATCCTGGGCCGCGGCAGCCTCTTCGCCTACCACAGCAAATTCTACAACCACGGCGGCCCCTTCTCCTGGGTCCGCAACGTGAAGCCCGCCCACGGCGACGTGTTCGTGGAATGCCATTTCGAGGGCCTGCCGGACCGCCCCGCGGACTATGGCCGGACCAACACCAACCACGGCACCGCCTATCCGGATGCCGAGTTCGTGGTCATCGACTGCACCACCCGCCACTTCAACCCGCAGGGCTGGAGCGCCATCGGCGAGAAGAGTTCCACGATGCTGGAGTTCCGCACGCGCGACGCGGACAGCGGACAACTCGTGGACGTATCGAAACGGCACAAGTACTCCCGCCAGCTGGACGAGCGGCGCGATGCCGCGCTGATCGCCCGTTACAAGGATCCGGCCTTCGTCCTCGCGGGCTGGACGCCCAAGGAGCCGTAGCCGTATGCGAAACCGTATCCTGACCCTCCTCCTGGTGCTGGGCGCCGTCTGCGCAAGGGCGCAGGGAACGGGGGAAGCGTACCTTGCCTGGATGCAGGAGAGCCTGCCGGAATGCCTTGCTTTCGACGCCTGGGTCACGAAGACCGGCGCCCTGCCGCCCGACTTCGAGTCCCTTCCGCGCACCAACCTGCTGCCCGACGCCTTCACTTTCGCCGACGGCACCCCCGTCGTGACGGACGCGGACTGGGAGCGGCGCCGCACCGAGATCCTGGACCTGTTCATCCGCTATGAATTCGGCACCCTGCCGCCCCGGCCGGCCATCTCGCGGGTGGAGGTGCTGGAAGACAAGAAATCCGACGGCTGGCGCAGCCTGAACGTCTGCCTCTGGTTCGGGCCGGACACCCGGAGCACCGTGCGCGCCAGCGTGACGATCCCGTCCGGAGAGCCGGGCGGGAAATACCCGGTGCTCCTGTCCACGAACCTCGGCGGACCGGGCGCCGTCGCCCTGCGGCGCGGCTACATCAGCGCCGGCTTTGCCGGCAGCGACTTTCTCGACGACAGCCGGGAACTGCGGGACGTGTACCCGGACTGCACCTTCTCCACCCTGACGCGCCGGGCCTGGCTGGTGGGCATCGTGCTCGACTGGTTCGAGACCCTGCCCGAAGTGGACATGGACCGGGTGGCCCTGTACGGCTATTCCCGCGACGGGAAGATGGCGGCCATCGCCGCCGCCCTGGACAACCGTATCTCCGCCCTGGTGGCCGGAAGCACCGGCGTGGGCGGATTCGTGCCCTGGCGCTATTCCGGAGAACGCGGCGGCGGGGAGAGCATCGAAAGCACCACGCGGATGTTCCCCGACTGGTTCATTCCGGAACTGCGCTTCTTCAGCGGTCACGAGGACCGGCTGCCCGTGGACGCCAACCTGCTGCTGGACCTGGTCGCCCCCCGCGCCGTACTGATGGAGTGGGGCCTGAACGACGAAGTGGCGAACGGCTGGGCGCAGGAACGCCTCTACGAGGCCTCCCTGCCCGTCTATGCGCGCTTTGGCGCGGAGGACCGGCTCGGGCTGCTGCGCGTCCCGGGTTTCCACGGCGGCAACGACATGCAGGCCTGTCTGGACTTTCTGGACATCCAGTTCGGCCGCAGCGACCGCAAATGGAACTATACGCCCACCTTCAGCTGGGACTGGAACGCCTGGGCGGCCGGACAGCGCGTGGACGTGACCGCTTATCCCGTCCGGCGGAAAGGCGCTCCCCTCGCCCGCAACCGCCGGGACTGGGAGAACCGCCGCCCCGCCCTGCTGGACGCCGTCCGGCAGATGCTCGGCAAGGCCCCGTCCGCGACACCGCCCGCAGGAGCGCCGATGTTCGGCCCCCGCACCCTGCCCGGCCCCTTGGAGAGCCTGCAGGGAAGGTCCAACCCCGGCCAGCTCGCACCTGACATCCCCGCCTGGGTGATCGGCCGCGGCATGCCCGAATTCGGCTGGATCCCGGCAGACAACGAAGGGATGGCCTCCCGGCGCATCAGTTTCGGTCCCGACGGCGTGCGCGGTGACCTCTACTACCCGAAAGATACGCACGAGGGGACGCGCCTGCCGGTGGTCATCTGGCTGCACGGCTACCATTTCCCCCTGGGATACATGTGGGTGTACCACACCGACACGCACCCCATCCCAGCCCTGGTCCGGGAAGGCTTCGCCGTGCTGGCCTTCGACCAGACCGGCTTCGGCGCCCGGAGCGGCGAGTATGCGCCCTTCTATGAGCGCTGGCCGCAGTGGTCGCGCCTGGGCCGCATGGTCGCTGACGTGCAAGACGCCATCACCGCGCTGGAAAAGGACTCCCTGGTGGATCCGGAGCGGATCAGCCTGCTGGGCTTCGCGCTGGGCGGAACGGTCGGCCTGTACGCCGCCGCCCTCGATCCGCGCGTGCGCAACGTGGTGTCCGTCTGCGGCTTTACGCCGATGCGCAGCGACACGGGTGCCGACGGAATGTCCGGAATCACCCGCTACAGTCACCTCCACAGCCTCCTCCCCCGCCTCGGCTGGTTCGCCGGGCAGGAGGAGCGGCTGCCCTACGATTTCGAGGACCTCATCGCCCTGACGGCGCCGCGCGGCGTGCTGATCGTGCAGCCTTCGATGGACCGGGACGCCGACCCCGACGCGGTCCGCGCCGCCGTGGAGCACGCCTCGGCCGTTTACGCCTGGGAAGGGGCTTCCACCCGCATCGGTCCCCGCATCCTGGGGCCGGGAGGCAGCGCCCCCGTCCAGCTGGAACTCCGCGAGCCGGAGGATTACGCCCGCCTGACCGCCCAAATGCAGATCCCGATCTCCATCTGGCTGCTCGCCCATTAGGGATTCTCATTTATTTTCATTATCTTGGGCATTGAATTGACCGTTAGCCTGCCATCCGTATGAGACCCGCCCTATTCCGCCTGTTTGCGGCGGCCTTGCTGGCCGCCGGATTGTCCGTGTCCTGTTCCCGGGGGAACGTGACCCTCACCGAAGACGCCCAGACCTATACCCTGGACAACGGCATCGTCACCGCCGTGGTGGCGAAGGCCTCGGGAGACCTCGTGTCCCTGCGCTACCAGGATCGCGAAATCCTCGCCACGCGGATGGATGCCGAAGGCCGGCCCGACCTCGAGCTCGACCCGCCGGGCGCCAACCCGAACGGCCTCAATCCGGGCATGACCGACCACCAGTACGGCTTCTGGTCCCACGATGCGATGGGCCCCCGCGGCACGGGGGACGCCGTCGCCACGGTAACGGTCAATCCGGCCCGGAACGGACGCCGGCGCGCGGAAGTCTCGGTCAAAGGCATCGCCCAGGGGCGCCTGATGGGCACCGGCCCCGGCGCGACGCAGGACGGCAATTTCGCCGCCGACGTGGAGATACGCTACGCGGTGGAAGACGGAGCCGCCAAGGTCTATACCTACTGTATCTTCACCCATCCGGAGAGCTATCCCGCCTCCGAAATCGGGGAGGCCCGCTTCTGCGTCAAGCTCGCCCCGATGTTCGACTGGATGAGCGTGGACAAGGCGGTCGATTTCCACTATCCGAAGGAGCACTTCGCGGGCGACAAATACGTCTATACCGCCGTGCAGTCCGTCAATCCGGCTTTCGGCTGGTCCAGCACGACGGACGGCATAGGCTGCTTCCTGCTGAACCCTTCGATGGAGTATATGAGCGGCGGCCCCACGAAGGTGGAATTCCTCGGCCACCGCGACACCAACGAGGCGGCGGCGCCCTGCATCCTCAACTACTGGCGCAGCAGCCACTATGGCGGCGCCGGGGTGGCGGTGCAGGAAGGAGAATATTGGGAGAAGGTGATCGGACCCTTCGCCATCTACCTCAACAGCGGTGGCGACCACGACGCGCTTTACGCCGACGCCCGCCGCGAAGCCGCGGAGGAAGCCGCCAGGTGGCCGTTCGGCTGGGTGGACAGTCCGGCCTATGCCAAGGCGGAGGAACGGGGCGCCGTGCGCGGCTCCCTGGCGCTGGAGGACCCCTATGCAAGCGGGCCGTTCAGCAATCTGAACGTCGGCCTGACGGATCCCGATTCCTTCTGGCAGCGCGACGCCAAGCATTACCAGTTCTGGACGAAGGGCGGGGCCGACGGCAGCTTCACCCTGCAGAACGTGCGGCCGGGCCGATACACCCTGCGGGCTTTCGCGGATGGCATCCTGGGCGAATTCGTCCGGACCGACGTGGAGGTGTCCGCGGACGGCACGCTCGACCTGGGCAGACTCGCCTGGACGCCCCGGCGGGAAGGCCGGCCGGTGTTCGAGATCGGCATCCCCAACCGGAACGGCCGCGAACTCGCGCTGGGCAATGAGTTCCGCAACCCGGAGGTCGTCCTGGAGTATGCGAAACGCTTTCCGAAAGACGTGACCTACACCGTCGGAGAAAGCGATTTCCGCAGCGACTGGCCCTATTTCCAGACCCCGCACTGCAATCCCAAGGAGGTCCGCGTACTCCCCTTCTTCGGCCTGGTGGGTGAAGGGCGCGCCACGCCGTACAAGATCCGTTTCCGTCTGGAAAGCGCGCCTGCCGCGGGTGCCGCCGCCACCCTCCGGCTCGCCATCTGCGGCACCGCCGCCCCTACGCTGGACGTGAACGTCAACGGGCGCAGCGCCGGCTCCGTGAAACTGAAACAGACCCGAGACGGGGTCATCACCCGCCACGGGTCACAGGGAATCTGGTATGAGAAGGCGTTCCGTTTCGAAGGGAAACGCCTGCGCAAAGGATGGAACGAGCTGACGCTCACCGTCCCGGCCGGTTCTCCCAATTCCGGGATCGTTTACGATTATCTCCGGCTGGAACTGTCCGAATAATTACTTTTTCAGTTCCTCCTCCAGCAGTTGCAGCATGGGCTCGCCCTCGTATCCGATGATGGTGCGGGAACGCGTGCCGTCCCTGCCCACGACCAGATAGGTCGGGAAGGCATTGGAGCCAATCCGGCTGTAAATAGCACTTAACTGATTATCAGTCAGATAGTAATGATCCCCCTCCATATCGGGGAACATTTCGTTCCAGGCCTCTTTCGGGGAGGTCGCGCTGGTGATGTACACGAACTTAACGCCCTTGAGGCGGCCGGCCTTGAGCGGTTCCATCTGGGATATCGCGCGCAGACAAGGACCACACCAGGTCGCCCAGAAGTCGACCAGGACCACCTCTCCCTTGTAATCGGCAAGGATCGTGTCAAGCAGTTTGCCCGCGGCCACATCGGGGGTCTTCTTGAAGCGGGATTCCGGATTGGCAGCGCAGGCGGCCGACGCCCCGCAGAGGAGAAGCAGCGCGCAGAGGAGGATCAGATACGTTTTTTTCATGGGAATGCTGGTTTTTGTCGCGTAAATATAATTATCTTTGCGCGAAATTGGAACAGGTGGGGCGATCTGCCGCCCGAAAGGGAGGAAAGTCCGGACAGGACAGGGCATCCCGCTGCGGAAAGCGCAGGTAGGGGCAACCTTACGCCCGTCGTAACAGAGAACGACCGCCGCGCAAGCGGTAAGGGTGAAAACGCGGGGCAAGAGCCCACGACGTCCGACAGCGATGCCGGGCGGGTACGACACCGGGACCTGCAAGACCAAATATACTGGCAGATGAGGGCTGCCCGCCCGATGCCAGGGGGTAGGTTGCG
>CAMVGM010000086.1 GCA_947167015.1 uncultured Bacteroidales bacterium
TCCTCGCCAACGCCGCCTGCGGCATCTCCATCATCGACCGCAACCTCTCCGTGGAAGAGTCCATCGCCCTCTGCCGCGAGTCCCTGCAAAGCGGCCGCGCCCTGGCCGCCTTCAAGCGTTTCCTCGCCATCAACAGCTGACGCCATGGACATCCTGGAAAGCATCCTCGCCGCCAAGCGGCAGGAACTGACGTTCGAAAAGAGGCGTTCGCTGAAAAAGGCGCTGGCGTCCTCCCCGACGGGCATCATCGCGGAATTCAAACGCAAGTCGCCCTCGAAGGGATGGATCCACGCCGACGCACGTCCGGAGGAAGTGGTTCCCGCCTATGCGGCGGCCGGGGCGGCGGCGCTCAGCATCCTCACCGACGGGCCGTTTTTCGGCGGCAGCCTGGAGTTCATCCGGCGGGTGCGTCCGCTGGTGGACCTCCCCATCCTGCGCAAGGATTTCATCATCGACCCGTACCAGCTGTACCAGGCCGTGGAGGCGGGCGCCGACGCCGTGCTGCTCATCGCCGCGTGCCTGAGCCGCGCCGACTGCGCCGCCCTGACGGCGGAGGCGCACCGGCTCGGGCTGGAGGTCCTGCTGGAGGTCCACGGCGCGGACGAGCTGGACTATATCACGCCCGAGGTCGATGTCGTCGGAGTGAACAACCGCTATCTCGGCAGTTTCGTCACCGACGTGCGGACCTCCTTCGACCTGGCGCCGCTGCTCTCCGCGCGGGCGGACCGAAATTATTTTTCGGACAAGTTTGCCGAAAAACCAATTTCGGCTCCGCCCTCCACGACGCCCGCGCACGCCACGCCACCGGTGTTCATCTCCGAAAGCGGGATCAGCCGCCCGGAAACCGTCCGCGACCTGCGGAAAGCCGGCTACCGCGGCTTCCTGATGGGCGAAACCTTCATGAAAAACCCCAACCCAGGCGCCGCCCTGGCCGACTTCATCCAGGAGATATGATCAACGGACAGCTCATCAAAGTGTGCGGCATGACCGAAGGCGAGAACATCCGCGCCATCGAAGCCCTGGGCGTGGACCTCATCGGCTTCATCTTCTACCCCGGCTCGCCGCGCTTCGTGCGCGAGACGCCCTCCTACCTCCCCGCCCGGGCGGGCCGCACAGGCGTGTTCGTGGACGCCCCGCGCGACGAGATCCTGCGCCGCAACGACACCTACCGCTTCGACTACGTCCAGCTCCACGGCGGCGAGAGCCCCGAATTCTGCGCCCGGCTGCGCGAGCGGGACGGCCTGCGCGTCATCAAGGCCTTCGGCATCGCCGACGAGAGCGTGCGCAACACCGTGGCCGGCTACGAAGGCAGCTGCGACCTCTTCCTCTTCGACACCAAGACCCCCGGCCACGGCGGCAGCGGCAAGCGCTTCGACTGGTCCATCATGGACGATTACGAGGAAAAGACCCGCTTCCTGCTCAGCGGCGGCATCGGGCTGGACACCGTGGAGATCCTCCACGACTTCATCTATCCCTACCTGGCGGGCATCGACCTCAACAGCCGCTTCGAAACGGCCCCGGGCATCAAGGACCCCGAACTCATGGAAATCTTTTTGGAAAACCTGCAACGATAAGACAATGAACAGAATAGACAAACTCTTCAGCAACAGTCCCCAGCGGCTGCTCTCCATTTATTTCTGCGCGGGTGCGCCCACCCCCGACGGTACGGCGGACATCATCCGGACCCTCGCCCGCGAGGGCGTGGACATGATCGAGATCGGCATCCCTTTCAGTGACCCGATGGCCGACGGCCCCGTGATCCAGGACGCCGCCACGAAGGCGCTGCGAAACGGGATGACGCTGGAAAAACTCTTCACGCAGCTGGAAGGGATACGCCGCGACGTGGACATCCCCCTCATCCTGATGGGCTACCTCAACCCGGTGTTCCGCTACGGCTTCGAGGCCTTCTGCCGCCGCTGCGCGAGCGTCGGCGTGGACGGGATGATCATCCCGGACCTGCCGTTCAAGGATTATCTCGAGAGATACAAGGACATCGCCGCACGCTACGACCTCCGCTTCATCATGCTGATCACCCCGGAGACCTCCGAGGAACGGGTGCGGCTGATCGACGCCCACACCTCCGGTTTCATCTACATGGTCTCTTCGGCCGCAACGACCGGGGCGCAGAAGGACTTCGACGCGCAGAAACAGGCGTATTTCAAGCGGATCGCGGACCTGCGGCTGCGCATTCCGCGGATGGTGGGCTTCGGGATCAGCAACCGGCAGACTTTCGACGCCGCCTGCGAATATGCCAGCGGCGGAATCATCGGCAGCCGTTTCGTCACCCTGCTCGACGAGGCCGGCGGCGATGCCGGAAAGGCCATCCGGCAGCTGAAATCGGATATCGGGATCTAGCGGTCCTCCATCACGACGTACTCCTTCTCGTCGGTCACGCAGCGGTAGGCGGGACGGATGATGCGGCGGCCCTCGAAATTGAGTTCCTCGTTGCGGTGCGCGCACCAGCCCACGATACGGCCCATCGCGAAGAGGGGCGTATAGATCTCGCGCGGGATGCCGATCAGGTCGTACACGAAGCCGGAGTAGAAGTCCACGTTGGCGCAGAGCGTCTTGTGGTGGCCCTTGGCGGCGTAGATCTCCTCGATGGCGACGCGCTCGATCAGCTCCATGAACTCCAGCTCCGCCAGGCGGCCCTTCTCGATGGCCAGTTCGCGCGCCATCTCCTTCAGCAGGACCGTACGCGGGTCGGACTTGGTATAGACCGCGTGGCCGATGCCATACACGAGGCCGGTCTTGTCGAAGACCTTGCCGGCGATGATGCGCCGCAGCACCGCGGCGACTTCCCGCTCGTCCGTCCAGTCGGAGATGTTCTCCTTCAGGTAATCAATCATGGCGCAGACCTTGAGGTTGGCACCGCCGTGCTTGGGGCCCTTCAGCGAACCGATGCCGGCCGCGATGGACGAGAACGTGTCCGTGCCGGTGGACGAGGTCACGCGCACGGTGAAGGTGGAGTTGTTACCGCCGCCGTGCTCGGAATGGAGGATCAGCAGCAGGTCCAGCGTACGGGCGTCCAGTTCCGTATAGTCGGAGCCCTTGAGCATATACAGGAAATTCTCCGCCAGCGACAGGCCCGGCTGGGCATCACGGATGTGCAGCGAGCGTCCGTGATGGTGATGCCGGTACATGTTGTACGCATACGCGATGGTCGTCGGGAACTTCGAGATCAGTTCGATGCTCTGGCGCATCAGGTTGTCGCGCGAGATGTCGTCCGGGTTCACGTCGAAGGTGTAGAACTCCATCACGCTCCGGGCAAGGATGTTCATGATGTCGTCCCCCTCCAGTTCGATGATGTGCAGGATCGTCTTCTGCTCCAGGGGCATGTTCGCGAAGATCAGGTCCTTGAAGGCCTGGAGCTCCTCCGCGTCCGGCAGGCGGCCGGACAGCAGCAGGAAGCAGATCTCCTCATAACCGAAGCGCTTCTCGGCCATGATGGCGTGCACGAGGTCCTTGACCTCATAGCCCCGGAAATACAGTTCGCCGTCGATGGGCACGAGGGTGCCGTCCGCCTCGCGCTCGTAGCCTACCACGTTGCCGATGTTGGTCAGACCCACGAGCACGCCGGTGCCGTCTTCGTTGCGCAGGCCGCGCTTGACGTCCAGTTTCTTGAACAGCGCCGGATCCATGCGGGTGCTGCCCTTCATCTCGTCGGAGAGCTTGTATATCAGGTATTCCTGCTTGGCTTTCGTGGTCATGGCTGCGAGAGGGTATTGAGCGCAGAACCCGCCCGGAACCAGGCGATCTGCTGCGGGGTGTAACTGTGCAGGGCGCGGATGCGGTCCTGCGAACCGTTGGGATGATGCAGGACCAGCTCCACCGGCCGTCCGGGCGCGATGTCGGCGCACAGGACGTCGATCCGGTCCTCCGCGCGCACCTTGTTATAGTCGGAAGGGTCGGCGAAGGTCAGGGCCAGCACCCCCTGTTTCTTCAGATTGGTCTCGTGGATGCGGGCGAAACTCTTCGCCAGCACAGCGCGCACGCCGAGGAAGCGCGGCTCCATCGCCGCGTGTTCGCGGCTCGAGCCCTCGCCGTAGTTGTCCTCCGCCACCACGATGCTGCCGGGGCCCGCGTCACGGAGCATCCTGGCCCGCGGTGCGACGGGGCCGGACTTGCCGGTGAAGGCGTCCACGGCGCCCAGCAGGAGGTTGTCGGAGATGTTCTCGAGGTGGCCGCGGAACTTCAGCCAGGGGCCGGCCATCGAGATGTGGTCGGTGGTGCACTTGCCCTTGACCTTGATCAGCAGCGGCAGGCCCGCCAGGTCGCGCCCGTCCCACGCGGGGAAGGGCTGCAGACGCTGCAGGCGCTTGCTCCCGGGACGGATCACCGGCTCGGGGCTGCCCGGAGCGGGCGCCACGTAGCCGCCGAGGTCGTCCACGAATCCGGCCGGAGGCAGTTCCTGGCCGCGCGGGGAACGCAGCCAGCAGCCGTCCACCGTATCCTGGCGCGGGTCGAAGTCCAGTTCGCCGGCGAAGGCGAGCGCCACCGCCATCTCCGGCGAGGCGATGAAGGCGTGCGTCTGCGGATTGCCGTCCGCCCGCTTGGAGAAATTCCGGTTGAAGCTCGTCACGATGGTGTTGCGGCGCGTGGGGTCGTCCGTACGGCGCTCCCACTGCCCGATGCAGGGGCCGCAGGCGTTCGCCATCACCTTGGCGCCCGCCTCGCGGAGGGTATCCAGCAGGCCGTCCCGCTCGGCGGTGGCCCGGATCCGGGCGCTGCCGGGGATGACGATCAGCTCGGACTTCGGCTTCAGGCCGGCGTCCAGGGCGTAACGCGCCACGGAAGCCGCGCGCGAGAGGTCCTGGTAGGAAGAATTCGTGCAGGAGCCGATCAGGCTCACCTCCACCTTGTGCGGGAAATGTTCCCGTGCCTGGCGGTCCTTCATGCCGCTGGCCGGGCAGGCCGCGTCGGGGGTGAAGGGGCCGTTGACGTAGGGTTCCAGCTCGGAGAGGTTGATCTGGATCAGCTCGTCGAAAAACTGCTCGGGGTGCTGCGCCACCGCGTCGTCGCAGCGGAGCTCGTTGCTGATCGCCGCCGCCATCGCCGCCACTTCCGGGCGGCCGGTAGCCATCAGGTACTCGGACGTATGCACGCCGAAGGGGAAGACGGAGCAGGTCGCGCCCACTTCCGCACCCATGTTGCAGATGGTGGCCTTGCCGGTGCAGGAGATGTTCTCCGTGCCGGGGCCGAAATATTCGATGATGGCATTGGTGCCGCCCTTCACCGACAGGAGGCCGGCCAGGCGCAGGATCACGTCCTTGGGAGAGGCCCAGCCTTTCAGCGAGCCCGTCAGGCGCACGCCGATCAGGCGCGGCATCCGCAGTTCCCAGGGCATCCCCGTCATCACGTCCACCGCGTCCGCGCCGCCCACGCCGATGGCCAGCATGCCCATGCCGCCCGCGTTGGGCGTATGGGAATCCGTACCGACCATCATACCGCCGGGGAAGGCATAGTTCTCCAGGACGATCTGGTGGATGATGCCGGCACCGGGCTTCCAGAAGCCGATGCCGTAACGCGCCGCGGCCGAGGAGAGGAATTCATACACCTCCGCGTTGGCCTGCAAGGCGCCGGCGAGGTCCTGCTCCGCGCCGTCGCGGGCGCAGATCAGGTGGTCGCAGTGCACGGTGGTCGGCACGCTCACGGCGTCCCGGCCCGTGCTCATGAACTGCAGCAGGGCCATCTGGGCGGTGGCGTCCTGCATCGCCACGCGGTCCGGACGGAATTCGCCGAAGTCATCCAGCGGGGTCAGTTTCCGCAGGGAATCCAGGTCATAGAGATGGGAATACAGGATCTTCTCTGAAAAAGTCAGCGGCCGCCCCAGCGCTTTCCGCGCCGCGGCGACCCGCTGGGAATAACCTCCGTAAAAGGATCTGACTACCTCCGGATCGAACATAGTAAAAACACTACTAACTAACTCTTTCGTCACAAAGATAGTGAAAATTTTGATTAATGAAACACTTTTTCAAAACTAATTGATATTCAGGCACCAAAAAAGTTCAAAAAGCATTATTATTCGCATTTTAATTAATAAATGACAATTATTGACCGTATTATTCTTACAATTCGCAAGCGTTTTTCCGTCTTCCCTGCACAAAAGATGCGTCCGGCCGCATTCAGGGCCCCGAATCGGGCCGGAACGGCCGTTTCCGGGCGGCAAAAACAAGCGGTTTTCGGGGAAAACTGTTGTTATTTCAAAGCTTTTTTTTATCTTAGCAAACTAATTGCGCGTCGCGCGCAAAAAACCCATAACGGACACTATTACACATTATAACTTTCATCTCAAAACATTGGAGGAAACCCATGAATAAGATCAAAAATCTCGCGGATCTCCGCAAGATCAAAGAGGGCATGCAAGGCAGGATGTCGATGCGCGAAAAGAGCGACTCCTCCGAAGCCATCATCCAAATCAAGGTCGGCATGGCCACCAGCGGTATCGCCTCGGGTGCGAAGGAAACCATGAACTACCTCATCACCGAACTGGACCGGCGCCAGATCAAGGCGCTCGTGATGCAGGTGGGCGACATGGGCTACAGTTACGCCGAGCCTACCGTCGAGGTCACCATCCCTGGCAAGGATCCCGTCGTTTTCGGGGACGTCAAGATCCCCCGCGCCAAGGAAATCATCGACAAGTACATCATCGGTGGTGAACTGATCGAGGGCATCCTGCCGCCGAACTTCCGATCCATCTAACCCTTCCACATTGAAGCGAATATGGCTATAAAAATGCATATCCTGGTTTGCGGTGGTACAGGATGCACCGCAAACAACAGCCGTGAGGTCATCGACGCGCTCAACCGCGAGCTCGACGCCCACGACCTGAACGATTTCGCGAAAGTGGTCGTCACCGGCTGCTTCGGATTCTGCGAGCGGGGCCCCATCGTCAAGATCATTCCCGACAACACCTTCTATACCCAGGTCAAGCCCTCCGACGCCAAGGAGATCATCGAGGAGCACATCATCAAGGGCCGCAAGGTCCACCGCCTCCTCTATGTCGCCCCCGACACCAACGAGAGCATCTCCGACTCCAAGCACATGGAGTTCTACAAGAAACAGCTCCGCATCGCGCTGCGCAACTGCGGTTTCATCGATCCCGAGAACATCGACGAGGCCATCGCCCGCGACGGCTATGCCGCCCTCGGCAAGTGCCTCACCGAGATGACGCCGGAGCAGGTCATCGCCGAGATCAAGAAGTCCGGCCTCCGCGGACGCGGCGGCGCCGGCTTCCCGACCGGCGTGAAGTGGGAGATCGCTTCCAAGAGCCGCGTAGGCGAGCAGAAGTACGTCGTCTGCAACGCCGACGAAGGCGACCCGGGCGCGTTCATGGACCGCTCCCTCCTCGAAGGCGACCCGCACTCCATCCTCGAGGCCATGGCCATCTGCGGCTACTGCATCGGGG
>CAMVGM010000087.1 GCA_947167015.1 uncultured Bacteroidales bacterium
TGAAAAAGTGATAAGCCGTCAGGCCCATCTTCTGAAAACAACAAGTTCTTCGGAACCGGGTCTACTCGGACTGAGGAAGGCAGGCCCGCTACGACGGGAAGCCCGAGACAGCACGGAGCCCAAAACCTAATTACAGGCTTTTCTGAAAGTTCGGCTGACGGCTTTTTTCTTTAAACAGTATCTGCTTGACTGACAGGCGGATACTGTTTAATTATATATACTATGTTTTTGTACTATATCCTAGCAGCAGTTGCAGGCGCCGTCCTGGCCCTTGCAATTTATATACTGGTCAGCCGTGCCGCGTCCAAGGGACGTGCCGATGCCATCATCGAGAAGGCGAACCTGGAGGCCGAGAACGTCAAGCAGCAGAAGATCCTGCAGGCCAAGGAAAAGTTCCTCCAGTTAAAGAGTGAGCATGAGGCCTATGTGGGCAAGAAGAACAACGAACTCCGCGACCGCGAGAACAACATCAAGTCGCGGGAAGGTCAGCTGAAGCAGCAGCAGGGCGACTTGGAGCGCCGCCAGCACGACCTGGATTCCCAGAAAGGCCAGGTGAACGCCTTGAAGAACAAGCTGGACGCCAAGATGGAGGAATGCGAGCGCATTACGGCGCAGGTCAACAAGGAATTGGAGAACATTGCCGGCATGACCGCCGAGGAAGCCCGGAAGATGCTGGTCGAGAATATGAAAGCCGAGGCGCGCAGCGAAGCGCAGGCTTACATCAACGATACGATGGACGAGGCGCGGCTCAATGCCGCCAAGGAGGCGAAGCGCATCGTCATCAACACCATCCAGCGTACCGCTACGGAAACGGCGATCGAGAACGCCGTCACCACTTTCCCGATCGAGAACGACGAGGTGAAGGGCCGCATCATCGGCCGTGAAGGCCGCAACATCCGCGCCCTGGAGGCCGCTACCGGCGTCGAGATCGTCGTGGACGATACGCCGGACGCCATCCTGCTTTCCGCGTTCGATCCGGTCCGCCGGGAGGTGGCGCGCCTGTCGCTTCACCAGCTGGTGATCGACGGCCGCATCCATCCCGCCCGCATCGAGGAAGTCGTCGCGAAAGTGAGCAAGCAGCTGGAAGACGAGATCCTGGAAACGGGCAAGCGCACCTGCATCGACATGGGCATCCACGGGCTCAACCTGGAGCTGGTCAAGCTCATCGGCCGCATGAAGTATCGTTCTTCCTATGGCCAGAACCTTCTGCAACACTCCCGCGAAGTGGCGAACATCTGCGCCATCATGGCGTCTGAACTGGGTCTGAATCCCAAGGTCGCCCGCCGGGCTGGCCTGCTGCACGATATCGGCAAGGTCAGCGACCAGGATCCGGAGCTTCCGCACGCCATCCTCGGCGCCAAACTGGCGGAGCAGTACAAGGAGCGTCCCGAGATCTGCAACGCCGTGGGCGCGCACCACGAGGAGATGGAGATGACTTCCATCTATGCTCCGCTGGTGCTCGTGGGCGACGCCATCTCCGGTGCCCGTCCGGGTGCCCGCCGCGAAGTGATCGAGTCCTATATCAAGCGTCTCAAGGGCATGGAAGACCTGGCCGCCTCGTATCCGGGCGTGACCAAGTCCTACGCCATCCAGGCGGGCCGCGAACTGCGTGTCATCGTCGGCGCCGAGGAGGTGTCCGACGAGCAGGCCGCCCGACTGTCCACCGATATCGCTCAGCGCATCCAGGACGAGATGACTTATCCGGGTCAGGTGAAGATCACCGTGATCCGCGAGACCCGTTCCGTCGCCATCGCCAAGTAAACCGCCGCTCCGATGTCCCGCCTGCTCCTGTTTTTCGCCGCCTTTTTGCTGCAGCTGACGCCGCAGATCCACTGGAAGTCCGAGGTCAAGGAGTCTCCGGAAGGCCAGCAGATTGTCCTGACGGGCGAGCTGGACGAGGGAATCGACCACGTGACTGGCACGGTTACCTATATGCCTTGCAAAGGGGACGCGTGCTACATGCCCGTCGACTGGGACTTCGAAGCATATATCCTCGCTGCGGGCGAAGGGCGTGTCGGCCCTGGAAACGCCTCACTGCGTGAGGCCCCTCCCACCGACGACGTCGGCGGGCCCCTCCCTCTTACGGAGCCGAGGGTGGCTACGGTTTCCCGGACCGACAGCCCTTCCGCCCGCGCCGGTCAGGAGCAGCAGGATCCTGTGGCCGGAGGGTTGTGGGCGCTGATCCTGGAGGCGATCCTGTGGGGCTTCGCGATGCTCCTGACGCCCTGCGTGTTCCCGATGGTCCCGATGACCGTCTCCTTCTTCATAAAGGGGAGCGACAACCCCCGTCAGGGCCGTCTGAAAGCCTTCCTGTACGGCCTGTTCATCGTCCTGCTGTACACGGTCCCGATCAGCCTCATCATCTGCATAACGTGGATCATCGGCGGCAGCGGCGTCACGGCTGACATCTTCAACTGGCTGTCCACCCACTGGCTGCCCAACATCATCTTCTTCCTGGTGTTCATGGTCTTCGCCGCGAGTTTCTTCGGCGCCTTCGAGATCACGCTGCCTTCCAAGTGGACCAACAGCGCGGACAAGAACAGCGACCGCAAGGGCCTGGGCGGGATTTTCTTCCTGGCCCTCACGCTCGTGCTGGTCAGTTTCAGCTGCACCGGACCGATCGTAGGCACCGTGCTGATCAAGAGCACCCAGGGCGAGTTCTGGACCCCGATGGTCACGATGCTCGCGTTCAGCATCGCCTTCGCCCTGCCGTTCACCGTCCTGGCGCTTTTCCCGTCACTGCTGAAGAAACTGCCCAAGAGCGGCGGCTGGCTCAATTCGGTCAAGGTCGTGCTCGGTTTCATCGAGATTGCCCTGGGCCTGAAGTTCCTCAGTACGGCCGACCAGACCTATCACTGGCACCTGCTGGACCGGGAGGTGTATCTGGCCATCTGGATCGCGGTCTTCTTCCTGCTGGGGCTTTACCTGATCGGCAAGATCCGCTTCCGGCACGATACGCCCCTGGAATACCTGACCGTCCCCCGGCTGACGCTATCAATCGCTGTATTCGCGTTCGTGGTGTACCTGGTTCCCGGGATGTGGGGTGCGCCGCTGAAGGCCATTTCAGGCTATCTGCCGCCCATGGAGACGCAGGACTTCGTCCTTATGCCGGGAACGGCGGGACAGGCCCGGAATACCGCTGCGCTTCCGGAAGATGCACTGGGCCCGGGGATGATACGCGTGGCCCACAACCTGCCCGCGTATGACAACCTGGAAGACGGTCTCGCGGCCGCCCGGGAAAGCGGGAAGCCGGTATTCCTGGATTTCACGGGCTACGGCTGCGTGAACTGCCGGGAGATGGAGAGCCGCGTCTGGTCCGATCCCGAAGTGCTCCGTCGCCTGCGCGAGGATTTCGTGATCGTCGCGCTGCACGTGGACGACAAGACCAAGCTGCCGGAGTCGAAGTGGGTGCTCAACGAAAACGGGAAACCGCTCAAGGACGTGGGCCGTGTCAATTCATACATCGCCCTGCACGACTTCGGCGTCAATGCGCAGCCGAATTATTTCCTCCTGAACGGAGACGGGAGCCGGATTGCCGGCCCCCGTCCCTATAACCTTGACATCCAGGGTTTTATAGATTTCCTTGACTTGGCTCTCTGACGAGCCTCGCTACAATGCGGCGACCATGGCGGCGAAGAGGGAACTCATCCGCTCCGCTGCGGCGTCTGCCTGCTTGACCACGTCGTCGCCGTCGTTGAGATTCTCCGTGACGTTGTCGAAGTGGGCGCAGTTCGTCACCACCGACATGCCGAACACCCGCATCCCGCAGTGACGGGCTACGATGACCTCCGGGATGGTGGACATTCCCAGCAGGTCGGCGCCGATGGTGCGGTAGAAACGTACCTCGGCCGGCGTCTCGTAGGTCGGGCCCGTACTGCCGAAATACACACCCTTCTGGAGCGGAATGCCCAGGCCGTCCGCGCATTTTTCCGCAAGCGCGCGCAGCTCCTTGTCATATGCGCAGGTCATATCCAGGAAACGCGGCCCCATCTCCTCGAGATTCGGCCCGATCAGCGGATTCGGGAACATGCTGATATGGTCCCGGATGACGACGAGGTCTCCCACGCGGAAATCCGGATTCGCCGCGCCGGCGGCATTGGAAACAAAGAGGTACTGGACGCCGAGCACGGCCATCGTGCGTACGCCGATGGTCACCAGTTCCATCGGATATCCCTCGTAATAGTGGAAACGGCCCTGCATGGCCATCACGACCTTGCCGCCCAGGCGGCCGATGATGAAGTTCCCCTTGTGTCCCACGGCCGTGGAGACCGGGAAGCCGGGAATGCTCTTGTACGGGATGGTGACGGGATCCTGGATCCGGTCGGCGAGCCGGCCGAGGCCGCTGCCGAGCACGATGCCGACCAGCGGGGTATATCCGCCGATTTGCTGGCGGATGTAGTCGGCGGCAACTTGGTAGGTGCGGATTCTGCTGTCCATATAGTTCTGTGTTAACGGGTTAGATAATCTTCGAAATAACCTTCCGCGCCTCTTCGACGATCTCCTGCTCGCCGGGAATCTCGCGGTGACGCATCAGGAAGCGGCCGTCGCAGATGACGGAATCGATGCAATCCGAATGTGCGGAATACACGAGGTTCGCCAGGAAGGGGCTGGGGGAGAGGAAGAAGGTGTTGTCGGTATCCACGATCGACAGGTCGGCGGCCGCACCCTCTTCGATGCGTCCGGCGTCCAGCCGGAGCGCCTTGGCGCCGTTGACCGTCGCCATGTCCATCAGTTCGGACAGTTGCAGGGCGGAGGGATCATCGCGCCAGGCCTTCTGGAAGAGGGCGGCGGTCTTCATCGCCTCGAGCATGTCGAGGTTGTTGGAAGAAGCGCAGCCGTCCGTGCCCAGGCAGAGGTTGATGCCGGCGTCGCGCATCTCGTTGTAGAGGAAGCGGTAGCCGGAGGCCAGCTTGGCGTTGGAATTGATGTTGTGGACGCAATGCACGCCGTGCCGTGCGAGCAGTTCGATGTCGTGCGGGCTCAGCCAGAGGGTGTGGGCGGCCAGCAGGCGGGGGGAGAGCACCCCGAGGCGGTCGAGGTATTCGACCGGGGTGAGCCCGCCGTGGGCGGCCTTGCAGTCCTCCACCTCCTTCTGCGTCTCGCAGAGGTGGATGTGCAGGTTGACGTCGTATTTGCGCGCCAGTTCGCTGGTCCAGAGGATCATCTCCTCGCTGACCGAGTAGATGGCGTGGAAGGCGAGTTCGTAGATGTGGCCCGGGTCTCCGGCATGCAGGAAGGCCTCGCTCTTGGCGATGCACTGCTCTTTCTGCCGTTCCGCCTCCTCGTGGCTGCCCTTGTCCATCACGTCGTAGCCGGTCGCGATGCGCAGGCCCATCTCGCGGGCGGCCTTGACCGAGGAATCGAAGAACCAGTACTGGTCATTGAAGGTAGTGGTGCCGGTCCGGATCATCTCCAGGCAGGAGACTTTCGTGGCCCAGTAGACGAAATCGTGGTCCAGGTGCTCCTCGACCTTCCAGATCTTGTCGAGCCAGTCGTAGAAGGCCATGTCCTCGCCGATCCCGCGCATCAGGGACATCGGCGAATGGGTATGCATGTTGATGAATCCGGGGATGGCGACCTTGCCGGAACAATCCATCATCTCAAGATCCCCGGCCAGTTCCCAGCGGACGGACTCGCCGGCCGGACCGATCTTGCAAATGCGGCCCCGGGCAATGAGGATATCCTTCCGCTCGTTGCCGACGGTGATATCCCGGAGCAGGATGGAGCCCATCAGAGCTCTTCGAAATCCACTTCGCCGAAGCCTTCCGCCGTCCGCTGCGGAATCTCTCCGTGGAAGCAGTTGTCCTTGATGTAAGCGATTACCTCATCGAGTCCTTCGGCGAATTTCTCGAAATCCTCCTTGTAGAGAAAGATCTTGTGCTTGTCGTAGTTGAAGCTGCCGTCCGGATTGGTCCGGCGCTTGCTTTCCGTGATGGTCAGGTAGAAGTCCTTGCGGCCCTTGGTTGCCTTCACGTCAAAGAAATAGGTCCGTTTTCCGGCCCGCACAGGCTTGGAATAGACATCTTCCGCATCCCGGCTCTCGTGCCTCGCCGAGTCGTAATCCTCTCTGTACATAGCGAATAAATTAATGGATATCTTCTTACAAAAATAAGTGTTTTTCTCGATTACTTGCTATCTTTGCAGACAAATTTGTTTGAAAGTATGCTCAACCGAAGAATTCTCCGTATCAAGGCTTTCAAGGCCGTATACTGCTACGCGGAAAACCACGGTATGACTCTCAAGGATGCGGAAGCCCTTCTCGATATCTCGTGTGAGTCCACCCGGGACCTGTACCTGTTCCTGATGGCCCTGTGCGGACCCCTCACGGCAGAGGCGAAATCCCGCATCGAAGCGGCCCGTTCCAAGTTCAATCCTACGGAAGAGGAACTCCACCCCAATCTCAAGTTCGTCGAGAACCGGATCGCGCCCCTGATGGCGCAGGACCCGGATTTCACCAAGCTCGTTTCCAAGAAGAAGTTCTCCTGGGACCAGTACGACGTCCTGCTCCGCCGCCTCTACGAGCGCATCCGCAACCGCAAATATTTCAAGGAGTACCTGGAAAGCGGGGAGTCTTCGCTGGAAGAGGACGCACGCCTGTGGGTGAAGATCTATGAGCGGGAACTGGAGGACGACCCCGACCTGTCCGACATCCTCGAGGACCTGTCCATCCACTGGAACGACGACCTGGGCTATGCCCTGGGCTGGTGCTGCCGCAGTTTCCTCGCCCTCGGGAAGGGGGAGACCTGGCAGCTCCCGCCGCTCTACCAGAGCGAACTGCCCGGTCACGAAGGTTTCGAGAACGACCGGAAATTCGTCGTGACGCTGCTGCGTACCGCTTTCTTGAATTACGATGATTTCAGCGCCCGCGTGGCCGAACTCACCCCGAAGTGGACCCGCGACCGCCTCTGCACCACCGACCTGGCGCTCATCGCCTGCGGGATGGCCGAGGCGAAGGCCTGGCCCGCCGTCTCCCCGCGCATCATCATCAACGAGTACGTGGAGATTTCCAAGTATTACAGCACGCCGGAAAGCAGCGGATTCGTCAACGGCCTGCTGGACAAACTGATCAACCAAAACGTTTAAAAATATGATTTCCATGATTTTACAGGCTGCAGGACAGCCTGCTGCCGGCGGCGGAAGCCTCAGCTTCCTCCTGATGCTCGCCCTGATGTTCCTGGTGATGTGGCTCTTCATGATCCGTCCCCAGCGCAAGCAGCAGAA
>CAMVGM010000088.1 GCA_947167015.1 uncultured Bacteroidales bacterium
GCGATGTGGACGATGCCCGTACCTTCCTCGGTGCTCACGTAGTCGCCGGAGATGACGCGGAAGGCGTCGCCGTCCGGACGGAACCAGGGGATGAGCTGCTCATAGCGCATGCCCACCAGGTCGCGGCCCTTGACGCTGCCGGGCAGGACCTCGAAGGGGACTTTCCCGTTGAAAAGGCTGCCGACGAGCGCCTCGGCCACGATATAGGTCGCGGGAGCGCCGGTATAAGGGTTCGCGGAGCGGACCTTGACATAATCGATGTTGGGGCCGACGCAGAGCGCCGTGTTGGACGCGAGGGTCCAGGGGGTCGTGGTCCAGGCGAGGAAGTAGAGGTCCTCCTCGCCGACGACCTTGAACTGCACAGTGCAGGTCGTGTCCTTGACGTCGCGATAGCAGCCCGGCTGGTTGAGTTCGTGCGTGCTGAGGCCCGTACCGGCGGCCGGGGAATACGGCTGGATGCTCTTGCCCTTGTAGAGCAGGCCCTTGCCGTAGATATCCTTGAGCAGGTACCACAGCGTCTCGATATAGCGGTTGTCGTAGGTGACGTACGGGTCGTCCATGTCCACCCAGTAGCCGATGCGCTCGGTCAGGCTCCGCCACTCGGCGGTGTATTTCATCACCTCCTCGCGGCAGGTGCGGTTGTAGTCGGCGACGGAGATCTTGCTGCCGATGTCCTCCTTGGTGATGCCGAGCTTCTTCTCGACCCCCAGTTCGACGGGCAGGCCGTGGGTGTCCCAGCCCGCGCGGCGGCGCACCTTGAAGCCGGCCTGCGTCTTGTAGCGGCAGACCGCGTCCTTGATGGAACGCGCCATCACGTGGTGGATGCCCGGCATGCCGTTGGCGGAGGGCGGTCCTTCGAAGAAAATGAACTCCGGCGCGCCTTCCCGGACGGCGAGCGACTTCTCGAACGCGTGCATCTTTTTCCACCGCCGAAGTATCTCTGCTCCCACGGAGACAAGATCCAGTCCGCTATATTCTTTGAATGTCATATTTTTTGCCTAATTTTGCAATTGTTTTTAGCCTGCAAATTTAACGATTTCTGTACATATAACAAAATAAGGATATGGCTATTCTCGACATTGTCATCCTGCTCTGTTTCATCCCCGCCATCGTCAGCGGCATCTCGAAGGGATTCGTCAAGCAGGTCATCGATTTCGTGGCGATCCTGCTCGCCGCCTGGGCCGCGTTCCGCTTCTCCACGATGCTCTCCGAGTGGCTCGGCACCTACGTGACGCTCGACCCTACCGTGCTGAAAGTCATCTGCTTCGTGCTGATCGCCATCGTGGTCGCGCTGATCCTCAACCTGATCGGGGTCCTGATCACCAAGGCCCTGCAGAAACTCTCGCTGGGCTTCTTCAACCGCCTGCTCGGCCTGGTCTTCGGCGTCTTGAAGGTCGGCCTGATCATCGGCCTGGTCATCCTGCTCTTCGAGACGCTCAACAGCAGCCTCCACCTGGTCAAACCCGAGGCGACCGAGAACGCCGTGGTGTACAATGCACTCAAGGACATCGCCAACACCATCTTCCCCATTCTGAAATCCTTCATCACGGGCGAGACCGACGCCGCCGGTGCGGCCGCGGCCGCTACCGAGGCCATCTCCGGGAATGTCTAGGATCCTGCTCATCGAGACTTCGACCGCGCTCTGTTCGGTGGCCCTTGCCGTCGACGGAAAGGTCGTCGCCTCCCGCGAAAGCGACCAGCCCCGTTCGCACGCCGCGATGACCGCCCCCTTCATCAAGGAACTGCTGGACAGCCGGGGGATGTTCGCCTCCGACCTCGACGCGGTATGCGTCAGCGCCGGACCGGGCTCCTATACCGGCCTGCGCGTGGGGGTGTCCACCGCCAAGGGCATCTGCTTCGCCGCGGGGGTTCCCCTGCTGAGCGTCGGCACCCTCGATGTGCTGGTCGGGCAGGCACGCACGGGCGGACTGGTCCCGGAAGGCTGCCGTTACATCATCCCGCTGCTCGACGCCCGCCGGATGGAGGTCTATACCGCCGTCTTTTCCCCCGACGGGGAGCGGCTGACCGAAGTGGAGCCGCGCGTGATCGACGCCGGCAGTTTCGCCAAAGAGCGGTCCGAGGGGCCGGTGCTGTTCATCGGCGACGGGGCCGCCAAGTGCAGCGAGGTCCTCGCCGGCGAGGGCATGCGCTTCGTGCAGACCTTCCCCCACGCCGCCGCGATGCTGCGGCCCGCCTTGCGGGAGTTCGAGGCGGGGCATTTCCAGGATACCGCCTATTTCGAGCCTTTCTATCTGAAAGATTTCGTGGCGACGGTCAGCCGCCGGAAACTCTTTTGATTTCCAAGCTTTTTTGTCTATATTTGGGATATGGATTGGGAAGTACTTATCCCCTTGCTGATGTTCGCCTTCCCGGTGGTCGTTTCCCTGCTTGACAAGCGCGCCAAGCGGAAACGCGCCGCATCTCCCCCGCCCGTTTCCCGTCCCACCTATCCCGCCCGTCCGGCTATCCCTCCGTTCTCCAGGCAGTCCGTCCCTCCGGGGCCTCTCCCCCGGAAACGTCCGGCTGCGCCGGACCCCTCCCAACCTTTCGGTTGGGCCCCTCCCTCTTACGGTGCCGAGGGTGGCACGGTTTCCTTGGGGAGAGCACCCGGAGGGACGGCCGCAACAAGTAAGTCTCCGGTTTCCCATGACCAGTACGTACGCAACAGCCTGACAGAAGAGATGCCTGTAGAAGAAGGCGTAAGGGCGATTCACCGGGAGGAGACGGAGAAGGTGCCGGAGCCCGTCCAGCCGGCCGACAAGCTGAAAATCGACAAGAAGAAACTGATCATATATTCGGAAATACTCAAGCCCAAATTTGACGCTTAATCCGAAAATTGTTATATTTGCAAACACATTCAAGGGTTCTGCCACGACGGCAGGACTCCTTTTTAGTTGACTGAACGAAATACTTATTATGGCAGACGTACATTACATGAGCCAGGAAGGGCTGGACAAGCTCAAGAAAGAACTCGCGGAAGCGCTCGCACAGCGCCCCGTCATCTCCGCGGCGATCGCGGAGGCCCGCGAGAAAGGCGACCTCTCGGAAAACGCCGAATACGAATCGGCCCGCGAGGCGCAGGGCCTGCTTGAACTGAAAATCGCAAAACTTCAGAACCAGGTTATCAACGCCAAGGTCCTGGACAGCTCGCAGCTCAACACCGACCAGGTCCAGATGCTCAATACGGTCAAGGTAGAAAACCTCGGCAACCACCGGGAAATGCAGTTCACCATTGTCGGCGAGAGCGAGGCCGACTTCTCCAAGGGGAAGCTCGCCGCCACCACGCCGATCGGCAAGGCCCTGATCGGCCACCGCAAGGGCGAGACCGTGGAGGCGAAAGTCCCCTCCGGCACCATCAAGTTCAAAATCCTCGACATCACTTTCTGATGGCTACCCTTTTCACCCGCATCGCCCAAGGCGAAATCCCGTCCTACAAAGTGGCGGAAAACGAAGACTACTACGCCTTCCTGGACATCAGCCCCCTCGCACCGGGCCACACCCTCGTCATCCCCAAGAAAGTGGAGGACGACTACATCTTCCACCTGGACGAGCCCGTCTATGCGGGTCTCTGGGCCTTCGCCCGCCAGGTTGCGACGGCCCTGAAGGCCGCCGTGCCCTGCAAGCGCGTGGGCGTGGCCGTGCTCGGGATGGAAGTCCCGCACACCCATATCCACCTGGTGCCTCTCCAGAGCGAAGGAGACCTGGACTTCCGCAAGGAGCGTCCGACCGTGACCCCGGAACAAATGGCGCAGATCGCCGCCGCTATCCTCTCCGAATATGAAAAATTGCAATAAGCTCTGCGCCCTCGCACTCGCCGCGCTGGCTCTCGCCGGCTGCGGCCAGAAAGCCCGCATCCGGGGCACCCTGACCGACGGCGCCGACAAGAACGTCATCGTCAAGCAGCTGGATATCAACGTTTACCGCAGCATCGACACCCTCAAGACCGGCAAGGACGGCTCCTTCCGCTACGCCCTCGACATCCAGAAAGGGCAGCCGGAATTCATCTACCTGTTCTACGGGAACACCCGCATCGCCGCCCTGCTGCTGGAGGCCGGAGAGACCGCGACCGTCCAGGCCGACACCCTCGGCCGCTACACGGTCGAAGGTTCCCGGGGCTCTTCCGAACTGGCCGTCGTCGACAAAGCCTACGCCGACTTCCTCGCCGCGCTGAACGCCCACGCCGACACCCCGATCGAGATGACGCGCGATTACATCAAGCATTACCGCGAAAGCGTGAAATACGTCATGGAGCATCCCTACTCGCTGACCACGGTCCCCGTGTTCTTCGAGACCCTGGGCGAGGCCCCCATCTTCTCGCAGGTCACCGACGGCATCCTCTTCCGCAAGGCCGCCGACTCGCTGAAGACCGTCTATCCCGATTCCCGCTACGTCAAGGCCCTCGAAAAAGAGGCCGACAGGCGGATGCGTTACCTCGAAATCGACAGCCAGCTCCAGAACGCTCCCGAGGCGTCCTTCCCCGACATCGTCCTTCCGGACATCAAGGGAGAGAAACGCGCGCTGAGCGAAGTGGACGCGAAGGTGGTCCTGGTCCATTTCTGGGACGTGAGCGACGCCGCGCAGAAGATGATGAGCATCGACATGCTGCTGCCGCTCTACCAGGATTTCCACAAGCGCGGCCTGGAGATCTATTCGGTCTGCGTGACGCCGGACAAGCCCGAGTGGGCGTCCGTCGTGCTGGCCCAGAAACTGCCGTGGATCAACGTGAACGACGGCCTGGGCGGAGCCTCTCCCGCCGTCATCACTTACAACGTGACTTCCCTGCCCAATTCCTTCCTCATCGTGAACGGCGAACTGAGTGCGAAGCCGATCTCCGGCATCGACGCCCTGCGGAAGGAACTCGCTGCGGTGCTCCGCTAGGCTTCCTGGCCCAGCAGGGCCCGGCAGACGGCCTCATCCGCGGCCAGCTGGGCTTTCAGCCCATCCAGATTTTCAAAGCGCTTCCCGTCCCGGAGGCGCTTTTTGAATCGTACCTGCAGGTCGAGGCCGTAGATGTCTTCGTTGAAGTCGAAGATGTGGGTCTCGATGATGTCGCCGACGTTGGTCATCCCGTCATAATGCCTGCCGAGGACCTCGACGCCGGTCAGATAGACGCCGCGAGCCGGGATCATCTTCAGCGGGTCGTACAGGCGAAGGTTGGCGGTCGGGAAGCCGAGAGTGCGTCCCAGCTGCTTGCCGCCCACGACGACGCCCCGCAGCGTATAGGCATAGCCCAGCATCGCCTCCGCCGAGGCCACGTCGCCCTTTTCCAGCGCCTCCCGGATCTTCGTCGAGCTGACCACCACCGCACCCGTAAGCGCCGGAGGGACGACGGTCACCTCCAGGCCGAGGGATTCCGCGAGCGGGACGATGCGGTCGGGAGTCAGGCGGTCGGAGCCGAGCCGGTTGTCATAACCGAGCACGATGGCCGTGGCACCGAGCCGGTCGCGCAGGATCGTCCGGATGTATTCTTCGGCGGAAAGCCGGGCGAACGCCCGGTCGAACGGCAGCGTTTCCACCCGGTCCACGCCGAGGGAATACAGCAGAGCCTCTTTTTCCCGCGCCGAACTCAGCAGGCGCAGGTCGCGCGCATCCTGCTGCAGGACGGCCCGGGGATGCTGCGAAAACGTTACGGCCACCGCCTCCTCGCCCTTGGACCGGGCAGAGGAGACGAGGGCCTCAACGACACGACGGTGCCCGAGATGGACACCGTCGAAAAAACCTGTGGCGGCTACAGCCATTTCACGAGCGGGAAGTCCTGCCGGTGCGGAAGGCGCGGGTTCTTCGGGAAGATGCGCTTGCCGACCTGGTACATACCCGTGTGCTCGGGCAGCACCTCGGCTTCGAAGGTCGCGAGGCTGCCCTCGACCTTCGTCAGCTTCATCTCGAAGACGCCCTGGATGTGCAGCTCACCCTTCGCATCCGGCGAAGTGAAGACGATCTCGATGCCGATGTCTTCCGGACGGATGCGGCCCAGGTCGAGCACGACCTGGCTGTTGAGCATGTCTTTCTGCGACAGGACGTAGGAAGCGTCCGGCTGCGTGCAGGACACGACGCGGATGTTGTTCCACTCCACCAGCATCATCTGCTTCCAGGCGGAAATCTCGCGGGCGAGCTTGAAATCGTCCTTGCTCATCTCCGTAAAGCGCTCATACTGCGGCAGATAGTACTGGTCACAGTAATCGGTGAGCATGCGGTTGGTGGTGAAGTTGCAGGCCACCTGCGCAATCGTGTTCTTGATATAGCCGACCCAGACGGGCGACAGCCCGGAGGCATCGTCCACATCGTAGTACGCCGGGGCGATCTCGGTTTCGATCGTGGCGTAGATCGTGGCGGAATCCAGTTCGTTCTGGTAGTTCTGGTCTTCGTAGGTCCGCTTCTGGGGCAGCGCCCAGCCGGCGCCTTCCTTGTAGCCCTCGACCCACCAGCCGTCCAGCACGGAGAAATGCATCACGCCGTTCATCGCGGCCTTCTCGCCGGAAGTACCGGAGGCCTCCAGGGGGCGGGTCGGGTTGTTCAGCCACACGTCCACGCCCTGCACGAGGCGCTTGGCGAGGGTGATGTCATAGCCGGGCACGAAGATGATGCGGCCCAGGAAACGGTCCTGCTTGGAGATCTCGATGATCTGCTTGATGAGGTCCTGGCCCATGCCGTCAGCCGGATGCGCCTTGCCGGCGAAGATGAACTGCACCGGGCGCACGGGATCGTTGACGATGGCGTCCAAGCGGT
This sequence comes from uncultured Bacteroidales bacterium, assembly GCA_947167015.1. GTDB lineage: Bacteria > Bacteroidota > Bacteroidia > Bacteroidales > UBA932 > Cryptobacteroides. Next base: position 6,727 of record CAMVGM010000088.1, read on the forward strand.
CCAGGTCGCTGAACAGCAGGGTGGCGCGCTTGTAGGTGGCGAAACGGCGGGCGAAACCGATGGTGAGCACGTCCTCACGCAGGCGCTCCTTGATCGTGACGACCTGGCGCGGGGTGTAGTGGGCGCTCATCTGCGGGTCGGAAAGGCGCTCGCGGATGGTCCGGACAAGTTCCTTCTTGAGGACCTTGCGGACGTCCCAGATCTCGGTGTCGGACACCGTGTAGATGCCCTCGAAGCACTTCTTGTCGTAGTGGTGCGTCTGGAACTCCGGACCGAACACCTTGGCGTGCAGTTCCTTCCAGTACTTGGAGGCCCAGGTCGGATAGTGGACGCCGTTGGTCACGTAGCTGATGTAGAGTTCCTCCGGCAGGTAGCCGGGATACATGTCCGCGAAGATGTCCTGGCTGACCTTGCCGTGCAGCATCGACACGCCGTTGACGTTCTGCGAGAGGTTGGCGGCGAGGTGGCTCATCGAGAACT
>CAMVGM010000089.1 GCA_947167015.1 uncultured Bacteroidales bacterium
CCCACGGTGCACAGCAGCAGGCCGAAGAACGCGGAGATCAGGCCCTTGGCGATGGCGTCGGTGAGGGACTTGTAACTGGTTCCGCATTCCACGTCGGTGCCGGAGAGCACCGCATCGGCGGAAGCGGTGGCCGCGTCGGGATGCGTGCCGTGCTGGCGCTTGTTGTAGAAGTCGCCGATGGCGCCGCAGTCGGATACGACGATGCCGCTGAAGCCCCACTTGTCGCGCAGGATCTCCTGCAGGAGCCGGTCGCTGCCGCAGCAGGGTTCGCCTTCATAGCGGTGGTAGGCGCACATCACCTCCTGCACGTTGCCGTCCTTGACGATGGCGCGGAAGGCGGGCAGGTAGGTTTCCCAGAGGTCGCGCTGCGACACGCTCACGTCGAACTGGTGCCGGAGGGGCTCCGGACCGCTGTGCACGGCGTAATGCTTCGCGCAGGAATGTACCTTGTAATATTTCTTGTCGTTGCCCTGCATGGCCTTGACGGTCTGGGTGCCCATCACGGCGCTCAGGTAGGGATCCTCGCCGGGCGTCTCCTGGCCGCGTCCCCAGCGCGGGTCGCGGAAAATGTTGACGTTGGGACACCAGAACGACAGGCCGTTGTGCCAGATGTTTCCGCTGGGCTCGGTCACGCCCAACTGGTGGTGGTCGGTGGTGTTCCATACGGCGCGCGCCTCGTCGGACACGGCGGTGTAGATCTCGAACTGCTGGTCGGCGTCGAAGGTCGCGCCCAGTGCGATGACCTGCGGGAAGACGGTCACGTCGTCATAACAGATGCCGTGGCAGGCTTCGTTCCACCAGTTGTAGGCCGGGATTTCGAGCCGGTCCACGGAGACGGAACCGTTCATCATCAGGCCGATCTTCTCCTCGGGGGTGAGGAGGGAGAGCAGGTTGTCCACCCGTTTGTCCACCGACAGGTTCGGGTTCTGGAACGGGTAGTCGTAATGCTTGCAGCCGGCGGCGAAGAAAGCCGCGGCGAGCAGCGTGAAGCCAAAAAACAGTTTTCGCATATCTTTGGAATTAAGTACTCCGAGAACAGGATTTGTCTTTCACAAAGATAAAAACTATTTTTGCAAATTAGTAGTGTATGTTATGGATACCTTGGAAAACATCCGGAAACAGATAGATGCCGTCGACGAACAGCTTTCCGCCCTCTTCGAGCAGCGGATGGAATGCTGTCGCGAAATCGCCGCGTTCAAGGCGGAGCACGGCCTGAGCATCGGCGATCCCGCCCGTGAGGAAGAAGTGGTCCGGAAAGGCGCACAGCGCATCCTGGACCGGGATATCCGGGAATATTACGTCAGTTTCGAGCGGAACCTCATTGCCCTCTCCCGCGACTGGCAGCAGCGCCTGATGAACGGGGTGAAGGTCGCCTACAGCGGCGTCCCCGGCGCGTTCGCGCACATCGCCGCGCTGCGGCTCTTCCCGGGCGCGCAGCCGCAGGCCTATCCCGATTTCGCCGCGGCCTACCGCGCCTGCGAGGCGGGGGAATGCGACGTCGCGGTGCTGCCCTTCGAGAATAGTTCCGCGGGGGAAGTCGCCGCCGTCACCGACCTGATGTTCAACGGCTCGCTCTATGTCAACCAGGTGATCGAGATCGAGGCCGAGCAGAACCTGCTGGGCCTGCCGGGCGCGGACAAATCGCAGATCCGCACGGTGTACAGCCATCCCCAGGCGCTGTCCCAGTGCGCCGACTGGCTGCGGGAGCACGGCCTGGAATGCCGGGAGTTTCCCAATACCGCCCTCGCCGCGCAGGCCGTGGCGGAGAAAGGGGATCCGGCCTGCGCCGCCATCGGCGCCGCCGAGGCGGCCGCCCTCTATGGCCTGGAGGTCCTGGAAGCCCGCATCAACACCGTCCGGACCAACACGACGCGCTTCGCCGCCTTCACGCGCATGCTCCGCCTCGATACGGAGAACAAGCGCAAGATGGGCAAGCACTTCATCCTGATGTACACGGTCAAGAATGAAGCCGGCGCCCTGGCGCAGACGCTCAACATCATCGGCGCCCACAACTACAACATGTGCAACCTGCGCAGCCGCCCGATGAAGGAACTGCTCTGGAATTATTATTTCTATGTCGAGCTGGACGGCGACGTCGCGACGGAGGAAGGGGAATCGATGCTCCGGGAACTCGCTCCGCTGTGCGACCGCCTCAAGCTCGTCGGCTCTTTCTACACCCATTGATCCCATGAAGAATTCGATCGGTACCAGCGTGATCCTGACGGTCTTCGGCGAAAGCCACGGACCGGCCGTGGGGGTGGTCCTGGACGGACTGGCCCCGGGGCTCCCCGTGGACGAGGCACGGATCGCGGAGAGCCTCTCCCGCCGGCGCCCCAGCGGCCCCGCCGACACCGCCCGCGTGGAGCCGGATGACTTCCGCATCCTGAACGGCGTGTACCAGGGCCGTACGACCGGCACGCCCCTGACGATCGTCATCCCCAACGTGAACGTACGCAGCGGCGATTACGCTGCCTTCGAACATATCGCGCGCCCTTCGCACGCCGACTATGCCGCCCAGCAGAAGTACCACGGTTTCCAAGACCCGCGGGGCGGCGGACATTTCTCCGGCCGCATCACGGCCGGCATCGTCGCGGCCGGCGCCATCTGCCGCCAGGCCTTGGAGGCCAAGGGCATCCGCCTCGCGACGCACATCCTGCGTCTGGGCGGGGTGGAGGACGCTCCCTTCACCGACGTCGCTTCCGAAATCGACCGGATCGAGGGGCGGCGCTTTCCGTTGATCCTCGACCTGGAGGAGCAGGCGGAGGCCGCCGTGCTGGCCGCCAAGGCGGACCGGGATTCGGTCGGCGGCGTCATCCAGACCGGCATCTGCGGACTTCCCGCGGGACTGGGGGAGCCCTGGTTCGATTCGCTCGAGGGGGTGCTCGCGCGTGCGCTTTTCGCCGTCGGCGGCATTAAGGGCATCGAGTTCGGTGACGGTTTCGCCCTCGCGGGCCTGCGCGGCTCGCAGGCCAACGATCCCTTCCTGATGCAGGACGGACGCGTCGTCACCGGGACCAACCGCAACGGCGGCATCAACGGCGGCATCACCAACGGGATGCCCGTGATTTTCAACATGGCCGTCAAGCCCACGCCGTCCATCTCCCGCGCCCAGCGGACGGTGGATTTCGTGGAAGGGAAGGAGGTCGAACTGGAACTTGCCGGCCGCCACGACCCTGCCATCATCCGCCGGATCTGCCCGGTGGTGACGGCCCTGGTATCCGTGGTGCTCTGCGACCAGCTCGCCCTGCGCTACGGGACGGATTATCTTGCTCAACCATGACTGGATTCATTAATTATCGGAAAGTCCTCATCGTGGGACTGGGCCTGATGGGCGGCTCCTACGCCGAGAAACTCAGTTCCCTGGGCTTCGAGGTGGGCGCGCTGGCCCGTCGGCCCGAAACCCTGGATTACGCCTTGCGGAAAGGCATCATCGCCCACGGGCGGACGGACGTGACGCGGGAGTATGTCTCCCAGTTCGACCTGGTGGTCTTCGCGCTCTATCCGCACACCTTCGTGGACTGGATCGGACGCTACCAGGACTTCCTGAAGGAAGGGGCCGTGCTGACCGACGTCACCGGCGTGAAGCGGGCGGTCGTGCCCGCCGTCCAGGGGATGCTCCGACCGGACCTGGAGTTCGTCCCGGCGCATCCGATGGCCGGACGCGAGGTCTATGGCGTGGAAAACAGCGACTGCCGCATCTTCACGGACGCCAACTTCATCATCACGCCTACGGAGCGCAACACCCCGGAAGGGATCGAACTGATCCGCACCCTGGGCTGTATCCTCGGCTTCCGGCATATCGCCGTGATTTCGCCGGAGGAGCACGACGAGATGATCGGCTTCCTGTCTCAGCTGACGCACTGCATCGCCGTCACGCTGATGACCTGCAAGGATACGGAGCACCTCGCGGAATATACGGGCGATTCGTTCCGCGACCTGACGCGCATCGCCCGGATCAACGAGGACATGTGGACGGAACTCTTCCTGGAGAACCGGGACGAACTCCTGTCCCAGATGGACCTGTTCCTGGAGAAATTCCGGACCCTTCGGGACGACCTGGCCGCCGGCGACACCGAGGCGATGAAAGAGATGATGCGGCTGTCCACCCGCAGGCGGGCGGCTTTTGAAAAATAGGGAGGATGCTGAAATGAATATGATCTTTAAGCGCAAGCTTCTGATACCCAAGGAAATCAAGGAAATGTACCCGATCTCCCCGGAGGGCGCGTACGCCAAACGTGCGAACGATGAACGCATCCAGGCGGTCTTTTCGGGCGAGAGCGACGCGCTGCTGCTCGTGATCGGCCCCTGCTCGGCCGACCGCGAGGATGCCGTGATCGAGTACATCTCGCGGCTGCGTACCCTGCAGGAGAAGGTGGCGGAGCGGATCGTCATCGTGCCGCGCATCTATACCAACAAGCCGCGCACGACCGGCGCCGGCTACAAGGGGATGCTGCACCAGCCCAATCCGCAGGAGCATTCCGACATGCTGCGCGGGCTGATCTCGATCCGCAAGCTGCACATGCGCGCGCTCAACGAGACCGGTTTTTCCTGTGCGGACGAGATGCTCTATCCGGAGAACCACCGTTTCCTGGACGACCTGCTTTCCTACGTGGCGGTGGGCGCCCGTTCGGTGGAGGACCAGCAGCACCGGCTGACCGCGAGCGGACTGGACATCCCCGTGGGGATGAAAAACCCGACCGGCGGCGACCTGTCCGTGATGATGAACGCCATCCGCGCGGCGCAGGGGAGCCACACCTTCATCTATCGCAACTGGGAGGTGGAGAGCAAGGGCAACCGTTTCGCGCACGCCATCCTGCGCGGCTACGTGGACTCGCACGGGATCACGCATCCGAACTATCATTACGAGGATCTCGCACGCCTGTGCGACCTGTATGCGGAGAGCGGCCTGGTGAATCCGGGGGTGATGGTGGACACGAACCACTGCAATTCCGGCAAGCGCTACGACGAGCAGGTGCGTATCGCCAAGGAAGTGCTGCACAGCACGCGGCACAGCGCGGAGATCCGCGCGCTGGTGAAGGGCCTGATGATCGAGTCCTACCTGGTGGACGGCTGCCAGAAGCCCGGCGACGGCGTTTATGGCAAGTCCATCACCGATCCCTGCCTCGGCTGGGAAAAGACCGAACGCCTCGTGCTCGACCTCGCCGAGCTCTGGGTCTGATCCAGTTTACTGTTTCTTCTCGTAGAGGAAGCGGCGGATCTTGTGGGTGGCCGTCTTGCTGAAAGGTTCTTTCTGGATCTCGACGTCCTTGATCTTGGAAAAGCGGCTGACCTTCTCGTTGACGAAGTCCAGGACGGCCTGGCGGCGGCGTTCCATCTCTTCGATGAACTTGTCCTGCCCCTCCAGGTTCCAGTCGAGGACGTTGTCGTCGAACTTCACCAGGGCGATCAGCCGGCCGTCGCGCTGGATGACCAGCGATTCTCCGATGCCGTCCATGCTGTTGATCACGTGCTCGATCTCCTCGGGGTAGATGTTCTCGCCGGAGGCGCCCACGATCATGTTGCGCAGGCGGCCGCGCACGGAATAACGCCCCTTCTCATCCACGCAGGCGAGGTCGCCGGTATGGAACCAGCCGTCCTGGGAAAGGACGGACTGCGTGCGCTCGTAGTCCTTGTAGTAACCCATCATCACGTTGGGTCCCTTGACGGTGATTTCGCCCAGCCCGGTTTCCGGATTGACGTTGTCCAGACGGATCTGCACGCCGTGCGTGGCGGGCCCCGTCGTGCCGACGTGCGTCTTGAACGGGCTGGCCGCGCAGACGAGCGGGGCCGTCTCCGTGAGTCCGTAGCCGATGCCGTAAGGGAAACTGGCGCGGTGCAGGAAGGTTTCCACCTCCGGGTCGAGCTTGGCGCCGCCAATGCCGAAGAAATGCAGGCGGCCGCCGAAGATGCTCCGCAGTTTGAAACCGACCAGCGCGCACAGCAGGCGCGGCATGTGCTGCTCCAGGTAGGACAGGAACTTGCTGCCCCGGATGGTGGGGACGATGCTGGTCTTGTACATCTTCTCGATGATGAGCGGCACGGAGAGGATCGTGGTGGGACGGACTTCCTTGAGCGTCTTCATCAGGATGGTCGGCGTGGGAACGCGCTGCAGGTAGCACACGCGGGCGCCGACGGAGTAGGGGTACAGCAGGCCCAGCGTCATCTCGTAGGTATGCGCCATCGGGAGGATGGACAGGAAGACGGAATGCTTGTTCTCCGGCTGGGCGTACCAGGAATCGAGGACCGATGCGCAGAAGTTGCGGTGGCTGAGCATCACGCCCTTGGGCGCTCCGGTGGTGCCGGACGTATAGATGAGCGCCGCCATGTCCATCGGGTTGGGCGTGGCCACGCGTCCGTCGCAGGTGAAGGCGTCGTCGTCGTGCTGGATGAATTCGAAGGTCTCGATGTCGATGACCAGCGCAAGGCGGGAAAGGGCCTGCTCGCTGACTTTCTTCAACTGGCGGCGCGAGACGAAGAGCGCTTTGGCTTCGGAGTGGTCCAGGATGCTCTCTACCTCGCTGGAAGACAGTTCGTTGAGCATCGGGACGGCGATGCGTCCGTAGGCGGTCACGGCGAAGAAGGCGATGCCCCAGTTGGGCATGTTCTCCGACAGGATCGCTACCTTGTCGAAGGCGCCGATGCCGAAATTGGACAGGATGCGCGAGAGGTTCTCGCAACTCTCCTTGTATCGGGAATAGGTATAGCTCTGGCCTCCGTCCGTGAATTGAGCGGCGGTACGCTTGGCATATTTGGACGAGGCATAGTCGTAGAGGTCGAATAGGGTCTTGAAGTCGTGTCGCATCAATGTGTAACGTATTTCTCCGGATACTTGGCTCCGAGGTCCATCGATTCGTAGATCTCCTGGATGCGCCGGGTGTCCGCCGCGGCATCGTCGGTGAGCGGGAATTTCTGCCCGCGGCCTACGCGCTTGCGTTTCCAGTCGAAGTATCCCAGGTACACGGGCACGCCGGTTTCCCTGGCAATCAGGTGGTAACCGCTCTTCCAGCGCCGGACCGGCTTGCGGGTGCCTTCCGGGGCGATGGCGAGGTAGAAGGTGTCGCTTTCGTTCATGCTGTGGATCAGGCTGCGGACCAGGGTGCCGGAGTTGCTCCGGTCCACCGGGATGCCGCCCATCGCCTTCAGGATCCAGCCCAGGGGCGGGAAGAACATCTCCTTCTTGATCATGCAGAGGCCGTC
>CAMVGM010000090.1 GCA_947167015.1 uncultured Bacteroidales bacterium
TATAGGTTCCGGGTGCAAAACGACGGTTTTTGCACCCGGTCTTTTTTTACAGCTGGTTGTAGCGCGGCGAGAAGGTGTCGCCCTGGGCGGGATTTCCGGTGTTGAATCCCTTCATCAGCCAGCGCGAACGCTGCTCGGAGGTGCCGTGGTTGAAGGTCTCGGGCTGGGCATAGCCGCGGGCTTTCTTCTGCAGGTAATCGTCGCCGATCTTGGAGGCGACGGCCATGCCTTCCTCGATGTCGCCGGGCTCCAGGGAGTGGTACATCTTGTTGTCGTGGTGGGCCCACACGCCGGCGTAGAAGTCGGCCTGGAGCTCGAGGCGCACGCTGATCTGGTTGCTCTCCGCCTGGCTCACGCGGGACATCTGCTGGTGGGCCTGCTGCAGGGTGCCGAGCAAGTACTGCACGTGGTGTCCGACCTCGTGGGCGATGACGTAGGCGTAGGCGAAGTCGCCGTCGGCGCCGATCTGCTGCTTCATCGTGGAGAAGAACGACAGGTCGATATAGACCGTCTGGTCCGCGCTGTTGTAGAACGGGCCCATCTGGGCGGACGCGGTGCCGCTGGCGGTCTGGACGTAGTCATTGTAAAGCACGAGCTTCGGGGGAACGTAGGTGCGGCCGTTCTGGGCGAAGATGTTCGTCCAGACGTCCTCGGTGCCGGCGAGGATCTGCTTTGCGAACACGGCGAGCTCTTCCTCTTCGGCGGTGGGCGTGCGGCCGCTTCCGCTCACGATTTCCGTGCCGGCCAGGCCGCCCATCTGCTCCAGGACGTCGGCGGGGTTGCCGCCCATCAGGAGGGTGATGAGTCCGATAATGAGGAGGCCTCCGAGGCCGACGCCGCCGGCTACCTTGCCGGCGGACATACCACGCCGGTCATCGACGTTGGTACTTTGTCTTCTTCCATCAAGTTGCATAGTCTGTGGCTGTCAAATCAGTTGTGCAAATATACGTTTTTCCACGGAAAAAAGCAGTATCTTTGCAAATATGGAAAATGACCGCATAATCGCACTGATCAAGCGGGAGGTCGTACCCGCGATCGGGTGCACCGAGCCGGCCGCCGTGGCCCTGTGCACCGCCTACGCCACCGAGGCGCTCGGAGAGCGTCCGGAACGCATCGAGGTGGAACTCAGCGGAAACATGCTCAAGAACGCGATGGGCGTGGGCATTCCCGGGACGGGGATGACCGGCCTGCCGGTGGCCGTTGCCCTGGGCGCGCTGATCGGCAAGAGCGAATACCAGCTGGAGGTGCTCAAGGACGTGTGTCCGGAGGCCGTCGCCGCCGCCCGCAGGTTCATGGAAGAGGGCCGGATCTCCATCGGCCTCACGAAGGAAAGCGACGAGACGCTCTACATCGCCGTCCGCTGCCAGGCAGGGGAGCGGCGTTCCCGGGCCGTCATCGCGCGGGACCACACGCGCCTGGTGTTCCGGGAAGGCCCTTGCACGCCGACGGTGGACCGTCGCGGGGAACTGGGCGCCCAGGAGGCGGAGGATGCGGAGAACGACCTCACGCTGCGCCAGGTGTTCGACTTTGCGACCACGGCGCCGCTGGAGGACCTGGAGTTCATCAACGAGTCGCGCCGGCTCAACGAGGCCGCAGCGGAGGAGGCCCTGAAAGGCAACTACGGGCACGAACTGGGCAAGACGCTCTCTCGGCCCCTCGGCAAGGGCATCATGGGCGACAGCATCTTCAGCCACATCATCAGCGCCACCTCCTGCGCCTGCGACGCCAGGATGGCCGGGGCGATGATTCCCGTGATGAGCAACTCCGGCAGCGGCAACCAGGGCATCGCTGCCACGCTGCCCGTGGTGGTGTTCGCCCGGGAGAACCACAATACCGAGGAAGAACTGACCAGGGCGCTGATCCTCAGCCACTTGACGGCCATCTACATCAAGCAGAGCCTGGGGAAACTGAGCTGCCTGTGCGGTTGCGTGGTGGCTTCGACCGGCAGCAGCTGCGGGATGACCTGGCTGATGGGCGGCGGCTATGAGCAGGTCTCCTACAGCGTCAAGAACATGATTGCGAACCTTGCGGGGATGGTGTGCGACGGGGCCAAGCCCAGTTGTGCGCTGAAGGTCAGCAGCGGGGTGTCCACGGCCGTGCTGAGCGCCATGCTCGCCGTCCAGAACCACAGCGTCAGCTGCTATGAGGGCCTGATCGAGGATGACGTGGACCGTTGTATCCACAACCTCACCCGCCTGGGCTCCGTGGGCATGCAGGAAACCGACAAGATGGTCCTCGACATCATGACGCACAAAAAAGCGTAGGATTTTCCAAAAATATTGCTACCTTTGCAATCCCATTGCCACTTTAGCTCAGTCGGTAGAGCAGCGCATTCGTAACGCGCAGGTCAACAGTTCAAGTCTGTTAAGTGGCTCGACAAAAAAGGCTTGGCAGTTCGCCAAGCCTTTTTTTGTTTAGTCGTCATCCCCCAAGCCGATGTCTTCTGTAATCCACCGGTCGTCGTCTGGAAGGGCCTCCTCGGCCTGGATGAGCGCGACGTTCATCTCTTCGATGAAGGAGAGTTTGACGGCGGCGTTGTTCCCGGCAGGCTTGTACCAGGGCTGTGCGTTGAAATAAGCCTTGAGGTCCTCGGACTGGAACTCGTAGCCATGCTTCGCCAGGATGGAGTTGCGCATCAGGCGGAGCGTCCGCTTGGAGAAGGAAAGCCGGGTGTTGAAATCCTCGGAGAGCCAGTCCCAGCGGCCCTTCGACGGGTCGACCCAGTAGAGTTCGACGGGTTCTTCCTGCTCGACGTTGTCGAAATAGCCGTACTCATCTTCCGTGCAGGGGCGGGCGATCAGTCCGTATCGCGTCTGGTACAGGTGCCAGGAGCCCTCCCAGGAGGTGCCGTGGACGGTGATGACGTCCAACGGGTAATCGTTTATCGTCTCGATGTCGTAGGTGGCGGTCTGCCCGCCGGCGGTGAATGTTCCGTCGCCGATCACGATGGTCTGCCGGAGGTCGGGACCGGACTCGCTGACGGGGGCGCCGATCGCATAGATGCCCCTGTGCCGGTCGAGCCAGCGCTCCGCGAGGTTCTTCCTCTTGTCGCGGGTGGTCCGGGAATACAGGTCGTGGAGCTTGCCGGCCTTGTCGTACACGGCCAGCACCGTGCGGTTGTCCTGCCGCATCAGCTTCACGGTGGCTTCCTTTTCCACCTCGTCCGGCTGGATGGCGCCATCGTTGTCGGTCTCTTCCATCCGGAACTGGTTCTTCATTCCTTCGACGGGGACGAGCAGGAATTCCGATTCCTGGCCTTCGTCCATCGAGTACATGAATATGCTGCCGTCGGGTCTGACGGTGGCGTCGTACTGGGCGCTGCCGTTGAACCATCGGGTGCCGGAGGCGATCGTCTGCCCGGAAGCCGCCGCGGCGGCGAGGAGGCAGAAGGAGAGGAGGGCCAAGCGTTTCATATCCGTATCTTTTTGAAAATCAGAAGAGGCGGCCGTTCCACTTGGCGGCCAGCCGCTCCCGTTTGAACTGTTCTTCGAGGCGGGCGAACTGCGCCTTGGTGTCGAGGGTGAAACTGCCCTGCTGGATCCAGGCGTAGTAGGAAGGGTCGGTCTCGAACACTTTCCGCGCCGATTTGCCCTTGTGCTTGCCGAAGTTGATCATGATCTCGCCGCTGTCGTCCTGGATAAGGTGGCCGGAAAAGTCCACATACTTCTTCCCGACGAAGGCGGAAAGCGACTTGACGTCGTTCTTCAGCACCTGCTCGCGGTACTTGTCCGGCTCCCGGTAACGGTCCAGCTGGGCCTGGAGCACCTTGTAGGTGGCGATGGTGTCGGCCTCGGCGCTGTGCGCGTTCTCGAAGTCCTCTCCGCCGCAATAGAAACGGTATGCGGCGCGCAGGTTTCGGGGCTCCATCGCGTGGTAGATATTCTGCACGTCCACCATCAGGGGCTCGTGCAGGTCCACGTGCAGGTCCTTGCCCGCCAGTTTGACGCGCTCGAATTCCTCGGCGAGCATCGGAAGGTCGAACTTGGCGGAATTGAAGCCCGCCAGGTCGCTGTCCTTCAGCCACTCAGCCACTTCGTCCGCCACCTCGTAGAAGGTGGGGCAGCCGGTGAGCATGTCGTCCGTGATGCCGTTGACCTTGCTGGCGTCGGGGTTCATCGGACGCTGGCGGCGGAGTTCATAGTCCCAGGGCTTGATGCGCCAGGTCTTGATACGTTCCTCCCCGCCGGGGAAAACCTTCACGAAACTCAGTTCGACGATGGAATCGGCCGGAATGTTGAGGCCGGTGCTCTCGATGTCGAAGAAGAGCAGCGGCCGGGTCAGGTTGAGCTGCATACGCTAGGATACCATGATCGGCATCAGGATGCCGCAGATCTTTCCGCTTTCATCCTCGGACTCCTCCGGGACGATGAGCGCGGCGCGGCGCGCGTCCGCGAATTTCATCACCACGGTCCCGCAGGTCATGTTGCCGAGAATCTCGATGAGGAAGGAGGACTTGAAGCCGATGCCGAGTTCGTCGCCGTTGTAGTCGCAGGGGAGCTTCTCGTAGGCGGCGAGGGCGAAGCCCAGGTCCTGGGCCGTGATCTCGATCTGGCCGGCCTTGAGGTCGAGCTTGATGTGGTTGGAGGCCTTGTTGGCGCACACCGCGACGCGGCGGACCGTATTCAGCAGCTGGGCGCGGTCGATGCGGAGGATGTTGGCGTTGTTCTGCGGGATCACCTTGCGGTACTCCGGGAACTTGCCGACGATCAGGCGGCAGACCATCATCGTATCGCCGAGGGTGAAAACGACGGTAGAGGAGTCGAAAGCGATGCCGATCTCCTCGTCGTCCTTGTCGATGATGGACTTGAGCACGCCGGCCGGTTTCTTGTGCAGGATGAAGGAGCACTTCTCCGGGCAGTGGAAATCGCGGGTGGTATAGCAGATGAGCTTGTGGGAATCGGAAGCCACGAGCGTGGTGCTCTCCGGATCCATGTCGAAGAAGATGCCGTTCATGGCGGGACGCATCTCGTCGTCCGCCGTGGCGTAGATGGTGCTGGCGATGCCTTCCGCGAGCACGCTGGCCGGTACGGTGGCGGACAGGGCGCTTTCGCCCGCGCCCTTGATCTCCGGATAGTCGGCGGCGGGGAAGTAGGGCAGGGAAGAGTTACCGTTGCTCCAAATGCACTCGAAGGAGCCTTCTCCGGCGGTCTTGACGGTGATCGGCTGGTCGGGCAGGGCCTTCAGCAGGTCGATCATCTGGCGGGCCGGAACGGCGATGCTGCCATCCTCGGCGGAGCTGTCCACGGGGATCCGCGTGCGGAGCGTCAGTTCCTGGTCCGAGGCGGTGATCTCCAGCTCGCCGTCCTTGAGGACGAAGAGGAAGTTTTCCAGAATGGGGAGGGCAGTTTTGGCGGGAATGGCCTTGGAAACATCGAGGATGCCCTTGAGCAGTCCGGCGCTGGAAACGTTGAAATCCATATCAGTCTTTTTATTGGTTACAATTATACTTCTCGCAAAAATACGAATTAATTCTTGGATTTTGGCATGTATTTTGACCTTTTTCCAGCCTGGACAATATTTTAAAACAACAACGATATGAAAAAAGGTTTTCTCATCGTCCTGGCCTCCGTTCTTCTGAGCGGATTGACCGCCTACGCGATCGTCAAGACCGCGGCTCCGACCCAGATCGGAGACTCCCAGGTGGTCTATTCCCCCGACGGACAAGCCGTCAGGACTGTCAATTTGTCACTCTCCGATTACCCCGATTTTACCTATGCCGCGGAGACTGCGGTGAACGCCGTCGTCTATGTCAAGGTGACCATCCAGGCCCGGCAACAGCAGCAGTACATCGACCCGTTCTTCCGTTTCTTCTTCGGTGACGAGGGGTATGGCGGAAACCGTGAGCGCCAGGGCAGCGGCTCCGGCGTCATCATCCGCCCCGACGGCTACATCGTGACGAACAACCACGTCGTTTCCGGCGCGACCAAGATCGAAGTGACGCTCAATAACAACAAGACCTACGAGGCCACCGTGATCGGTACCGACCCGGCCACCGACGTGGCCCTGATCAAGATCGACGCGAACGGCCTGCAGACCGTCCAGTTCGCCGATTCCGACAAACTCCGCCTCGGCGAGTGGGTGCTGGCCATCGGCAGCCCGCTGGGCGAGGAGCTCCGCTCCACCATCACCGCCGGCATCGTGAGCGCCAAGGGCCGCTCGATGCCGAACTACGACGGCGAATTCAAGATCGAGTCCTTCATCCAGACCGATGCGGCCGTCAACCCGGGCAACTCCGGCGGCGCCCTGGTCAACAAGGAGGGCGAACTGGTGGGCATCAACACCGCCATCGTCTCCACGACCGGCTCCTACACCGGCTATTCCTTCGCGGTCCCGTCCAACATCGTCAAGAAAGTGGTTTCCGACCTGATCGACTTCGGCTCCGTCAAGCGTGCGATGCTCGGCATCACGGGCGGCACCCTCACCGAGGACCTGGCCAAGAAACTGAAGGTCTCCACCCCCGAAGGCGTCTATGTGAGCGAGGTGGTCAAGGGCGGTGCGGCCGACAAGGCCGGCATCAAGGCCGAGGACGTGATCACGGCCATCGACGGCACCCAGATCGCTTCGATGCCCGAACTCCAGGCCAAGGTCAACAGCTATCATCCCGGCGACCGGGCCACGGTCCGCGTCCTGCGTAACGGCAATCCCCAGGACCTGTCGGTCGAGTTCTCGGACGGCAGCGTGGCCAACGGCACGGTCGGCAGCGACGGCACCGTGAGCTTCTACGGCGCGCAGCTCCGTGCGGCCGAGGGCGGCGTGGAGATCGTCTCCGCGGGCAACGGTGCGCTCGCACGCGCCGGCGGCCAGGACGGTTTCATCATCCGCTTCGTCAACGACCAGAAGGTCACCAAACCGCAGGATGTCGTGGACATCGCGAAGAAGAGCCGCCGCTCCATCTTCATCGAAGGCGTGGACGCCAGCGGCCGGCCCGGCTACTTCGGCTTCGGCAAGGACGAGTAGTCTGTTGATAACTAATCGGAAAAAATCCCGCGCAGGTGTGAAACTTACGCGGGATTGTTTCGTATATGCTAATGCCGGAAGAATAAAGTCATTCCATATATGAGACAACTTAAGATCACGAAATCCATCACCAACCGCGAGAGCGCGTCCCTGGACAAGTACCTCCAGGAGATCGGCCGCGAGGAGCTGGTGTCCCCGGAAGAGGAAGT
>CAMVGM010000091.1 GCA_947167015.1 uncultured Bacteroidales bacterium
ACATCGTCGCCTTGGTGTGCCGTTACCACTCCAACTAGCTAATGTCTCGCGAGCCCATCCGTATCCGACGGATCTTTCAAACAAAGGTCATGCAGCCTCTGTTGTTATGGGAAATTAGACGGCGTTTCCACCGCTTATGTCCCGGATACGGGCAGGTTGCTCACGCGTTACGCACCCTTTCGCCGGTCGCCGGCGGGTATTGCTACCCCCGCTGCCCCTCGACTTGCATGTGTTAAGCCTGCCGCTAGCGTTCATCCTGAGCCAGGATCAAACTCTTCTTTGTATATTCTTATACTCTAGTTCTCTCCTGACACTCTTGATTCCTCTAAGAAATCAACGCTCTCGATTCTTTGTTTCTCGGTACTTGCTTGTACTTATCTTTTCAGTCTTTTCAATGATCTCTCAATTTTGGCGCTAAAAAAACCAGCCTCTTCGGCTGATGGCCAAACCCTCTCTTGCGATTGGGATTGCAAAGGTAGTCACTTTTTTTGAATCTGCAAACTTTTTAAAAATAATTTCAAAAATTTTTGCGACCCAGAAGCGTTTAAAAGAACTTTGCGTCCCCCCGTTTCCGAAAGGGGACGCAAAGGTAAACACTTTTTTTATACCTGCAAACTTTTTCGCAAGTTTTTTTACATCATGCCGCCAGCGGGCATCGCCGGAGCGGCAGGAGCGGGTTCGGGGATGTCCACGATGCCACACTCGGTGGTCAGGAACATGCCGGCCACGCCGGCGGCGTTCTCCAGGGCCACGCGGGTCACCTTGGTCGGATCGATCACGCCGGCCTCATACATCTGTACGTATTCGCCCGTGCGCGCGTTATATCCAAAGTCTCCCTTGCCTTCCTTGATCTTCTGGATGATCACGGCACCGTCCACGCCCGCGTTTAACGCGATCTGGCGGAGCGGCTCCTCGATGGCCTTGGCCACGATGTGGATACCGGTGGTCTCGTCCTCGTTGTCGCCCTTCAGGCCGGCGAGGGCCGCGGCGGCACGGATGTAGGCCACGCCGCCACCCGGGAGGTAACCCTCCTCCACGGCGGCACGGGTCGCATTGAGGGCGTCCTCCACGCGGTCCTTCTTCTCCTTCATCTCCACCTCGGTGGGTGCGCCGACGTACAGCACGGCCACGCCGCCGCCGAGTTTGCCGAGACGCTCCTTGAGTTTCTCCTTGTCATAGTCGGAAGTGCTGGTCTCGATCTGCTTGCGGATGGACTCCACGCGCTCGGCGATGGCGTCCTTGGCGCCGGCGCCGCCCACGATCGTGGTGTTCTCCTTGGTGATGGTGACCTTCTCGGCCTTGCCGAGCATGTCGGGGGTGGTGTTCTCCAGGGTGAAGCCACGCTCCTCGGACACCACGACGGCGCCGGTCAGGGTGGCGATATCCTGCAGCATCTCCTTGCGGCGGTCGCCGAAGCCCGGGGCCTTGACGGCAGCCACCTTAAGCGAACCGCGGAGCTTGTTGACCACGAGGGTGGTCAGCGCCTCGCCGTCCACGTCCTCGGCAATGATGAGCAGTTCGCGGCCTTCGCGGGCGATGGGCTCGAGGATCGGGAGGAGGTCCTTCATCGAGGAGATCTTCTTGTCGGTGATGAGGATGGAAGGATTGCTGAGTTCAGCCTCCATCTTGTCGCCGTTGGTCATGAAGTACGGGCTGATGTAGCCGCGGTCGAACTGCATGCCCTCGACCACCTTCACCTCGGTGTCGGTGCCCTTGGCTTCCTCGACGGTGATCACGCCGTCCTTGCCCACCTTGGCCATCGCGTCGGCGATGAGTTTGCCGATGTAGCTGTCGTTGTTGGCGGACACGGTGCCGACCTGCTCCACCTTGGAGTAGTCGTCGCCGACCTGCTGGCTCTGCTTCTTCAGTTCCTCGACCACGGCGGCCACGGCCTTGTCGATGCCGCGCTTGAGGTCCATCGGGTTGGCGCCGGCGGTCACGTTCTTGATACCGACGTTGATGATTGCCTGGGCGAGCACGGAGGCGGTGGTAGTACCGTCACCGGCCTGCTCGTTGGTCTTGGAAGCGACCTCCTTGACCATCTGGGCGCCCATGTTCTCGAAACGGTCTTCCAGTTCGACCTCCTTGGCGACGGTCACGCCGTCCTTGGTCACCTGGGGAGCACCGAATTTCTTCTCTATCACTACGTTGCGGCCCTTCGGTCCGAGGGTCACCTTGACTGCGTTCGCCAATGCGTCAGCGCCCGCCTTCATCTTGGAGCGGACGTCCACGTCGAATTTGATTTCCTTTGCCATAATTACAGAATTGCTAAAATGTCAGACTGCTTCACGATGAGATACTTCTTGTCCTCGACCGTCACTTCGGTTCCGGCGTACTTGCCGTAGAGGACCTGGTCGCCGACCTTGACCTCCATCGGTTCGTCCTTCTTGCCGGGGCCGGCCGCGAGGACCGTTCCCTGCTGGGGTTTCTCTTTTGCCGTGTCGGGGATATAGATCCCGGATGCCGTCTTGGTCTCAGCCTCCTTGGGCTCGATCAGGACTCTGTCTGCTAAAGGTTTGATCATGATTTTATGTGTTTGATTCTTTATCCTTTCTGCCAGCGGCACCGCCGCGGGCGACAATGGATAAATCAATGTCCGTGCCATTGACAAATTGTCATTTTCCGGTTTTTTCCTATATTTGTGTACTACGATTAACCGTTTACAAACCACGATTCCTATTATTATGAGAAAGATCATCGTCGCCATGGCCGCCGCCGCACTCTGCTGCGCGGTCCATGCTGAATCGGTCCCCCTCCGCTGGATTGACAAGACCCCCGCCTACGCCGCCGGCCAAAGCTGGGGCGTCCCCTTCGCCAAGGGGACGATGAACGAGCAGGGCAGTTTCACCCTCACCGCCCCGGACGGCAGCGTCGTCCCGAGCCAGCACTGGGTGCTCTCCCGCTGGAACGACGGTTCCGTCAAGTGGATGGGCTTCTACGCCACCCTCGGCCCCGACCAGGCCGGCCAGCTGCGGCTCGACGCCGTCAAGGCCGACAAGAAGGCGCTGCGCGCCACCGCCAGGCAGAAAGCGGCACCGGAACCCACCCTCGTGCTGCAGGATGACGCCTCCGGCATCCGCATCGACAACGGCATCTTCCAGATCGCCTTCCCCAAGAGCGGCAACCGCATCGTCGGCAGCATCACGATGGACGGCCGCGAAGTCGTTTCCGGCGGGCGTCTCGTCGCCCGGACCGAGGACCGCTCGCAGCCCGACGTCCTCTCCTACCGGAACTTCGAGAGCCGGGTCACTTCCGCCGAGGTGGAGCGCAGCGGTCCCGTGGCCGCGGTGGTGAAGGTCGAGGGCGTCCACAAGGCCCTCAAGGGCGGCCGCGAGTGGCTGCCGTTCACGCTCCGTTTCTACATCTTCAAGGACGCCGCCCCCATCCGCCTGGTGCACTCCTTCGTCTATGACGGGGAGCAGCGCGACGACTACATCAAGGGCATCGGCGTGGAGTTCGACATCCCCTTCCGCGAGCAGCTCCAGAACCGCCACGTGGCCTTTGCGGGCGACGGTGACGGCCTGTGGGACGAGGCGGTGGAGCCGTACATCAACCAGCGCAGCGTCTCCCTGCCCATGCCGCCGGGCGGGCAGCGTCCGCCCCAGGGGCAGATGCCGCGCTACGTGAACTTCCCGCAGGTCCAGTTCCGCGGCGAGCGCGTCCCCGACCGGGAAGAATACAACGCGCCCTCGCAGACGCTCGTGGACGAGTGGGCCAAATGGGACGACTTCAAACTCGTGCAGCCCACTTCCGACGGCTTTACCATCCAGAAGCGCACCGGCAGCCACGGCAGCTGGGTCGGGACCGCGGGCGGGCACCGCTCGCGCGGCTTCATCCTGGCCGGCGACGTCACGGGCGGCCTGGGCGTGTCGCTGAAGAACTTCTGGCAGTCCTTCCCGGCCGAGCTCGACGCCTCCGCGATGCGCAGCGACGAGGGACGCATCACCGTCTGGTTCTGGAGCCCCAGCGCAGAGACGATGGACCTGCGCCATTATGACAACGAAGGCCACGGCCTGAACTCCTCCTATGAGGACTGGGTAGAAGGCTACGACACCGCCTACGGCATCGCGCGCACCAGCGAACTGACGCTCTTCCCCTTCGCCGAGATGCCCTCGCGCGAGGCGATCTCCTGCCTCGCCAATGCCGGCCAGGACATCGTCCAGCTGCTCCCTACGCCCAAATACCTGCACGATGCGGGCGCCTTCGGCGTATGGTCCCTGCCCGCCGAGAACGGCAACGACACGCAGCGCTACCTCGAGCGGATGATCGACACCTACCTCAAGTTCTACGAGACGAACGTCGAATCCCAGCGCTGGTACGGCTTCTGGAACTACGGCGACGTGATGCACTCCTACGACGTCAACCGCCACTGCTGGAACTACGACGCCGGCGGCAAGGCCTGGGACAACACCGAACTAGAGACCGACCTCTGGCTGTGGTTCGGCTTCATCCGCTCGGGCCGCCCGGACTTCTGGCGCATGGCCACCGCGATGACCCGCCACACCTCCGAGGTGGACGCCTATCACATCGGCCCGATGAAGGGCCTCGGCACGCGCCACAACGTAACCCACTGGGGCTGCGGCGCCAAGGAGGCCCGCGTGGGCCAGGCCTGGTGGAAGCGCTACTACTATTACCTGACGACGGACGACCGGCTCGGCGACCTGATGCACGAGTCGCTCGCCGCCAACGAGGCTTTCATCGACTTCGATCCGCTCGTGCGCGCGCAGCCGCGTTCGCAGTATCCCACGCAGCAGCCGACCCGCCTGCGCTGGGGTCCGGACTGGACCTCGCTGGTGGGCAACTGGTTCACCGAATGGGAGCGCACCGGGGACAAGAAATGGCTGGACATGATCAACGCCGGCATGAACTCCCTGACGAACCTGCCCAACGGACTGTTCACGGGCAAGGGCCCCTACGGCTACGACCCGGCGACGGGTGTGCTCACTTACGAGGGCGACCCGGAGTGGATTACCAACTCCAACCACCTCGCCAACCTGCAGAGCAGCGTGGAAATCTTCCTGGAGGTGCTCGACGAGATCGGCAACCGGGACTTCATCAAGACCTACCTCGAGTACGCCAGCTGGTATGAAGTGCCGCAGAACGACCCAATCCGCAACCTGCCGGAGAACGCCCGCCAGAAGAACTGGTGGGGCCACTGGAATATCCCGCGCCTGCTGGCCTTCGCTGCCAGCCGCAGCGGGGACAGCTATCGCGCGGACCTCGCCTGGAAGCGTTTCCTGGGCGGGACGGTCGGCCCCGACGGCCAGGTCGTAGACCGCGTGCGGCTGGATTGGATCGGTGGTCCGGACGCCCTCAACCCGACGGTGGAAGACCGCCGCGTCAGCACCAACGACGTGGCCCAGTGGAACCTGGAGGCGATTATCATGCAGGAACTGCTGCCGGACAACATCCCTTCGCTCAAGGACATTGCTCCTTCCGCGTCAGGCGCCCGGCCGAGATAGCAGCTGCCAGAGCACGACTCCGACGGAAACGCTCACGTTGAGCGAATGCTTGGTCCCGGACTGCGGGATCTCCAGACAAAGGTCGGCGGCGTCCACGACATCCTGTCGGACGCCGTCGACTTCGTTTCCGAACACCACGGCGTAGCGCCGGGCGGGGTCGCGGTGGAAATCCTGCAGTTGCACGGCGTGCTCGGTCTGCTCGGCGCAGACGACCGTATACCCTTCACCCTTGAGGCGTTCCACCAGGGCGAGGGTGTCGCCGGCGTACTCCCAGGGCATGCTGAGTTCGGCGCCGAGGGCCACCTTGTGCAGTTCGGCCGATGGCGGACAGGCGCAGATGCCGCAGAGCCAGACCTTGTCCACCTTGAAGGCGTCGCCGGTGCGGAAGGCGCTGCCGACGTTGTGGGCGCTGCGGATGTTGTCCAGGACAAGCACCACCCCGGAAGGGGGCAGTTCACGGTAGCGTTCGGCCGACACGCGGCCCAGTTCGATATTCAACAATTTCCTGTCTGCCATACGGCGCAAAGGTACGGAAAAAAAGAAAACGGCGCGAGTATCGCGCCGTTCAATTACCAAAGGCGAACTGCTAATACTTGTTCAGCGGCACGCCGGCTGTCATCTGGTGCACACGCTTGCGGACATCGTCCAGGACGGCCTTGTGCGCGGCCAGGGAGGCCTTCTGCTCGGCCGTAGGCTCCTCGTCCTTCTTCAGGGTCAGGGCATCGATGTGCTTGGCGCAGGATGCGAGCACCTCGTCGATCAGACCCACGATATCCACCATGTCCTTCTCCACGAAGCCGCGGGAAGTTACGGCCGGGGTGCCGATGCGGAAGCCCGAGGTCTGGAACGGGCTGCGCGTGTCGAAGGGGACCATGTTCTTGTTGAGGGTGATGGCGGCCTTCTCGAGCTGCTGCTCGGCGATGCGGCCGGTCACCTCGTCGAACTTGCCGCGCAAGTCTATGAGCATCAGGTGGTTGTCAGTACCGCCGCTGACGACCTTGTAGCCGCGGCGCAGGAACTCGCCGCACATCGCCTGAGCGTTGGAGATGACCTTCTTCTGGTACTGCACGAACTCCGGCTGCTGGGCCTCGAAGAAGGCCACGGCCTTCGCCGCGATCACGTGCTCGAGCGGACCGCCCTGCACGCCGGGGAAGACGTAGGAGTCGAGCACCTGGCTCATCTTCTTCACGACGCCCTTCGGGGTGGTACGGCCCTGCGGGTCGTCGAAGTCCTTGCCGATCAGGATGATACCGCCGCGCGGACCGCGGAGCGTCTTGTGCGTGGTGGAGGTGACGATATGGGCATACTTGACGGGGTTCTCCAGCAGGCCCGCGGCGATCAGGCCGGCGGTATGGGCCATGTCGATCCACAGGATGGCACCCACCTTGTCGGCGATGGCGCGCATCCGGGCGTAGTCCCATTCGCGGGAGTAGGCGGATGCGCCGCCGATGATGAGTTTGGGCTTGTGCTTGAGGGCGAGCTGCTCCATCTTGTCATAGTCCACGCGGCCCGTTTCGGGGTTGAGCCCGTAAGCCACGGCGTTATACAGCAGGCCGGAGGCGTTCACGGGAGAGCCGTGGGTGAGGTGCCCGCCCTGGC
>CAMVGM010000092.1 GCA_947167015.1 uncultured Bacteroidales bacterium
ATCGCGGGCCTGCTCTTCTCGATCCTCGCCCTGGTCTTCTACCTCCCGGTCTTCGCCCTGCCACGTCCAGCCCGCGCCCCGGGTACCCTTCCGCGGTCGACCCATCGTCGGACGGCGACTGATAATCAGTCAGTTACAAATCAACTATCGGAGAAATAGCCGAAGGATAAACTGTAAAACATTGATAATCAATAATGCTTAAAGAAATGAAATCTCAGAGATTCTTCGTACTGACCGCCGCGCTGGCGGCTACGCTGCTGGCGGGCTGTGATGACAAAACGGCCGACGGCGCCGTGCCCGTGCCGGAGAACATCCGGCCGGAGACCCTGGCGCAGGTGGTCGCCTCGATCGAGCTGGTCCCGCTGCAGACTACGGACCAACTGCTTGGCGGCTCGGTGAACGTGACGCCCGATTCCGGCGACGGCTGGATCGTATATGACACGCAGAACGGCATCATCCACCACTACGATGCCGCCGGGAAGTTCCTGGGCCGGATAGGCCTGCCGGGCCGCGGGCCGCAGGAATTCGAGCGGGCCAATCACGTCCAGGTGCGGGACGGCCTGCTGTATGTCTTCTCGCTGGGATCCTCGGAGCTGGTCGTCTATCGCGAGGACGGCTCCTTCGTGCGCCGGGAAGAGACGGGTGCACCGGGTTCCAACGGCGCTCTCGCCGTGGACGAGGGACACTTGGTTTACAGCGGCTATGCCTACGAAGGGGATAACCTGGTCAGGTTTGTCGCTGCGGACGGCACGCAGACGGAGTTCATCCCGAAGAAGAATCCCAAGATGCTCTCGCTTTTCGGAGCCCCTGTGTTTTCCGATGCGGGGGACCAGGTCTTCGTCATCCCGGAGTGGGGCGACACGGTCTACCGCTATGCCGGCGGCCAGGTCGAACCGGCGCTCCGCTTCGACCTGGGCCGCGCGGCTCTGGACGACGCGTTCTGGCAGCAGGAGGATCCGGCCAGTGCGTTGATGGCCCGGATGGAGTCCTCGATCGCCGCCTTCGTGTCCTATTACTGGGAGAACGAGCAGTTGCGGGCGGTGGGGGTGATGTTCAGCTCCACCGACCACAGCGGCCAGCGCAACGGTCTCTGCTACGGGGTCGAGCGCCGCGGCAAGTGGTCGTGGTTCGAGCTCCTGCACGACAACGCGCTCGTCGTCGAGGTGCAATGCATCGAGGGCGACGCCCTGGTCTGCCTGGTCGACCCCGCGCTGCTGGATACCCTCGACCCCGCCCTGCGGGCGAAGATATCCAACCCGCAGGCCCTGGACGGCGTGACCGAAGACAGCAACTACCTCCTCGCAAAACTGCATATCAAATGAAGAAAACTACAAGAATCCTGGCGCTGGCCGCGGCTGCGGCGGCGCTCCTGGCAGGCTGCCGCCGCCCGGCGGGGGACCTGCTGACCATCAACCTGCCCGAACTGGCCGGCGCCGAGCTGCAGACAGCGTGGACCTTGGACGGGGCCGTCAACCCGGAGACGTATTATGAGATGGCGCCGGACCGGCCGCTGGGCTATGTCCGGATGACCGGCTATCACGACGGACTCCTGCTGGTCAGCATCCGGGACAGCGTCCACCTCGTCGGAGGTGACGGGCGTTTCGTGTCGTCGTTCTGCCGGAATGGCAACGGGCCGCAGGAGTATTTGGCGGCCAATATGTTTTTCGATCCGGAGGGGCGGATCCTGGCTCTGGATATGATGAAGCACCGCTCGCTCACCTACTTGACGGACGGCACCTTCGTGTCCGCGCAGGACAGCGTGTTCATCGTTGACGTCCACTTCTTCCCGGACGGGAGCCGGGCCCAGATGTGCCCGCCCCATTATATGGAAGGGGTGGAGTCGATCTTCACCGTGGAGGCGCCGGACGGAAGCACCCGGTATGCCAGTCCGGAACGGGATGCCAGCGAGAAGATGATTTCTCTGGGTGCCGGGAATTTCATCGCGGCGGAGGACGGTTCGTGCTACTTCAAGTACAGCAACCTGGACACGCTCTACCATATCCGCCCGGACCGGGTGGTGGCCGAGGCTGTGTTCGTGCGGCCGTCCAAGCCGGATGACCTGGTGGAGGACACGGCGGACGGGACGGTGGCGATCGCGATGACCGTCGGACGTTTCGTGGACCGCTCCTGCAAGGTGTTGGGAGACCTGTTGTTCTATAGTTTCCGGGACGGGGACGAGAAGAAAACGCACCATCTCGTCTATAATCTTCGAACGGGTGGGATGCTCTACCACGGCCTCGAGGCGCCGCTGCTGCGCGTCGGCGACTGCGAGGTGCGCACCTGGCCGGTGTACGTCCACGGCCGCGACGCCTGGTGTCAGCTGACCCGTGAGGACGCCGAAGCGCTCCTGCCCGGCTACAATGACGACAGCAACAACGCCTATCTGCACATCGTCGCCCGATAGGAGATGTAACTTTTTTGCGCCGCTCCCGGCGGTGACGGAGGTGAAGCGCTATGGCGACAAAGTTTTCATCAAGTCCGGCCATTACCCGGATGTCCCCAGGATCTATATGCTCGAGGGGGGCCGCCTGGCGGGCGTCCCGTCTCCGCAGGGCAAGCTCTACCCGCGCCTGCGCGAACTGAAGGACCAGGGCTGCGAGACCGTCCTGCTCTTCTGGTCCGCGGTCTGACCGGCGGTCCGGCCTGATGCCAGGACCCCACCTCACGCCACCGGACAAAGACTGATAATCAATCAGTTATAAATTAACCTTCGGAGAAATGACCGAAAGTAAAACCATAAAACATTGATAATCAATGATACTCGAAACACCAAGAAGATATGTCCTGATGGCTGCCACACTGGTGACCGCGGCCGCGGCTGCGGCGGCGGGCCTGACGGCCTGCCGCCCCGCGCCCGGCGCGGACGGTTTTGTGGGCAAGGACGCCAAGGGGGTAATCACCCTGGCCATCGGGGCGACGGCAGACTTGGCGGAGCCGGTGTCGGCCTTCCGTCTGACGGATCATTTCGAGGAGGTCGGCACCATCCTGCCCGGCGACGATCCGTCCACTTACCTGATGAACCCAGGCTTTGCTTATTTTGACGAAGAGTCTGTGCTGGCTTTCGCCCGGGACCGTGTGTTGCGCCTGTCCATACGGGACGGCTCTTTCTTGTGCGCTTACGGACGGCCGGGCCGGGGTCCGGGCGAGTATATCCAGACGGACCAGTGTTATGTCCGCGGCGGGGAGGTCTATGTCAACGACATTTTGAGCAACTACCACGTCTATGCGGCCGAAGACGGGAAACTGTTGCGGGAGGCGCCGGTGGCCGAAGACAGGAGTCAGTTCATTATCCTGGGGCCGCTGGAAGGGGAATACTCCCTGGTATGCTATTCATCGATGAGCACCAAGGACCATCTGTTCGACGTGGTAGACGCTTCCGGCAAGGTCGTCCGCGAGGGTAGTGTGCCGGTGGACTTCGAAGAGGCCCGCAGACAGGGAGGCATCCGGCTCGGACACTATGTCCGGATGAACGGGTACACTTGTGTCTCGGACGATAACTATGACCTATACCGTGTCCTGCCGAAGCGCGACGAACTGTGGATCCGCTTCGACAGGGGAGATTATACACAGCGGAGCGACCGCCGCCTGTCCGTTCGCAATTTGAAAGCCATCGGTCCCTTTTTCTATCTGGAGTTCCAGACGGATCGGACCGACGGTATGGCCATCTATGACCTGGACAGCCGTCGGCTGGTCTTCACTTCCACCTACTCCGCCCAGAAGGACGGCGTCGAACGCTATCACACCTGGGGCATTCCCTATGAGCGGGACGGTGAGACCCTTTATCTTCAGCCGGTCATGGCAGACCAGGACCTGCTGGTCTGCCGGGACCGAACGGAGCCGGACAATTACTATATCTTCCGTCAGAAATAGTCTCGGGTTCGGCGGGCGTTTTTGGAAGGTGTTGAAACAGAATGATATACAAATCTACTTAGGGGTATTTCCCCCTAAGTAAAAATGGAAACGGCTGATAATCAAATAAATGCGAAAACAGCAAGAGCAAGGATCTTAGTGCTGGCGGCGCTGGTCTGCCTGCTGGACCCGTCCCTGCTGCCGAACCTCGACTCCGCCTTCAAGGAGAAGATTACCAACCCGCAGGTCCTCGGGACCGTCGACGACGACAGCAACTTCGTCGTCGCCAAGATCCACCTGAAATAATCCCCCGGGGACTATTTCATCGCGCCGACGAAGATCTTCTCGAACTGGGCCTGGGGGATGCGGCCTTCCAGGCAGATGAAGCGGCCGTAGTCGAAATCTTCGTCGAGGTCCACCAGCACGAAGCCGGAGACCGTGGCTCCGTCGCGGCGGATGAAGATGCGGTTGTAGCGGCCGCCGGCATGGTTCTCGACCAGGGTCTGGTAATGGTTGTCGTCGAGGTAGTCGCGGATGTCGCGGCGCAGGCCGCCGGTGGTGCTGTTGCGGCTGTAGGAGAAGCGTCCGTCCTGGGTATACTGCGCGAACTCCAGCATATACAGCCCGCTCAGGTCCTCGATGACCGAAGAAAGGTTGAACTTCCGGCCCCGGAACTCGAAGTCCGGCAGGGTCTGGATCATCTTGAACATATACGGGGACACATAGACGGCGTTGACGTCGTCCTGGTCGCACCAACGGTGGTAGACATAGTTGCTCTCGGGGGGCATCGTGCGGTTCGTCTTGGGAGGCTGGTACCGGATGCCGCTCTCATTGGGCCGGGCCAGGGCGAAGGGGACGGCTTCGTCCTCCTGGACATCCTTGCCGCTGCGGACGGCCCGCTCGACGGAGTGGGCATTGATCAGGGCGACGATCTTGGCCCGGTTCGCCGGGGTCAGGGCGTCCCATTCTTTCTGGGAGAAGCCGTCCGGCCGCTTCTGCGCGGATGCGCAGACGGCCAGGAGGCAGAGGCACAGGATGACGGTGAATGACTTTTTCATGGCGCTGTTGCTAGAGTTGTTGGGGCGTCCGGGCGCTTTCGAGCGTCTGGTCGAAAGCCTCGAGCGAGACATTGATGGCGTTGAATCCGGCTCCGACCGGCTCCGAGAAAGCGGAGAAGGCCTGCTCGAGCGCTGCATAAGCCAGCGTGGGGTCGGAGAAGGTGTCGTAAGGGCTCAGCCGGGGCTGCCGGACGGCAAGCACGACGGTCAGGCAGGCCAGGGCGAGGGCGGGTGCAGCGACCCAGAACCAGCGGACCGGGCGGCGCGGCGCGTCGTCGAGGGCCTGTGGCCCACGCTCCGCGAGGATGGCTGCGGAGACGGTGTCTTCCAGGCGCTCCCGGAGTTCGCCGGGGGCCTTGGGCTCCATGTTTTCAGTGTTTGTCATATCTTCTTGCGTATTTTGTTCTTAATTCTGTAGAAGGCCACGCGGAGGGCGACCTCGGTCTTGCCGGTCCGGCGGGCGATCTCGTCGTAGGGGAGGTCGTGGACGAGCCGCAGGCGCACGAGCGAGCGGTCGGCGTCGGAGAGGCTCCGGACCGCGGCGATGGCGCGCTCGAGCCGCTCCGACGGCTCTTCGGGCACCTCCGCGGCCAGCGCTTCGGAGACCGCCTCCTGCGGTCGGGCGCTCCGGCTCCGGATACGGTCCACGCAGAGGTTGCGCAGCAGGACATAGCCCCAGGCCTTGGGATCCTGGACGGTATCCAGCCGCTCCCGGTCGGAGAGCAACTTGATATACAGGTCCTGGACGGCATCCTCGGCATCCTCCTGCGAGTCGAGCAGGCGGAGTGCAAGCTGATAGAAACCGTCCCCCAGCGGGAGATACAGTCGCGCGAATTCTTCCGGTGTCATTTATTATTATGACGGAACACCCTGCCGGATGTTACAGGTGTCCGAAGCGGAATTCCTGAAAAAAGGTGTCAGACCAGGTTGATGCCGGCGGTGCGGCACTGGCGGACCATCTCTTCCGGCCAGATGCTGCTCTGGATCTCGCCGATGTGGGCCTTGCGCAGCAGGAACATGCACAGGCGGGACTGGCCGATGCCGCCGCCGATGGTGCAGGGGAGTTCGCCGGCGAGCAGGCTCCGGTGGAAGGGGAGTTCCTCCTTCCAGCTCTCGCCCTTGATTTCCAGCTGGCGGCGCATCGCCGCCTCGTCCACGCGGATGCCCATGCTGGACAGCTCGAAGGGCCGCTGCAGGACGCTGTTCCACACCAGGATATCTCCGTTCAGGCCGGTGAAGCCCTCTTCGTTGGGGCTGCTCCAGTCGTCGTAGTCGGCGGCGCGGCCGTCGTGCGGCGCCCCGTCGGAAAGCACCCCGCCGATGCCGATGATGAACACGGCGCCCCAGCGGCGTACGATCTCGTTCTCCCGCTCCTTGGGGCTCAGTCCGGGGTAGAGCTGCACCAGTTCTTCGGCGTGCACGAAATGGATCTCCTCCGGAAGTTCCGGGATGATCTGCGGGAATTCCACGAAAAGTTTGTTTTCGGTGACCTTGATGGCCTCGTAGATGCGGCGGACGGTCTGCTTGAGGAAACCCAGGTGACGGTCCTCCCGGCGGATGACCTTCTCCCAGTCCCACTGGTCCAC
>CAMVGM010000093.1 GCA_947167015.1 uncultured Bacteroidales bacterium
TCGCTGACCATCCTGGCCACGGCGCTGACCGAGACCGGCTCCAAGATGGACGACGTCATCTTCGAGGAATTCAAGGGTACCGGCAACAGCGAAATCCAGCTGGATAGGACCCTGGCCAACCGGCGTATCTTCCCGGCGGTCAACCTCGTCCTTTCAGGAACCCGCCGCGACGACCTGCTCTACCGCGCGGACCAGAGCCAGCGCATCTGGATCCTGCGGAAACTGCTGGCCGACATGAATCCCACGGAGGCGATGAACTTCATGCTCCAGCTGATGGACGAGTACAAGACCAACCAGGACCTGCTGGACAACATGTCCAAGGTCACGCCCCGGGAGGCCAAGTACTACGACAACTATTAGGTCGTTATTTCGTTCCGAAAATGCGGTCGCCTGCATCTCCCAGTCCCGGGACGATGTAGGCGTCTGCGTTAAGATGGTCATCCACGGCCGCGACGTAGATGTCCACGTCCGGGTGCTCTTTCTGGACCTTCGCGATTCCCTCGGGAGCGGCCACCAGGCACATCAGGCGGATATTCTTGCAACCGCGGTCCTTGAGCATCTTCACGGCGTCGCAGGCGCTTCCGCCGGTGGCGAGCATCGGATCGGTCACGATGACCAGCCGCTTCTGGATATCTTCGGGAAGCTTGCAGTAATAGACGACCGGCTCGTGCGTCGTCTCGTTGCGGTACAGGCCGATGTGGCCCACCTTCGCCACGGGGACCAGCGTGTGCAGGCCCTCGACCATGCCCATGCCGGCGCGCAGGATGGGCACGATGGCGAGCTTGCGCCCGGACACCTTCTTGGCGGTCATCTTGCAGATCGGCGTTTCTATTTCAACGTCTTCCAGCGGAATGTCCCGGGTAATCTCATAACCCATCAGCAGGGAAATCTCCTCGAGTAACTGGCGAAAATCCTTGGATCCCGTCTCCTTGTCACGCATGATGGTCAGCTTGTGCTGGATCATCGGGTGATCGATAACGTGTAATTTACTCATAGTGTAATGTGGTTAATATCGTTCAAAGTTAATCATTTTTTCTTGCGGAGCATCTCCCCGGCCAGGAAGCAGACGGCGGCCACGGCCATGCCGTTCAGGGACGGGATTCCCCACTTCACCAGGTTCGCGACCACGGCGCCGAGCACGACGCCGCCCACGGCCCACCAGTTCACGCCGATGACGGGCATCGCATCGTCCAGGTATTTCTTGCGGTTGCAGAAGTAGCTCAGGATCAGGATGATGCCGACGGGAGGAAGGGTGCAGTTCAGTACGTTGAGCCAGTCGCAGAAGTTCCAGTAGAGCCACACGGCGGCCACCGTGCCGATGATGCCGGACACGAGAACCATCGTCTTCTTGGAGAGTCCGAAGATGTTGGACAGGCCCAGACCGGCGGAATACAGTGCGTTGTCGTTGGTCGTCCAGATGTTCAGGCCCAGGACGAGGATGGCGAAATAGAAGAGATTGAGGTTCAGCATCACCTCGAAGATGTCATTGCCTCCGGCATAGATGCTGGAGACGGCGCCGAACAGGAACATCAGGGAGTTGCCGATGAAGAAGGCGATGACGGTGACCCAGAGGCCGACCTTCGCGTTTTTCGCGAAGCGGGTGAAGTTGGGCGTCGCGGTGCCGCCGGAAACGAAGCTGCCGATCACGAGGCCGGCCCCGGCGATGACGGAAAGGTCCTTCGTGCCACGGGAGAACTGCTCCACCAGGCCGGCGTCTCCGCGCTTGATTGCAAGGATCATCGCCACGGTGCCGAGGATGGCCACGAGCGGAACGGCGATGTAGCTGATCAGCGTCAGGCTTTTGATGCCGAAATAGGCGCTCGCAGTCATCAGCAGGCCGGCGACGGCCACGAGAACATATCCGACGGCGGGCATATGGTCAGGCGTAACCTCCAATCCCATGATCTCTTTCGCAACGGGGATGGCGAACATCGCCAGGCCCACGCCGAACCAGCCGATCTGCGTGAAACTGATCATCGCGCTGGGCAGCCAGCTGCCCTTGACGCCGAAGCTGCGGTGCGCGAGCATGTCCAGGGTGAGGCCGCTCTCGGCGCCGATGAATCCCAGCGCGCCGGTATAGGCGCCCAGGATGAGGCCGCCCAGGAGCAAGGCCCAGATGAAGCCCCGGAAATCCAGGCCTGCGGCGAGCTGCTGGCCCACCCACATGCTGGCGGAGAAGAAGGTGAATCCGAGCATGATCATGAACATGCTCAGGTTGCTCTTGCGCCCGCCCAACGCGACCTTTCCGGCGGTGTAGTCGAAATCGACCTTTGACTTTGTGGTACTCATCGTCATTTATTTGTTTTGGATGTATTTCCCCAGGTCCGCCTTGACGCCGCGGATGCGCCGGCGGCAGATCTCCGCAAGGCCGCGTTCGGACACGATGTCCAGGTAGTGCCGTTCCAGGTCGAAGAGGCGGTGCAGGTCGCCCAATTCCCGATATCGGTTGATTTCCAGCCAGTTCTCGTATGTGACCGGGCGTCTGTAGCCGATCTTCTCGGCGAGGAACGCCTCGAAATCCACCTGGTCGGCGATGGCAAGCAGGCTCTCCCAATACTCCATCACTTCCTCGTAATGCGCGGTGATCTCGTAGCGGCGCGCTCCCCCGTCGTAGATGATGCATTTCTCGAAGAGGGCGTCTTCCGCGAAACTGAGCACATAGTGCCGGAATTCCGGGGCCACCACGCCGCCGCGCCAGCCGAAATCGATGTCCGGGATGTTGATTCCCGTCACGCCCTTGTCCTCATAGACGGTGAAGATGCCTTCGTAGAAAATGCAGCAGAAGCCCTCGAAATCCGGAAACAGGCGGCGTATCTGCTCCGTAAAACTCTCCATCAGCGGAATGGCCTTGGTGCCGCCCACGGTGAAGAAAATGATGCGTTTCAGGCTGCCGCCGCGCCGGCGGAAGCGGTCCACGACCTGCGATAGGCAGAGCCGCAGCGTATCGCCGCTGGCGATGATGTCACCGATCATCAGGGTGACGTCCCGGCCGATGTGGAGTTTTTCGTATTTGATGTCCAGCCCCGTGATCACACCTGATTCAATCTTGCGCTCGCACGAGATGAAATCCATGTCCGGGACGCGGATGCCGGCCTTGTAGCAGCACTCTTCCAGGGGATAATTGAGCCCGCCGCGAAGGATGGTCAGGATGTTCGCTTCCGTGGCGAGGCCGTTCTGGCAAAAATACTCGAGGGCGGCGGACGTGGCCGGTTTCATCGACAGGTAGGACTCGAAACCGACGACCTCGGGGGATGCCATCAGGTGGCGGGTCCCCTCCCCGCTTACGACATAGTATTTGTTCTGCAGCCCGACGGACTTGAGCTGGTAGATGCTTGTTTCACGCTGCTTGCCGAGCAGAACGAGTCCGGCATCCTGAGGAATATGTGACATTGAATCTCCCTTTTGGTCCAATCGGGATACAAATATACTAATTAATTGCTAAATTTGTAAGGGTAATCAGCCAAACGACGACGATGCTTAAGATCTTCTGCAAGAACACCGGGACTTTCCAGGAATTCCAGGAAGGGACCACGTTGCTGGAAATGCTTCCGGCATTCGATTTCGAACGCCCGTACGACATCCTGTCCGCCAAGGTGAACAATGTCTCCGAGGGCCTGAAGTTCCGCGTTTTCAACAACCGGGACGTCGAATACCTGGACTTCCGTTCCTACAGCGGACGCAACGTGTACTGCCGCTCGCTCAGCTTCCTGCTCTGCAAGGCGGCGCGCGACCTCTTCCCCGACTACAAGATCATCCTGCGCCGGCCCATCTCCAAGGGCTATTTCTGCAACGTGGAGAAGCCGGACGGCAGCGACGTTACCCCGGAAGAGACGGAGCAGATCCGCAGCCACATGCAGGAACTGGTGGCCAAGGACATCCCGTTCCGGCGCCACGAGGTCCAGACCTCCGAGGCGATCCGCATCTTCAAGAAGCTTGGCTATGAGGACAAGGTGAAGCTGCTGCGTACCTGCGGCGACGTTTACATCACCTATTATACCCTGCAGGACACCGCGGACTATTACTACGACGCCCTGGTCCCGAGCACCGGCCTGCTCAAGGTCTGGGATCTGACCCCTTACCGCGGCGGCATGCTGCTGCGGGTGCCGGACCGGCATTCGCCCGGTGACCTGGCCCCCTTCTTCGAGCAGCCCAAGACCTTCGACATCTTCACGGAAACCCTCCGCTGGAACCGCATCATGGGCCTGGACAACGTGGGCGACGTCAACTATGCCTGCCAAAGCGGCAAGGCTTCCGACCTCATCCAGATCGCCGAGGCACTGCAGGAAAAGAAGATCGTCCAGATCG
Organism: uncultured Bacteroidales bacterium; assembly: GCA_947167015.1. GTDB lineage: Bacteria > Bacteroidota > Bacteroidia > Bacteroidales > UBA932 > Cryptobacteroides. The sequence continues at coordinate 4,306 of CAMVGM010000093.1, forward strand.
CGGAAGAGATCGACCGCCGCCACCAGGGCGAGGACCCCGTGCGCATCGTGCTGATCACCGGCCCCACCAGCAGCGGCAAGAGCACCTTTTGCAAGCGCCTGAGCGTCCAGCTCAAGGCCTGCGGACTGCACCCGGTTTCCTTCTCCACGGACGACTATTTCGTGAACCGCGTGGACACCCCGAAGTTCCCGGACGGCTCCTACGATTTCGACAATTTCGAGACGGTCGACCATGACTACCTGCAGGAGGACGTCCTGCAGCTCCTGGCTGGAGAAGAAGTTGAGGTGCCCGAGTATAACTTCGTGACTGGCAGGCGCGAATTCAACGGAAAGAAACTGCAGTTGGACGACCGTTCCGTGCTCCTCGTCGAGGGCATCCACGCCCTCAATCCCGCCCTGACCGACATGGTGCCGGAGAGCGCCAAGTTCCGCATCTTCATCAACACCGTCACGAGCATTTCGCTCGATGACCACAACTGCATCCCGACCAGCGACAACCGCCTGCTGCGCCGCATCGTGCGCGATTTCAACAAGGGCGCCTATTCTGCCCGCGAGACCATCGCCAACTGGCCGAACGTCCGCCGCGCGGAAGTCAAGTGGATCTACCCCTACCAGGAGACCGCCGACGTCATTTTCAATTCCGCCTACCTGGTGGAGTTCGCCGTCCTCCGCACCCACGCGGAAAGGATCCTCGCCACGGTTCCGAAGAATTGTCCCGAATACAGCGAGGCGCACCGCCTGCTGATGTTCCTGCACTATTTCATCCCCGTGTCCGACAAGGAACTCCCGCCCACCTCTCTCATCCGGAGTTTCATCGACTGATGCTGCCGTATGCTCGTATTGCCGGATTCCTTTGATCCTGCGGAGCGCGGGGAACGCGCCCGGGGCTATTTCCTGGAAGGATACAACTGCTGCCAGGCCGTCCTGCTGGCCTTCTCGGACGTCCTCGCATCCAACGGCCTGGCCGGAGAGGACTTGCTGAAGACCGTCGGCTCCGGGTTCGGCGGCGGATTTGCGCGGATGCGGGAAGTCTGCGGCAGTTTCAGCGCCTGCACGGTGCTGGCCGGATTCATCCGTCCGGCCACCTCGCCCGGGATCGAGGAACGCAAGGCCAACTATGCGCTTGTTCAGGAGATGGCGGAAACCTTCCGGGAACGCAACGGCGGCAGCATCGTGTGCCGCGAACTGCTCGGCCTGCAAGGACTGGGACCCGAAGGGCCGCAGCCCTCGGTGCGGACGGCAGATTTCTACCGGAAGCGGCCTTGTGGCGAGATTATCCGGAATGCGGCCGTCATCGCCGCGGAGAAAATGAAAGAAGCAGCCCGTTGAGGCTGCTTCTTCTGTCATGGCCGACCTGATCGGCCATCTCTTACATCGCCTGGGCGACCGCGACGGCGACCGCGACCGTGGCGCCGACCATCGGGTTGTTGCCCATACCCATGAAGCCCATCATCTCCACGTGCGCGGGAACGGAGGAAGAACCCGCGAACTGCGCATCGGAGTGCATGCGGCCCAGGGTGTCGGTCATACCATAGGAGGCGGGACCGGCAGCCATGTTGTCCGGGTGGAGGGTACGGCCGGTACCACCGCCGGAGGCCACGGAGAAGTACTTCTTGCCCGCGAGGACACGCTCTTTCTTGTACGTGCCGGCGACGGGGTGCTGGAAGCGGGTCGGGTTGGTGGAGTTGCCGGTGATGGAGATATCGACATTCTCCTTCCAGAGGATGGCGACACCCTCGCGGACGTCATTCGCGCCATAGCAGCGCACGCCGCCGCGGACACCGTCGGAGTAACGCTTCTCGCTGACGACCTTCAGTTCACCGGTACCGTAGTCAAAGTCGGTCTGGACATAGGTGAAGCCGTTGATGCGGGAAATGATCTTGGCGGCGTCCTTGCCAAGGCCGTTCAGGATGACGCGAAGGGGTTTCTTGCGCACCTTGTTGGCCATCTCGGCGATCTTGATGGCGCCTTCGG
>CAMVGM010000094.1 GCA_947167015.1 uncultured Bacteroidales bacterium
TGGCGGTCTTGCCGTTCTCGCCCTTGCCGCCGTCCCAGACGGTGACCTTGTCGATGTTGATGCCCTTGACGGCCTCGACCTGCGTCTTGACGAGTTCGGGCAGCTTGTCGGTGATGAGCATCGTGATGGCCTGCTGGGCGTCTCCGCCGGCGGCGGCCACGAGCTGTCCGAAACCTTCGGCCTGCTTCGCGAGGATCTCGAGGGTACCGCGGGCCTGGGCGTCCATCTTGGCGAAGATGGCGTCGGCCTCACCCTTCGCCATGCGGCGGAGCTTTTCGGCCTCGGCCTCGGCTTCGATGATGGCCTTCTCCTTCTCGATCTGCGCGGCCACGACCACGTTGGCCTGCTGGGTGGCCTTCTCGCGCTCGGCACGGGCAAGCTCGGCGTCACGCTCACTCTTGTAGGCCTCTTCCAGGGCCTTCGCGGCCTGGACCTTCTCGGCGGCGACGGCGAGGCGCTCGGCCTCGGCCTGCTTCTCGCGGCGCTGGGCGTCGGACTGGGCGATGGCGATCTTGGAGCTGTTCTCGCCCTCGACGGCCTTCGCGTTGGCCTGGGCGGTGTTGATACGGGTATCCCGGCTGGTCTCGGCGATCCGGATGTCCTTGTCCCGGTCGGCCTCGGCCTTACCGATCTCACCGTAGCGGTTCTGCTCGGCCACGCTCTTCTTGGCGTCGTTGATGGCCTTGGCGGCGGCTTCCTTTCCGAGGGCGTCGATGTAACCGGATTCGTCGCGGATATCGGTGACGTTCACGTTGATGAGCTTCAGGCCGATCTTGCGGAGTTCCGCCTCGACGTTCTGGCTGACGGCGGCGAGGAACTTGTCGCGGTCGGCGTTGATCTCCTCGATGTCCATCGTCGCGATCACGAGACGCAGCTGGCCGAAGAGGATATCGGTGGCGATGTTGCGGATTTCATCCGGCGTGAGCCCGAGCAGGCGCTCGGCGGCGTTGGTCATCACCTCCGGCTCGGTGGAGATACCCACGGTGAAGCGGCAGGGGACGTCCACGCGGATGTTCTGCTTGGACAGGGCGTTGGTCAGGTTGCATTCGATGGAGATCGGGGTGAGGTCCAGGAACTTGTAGCTCTGGAAGACGGGCCAGATGAAGGCGGCGCCGCCGTGGATGCACTTGGCCGAAGTGTCGCGGCCGGTCTTACCGTAGATGACGAGCACCTTGTCGGAAGGGCAGCGTTTGTAGCGGGCGAGGATGGCCGTGAAGGTCACGAAGAGCACGCCCACGATGAGGAGGATAAGATAGAGTTCCATATGCGTAAATAATTGATTATTAGATAATGATTGAATTCACTTCTTCTACGAGCAGGGTGGTCGGGTTGATCACCTCCACGACGCGGATGCGGGTGCCGGTCTTGAGGGTGGGCCCATCGGTCAGGGCGGCGTACTCGCGCACGGCGTTCTTGATGGTGATCTGCACCTTGCCCTCGCCCGCACGCTCGCCCGGGATGGTCAGATAGACGGTTCCCTGGCTGTCCACGGCGGACTTGTACACGTCGATGTTGCCGGATTCCTGCATGTTCGTGAGCCACTTGAAGAGCAGCATCACCAGGACGACCAGCAGCACGCCCACCACGATGGCGATCAGCAGGCGCAGCCCCGTGGCGGGAACGCTGTCCCGGAGCAGGATGGCCGTCCAGCCGAAGCCGATCAGGAAATTGATGAAGTTGCGGAAAGTCAGCAGGTTCATCCCGGTGCTCGGGTGCTCCGTGCCGTGTCCGCCCGCATCGGCCGACCCGTCCGAGATGTCCGACGGAGCATCGGTGTCGAAGTCGGAGTTGATGTCGAAATCCGTATCCCCGGCGGCGCCGAGGAAAGTCATGACGGTCTGGATGACGAATACCAGCGATGCCGAAAGGGTTACGGCCCAGAGGACCTTCATCGCCGGTTCAAGGGAATTCCACCATTCAATCATAATTCAAATATTGGTTTTGTTTCTGCAAATATATAAATAATTATTGAAAAACAATATATTTTTGTTGATTTTTTCGTTACCCATCTTTTTATTACCTTTGTGCCGAGTTCGTGGTGCGCCGCGTCGCGGCCGTAAAGGGGAATCCGGTGAAAACCCGGAGCTGTGCCCGCAACGGTAAGGATGAGCTTCATCCGAGTCCGAATACCTGCCACGGACAAGTTGATAACGGAGGCCCGGGGTCAGGCCGCCCTAGCGACGCACAATTATGTTTTTATCTTCCCTTTTGTTTGCGGCGGGTCTGCTGGTGGCAGAAACGCCGGACACCCTGCAGGCCGTCACCATCGTGGCCGACAAGGGTGTCGTGGTGTCCAGGACGGACACCCTTGCACTGCACGCCGACGGGACGGCCGCAGATGCACTCCTCCGCTTTCCCGGACTTTCCATCAGCGACTACGGCGGACTCGCCGGCCTGAAGAGCGTCAGCCTCCGGGGCCTCGGCACGCCCCACACGGACATCTATCTGGACGGGGTGCGCGTCAGCAATTTCCAGAGCGGCCAGAACGACCTGGGGATGCTCCCGATGGAAACCCTCGGCAGCGCCGTGGTGGATTACGCGCAGAACAGCGTGTCCTTCCGTACGGCCCGGCCCGTCTTCGGCGACAGTCCCTTCGCGGGCCGCATCGGCCTGCAGGCCGGTTCCTTCGGCACCTGGATGCCGTCGGCGCGCCTGGACGTGAAGGCGTCCGAACGGGTGGCCGTGAGCGCCCACGCCGCGGGCATCATCACCCGGGGCGACTTCCCGTTCGGCACCGGCAACGAGCGCCGCAGCGGGAACGACCTCAAGCAGCTGCGCACCGGATATGACGTCTTCGGCAAGGTGGACCGCGGCGAGTGGATGATCAAATCCTACCTCAACGCTACCGACCGCGGCACGCCCGGTTCGCTATCCTGGCCCTCCGAGGACCGGCAGCAGGACAGGAACTTCGTCCTGCAGGGAAGCCTGAACAAGACTTTCTCCGACCGTTATACCCTGAACCTCAGCGCGAAAGGTGCCTGGGACGGCATCTATTACAAGAGCGCATGGGGCGACAGCAACTACGACTTCAGCGATTTCCAGTTCAACTCCTCGCACACCTTCCGGATCACCGACTGGTGGGGTGTTTCGCTGGCCGCCGACCTCGAGCGCGGCACGCTGAAGTCCCCCGGCCTGTATGACGCCGCCCGCACGGCCGCCCTCGCCGCCCTGGCCACCGCCATCCGCTTCGACCGCTTCAAGGCGGACCTCGCCCTGCAGTACAACGGCACCTTCGACAAGGGCGCCGAGGCGCTGCACAGCCTCTCCCCTTCCGCCGACCTGCGCCTGACGCTCTTCGAGGGCTTCGACCTGGTGGCCTTCGGCCGCCGCGCCTTCCGCGCCCCGACCTTCAACGAACTCTATTATCCGGGCTACGGCAACCCCGCGCTGAAACCGGAAGACGCCTGGCTGACCGATGCCGGACTGGAATGGCACGCCGGATCCGCGGCCGGATGGTCGCTGGGCGCCAAGGCGGATTTCTTCTATAATTATCTGAAGAACAAGATCATCTCCGCCCCGATGCCGGACGACCTCAATGTCTGGCTGCCCTACAACATAGGTATCGTACAGGCCAAGGGCACCGACGCGTCCCTGTCGCTGCGCTACGGCGGCGAGGTCGTGGACGGCGGCCTGTCGGCCCGCTACGCCTGGCAGTCCGCGCTGGACAAGACGCCGGACAGCTATACCTTCAATAAGCAGATTCCCTACGTGGCGCGCCACACCGTCACGCTCGCGGGCGACCTCGCCGTTGCCGGCTGGCGCCTCGACGCCGTCTGGAACTGGCGCGGCGGCCGTTTCGACGCCAGCGGCGAGATGCCGGACTGGAACACCCTCGACCTCTCGCTGCGCAAGGACTTCACCCTGGGACGCCTCGGCGTGCTGGGCCTGAACGTCTCCGTGCGCGACCTGCTGGACTGCCGCTACGAACTGGTGCGGGACTACCCGATGCCGGGCCGCAGCGTGCTGGGCGGATTCACGTTCAAATTCTAAAGGAATGTTCCTGAGTCTCCTTTACGTCTTCCTGTCGGGGATCGCGCTCCCCGTCGGAGGCATCCAGATGCAGTATCTGTGGCGCAACCAGCTCGGGGACGTCTATTCCCTCGGGCTGGGCAGCGCCGCCTGCCTGGGCGCCGCCGCGGCCACGATGTCGGGCTGGTGCTCGCTGACCGTCGGCTCCTTCATCTGCACGCTCATCTGCACCATCATCTGCTTTTTCGTGACCCTGAAGGTCTCGACGCAGAACCTCATCACCTTCGGCATCATCTTCGGCACCTTCATCGGCTCGCTCGGCACCATCGTGGTGACCAACGCCCCCACCGGCGACCTGCTCAAACAGTACTACCTCTGGGGCGCCGCCAACTTCCACCTGGAAGGCGTCACCACCGGCGACATCATCTTCTCGATCGCACTGTTCGCGCTGGGCCTGGGCGCCGCCATCGGCAGCCACCGCGACCTCACGCGGCACTTCAACGGGGAGATGGAACTGCCCGCCTGGCGCAAGGCCGTGAGCCTGACGATGATCATGTTCCTGGTGACTTCCGCGGTGAGCATCTGCGGAACCATCGGCTTCATCTCGCTGGGCGTGCCGAACCTCAGCCGCATCATCTGCAAGAGCACCGACATCCGCAAGCATTACCTGATCAGCAGCGCGATGGGAATCGGGCTGCTGCTGATCACCTATCTGGTGGTGGAATACGTGAACTTCGGGATCTACCTGCCGGTCAGCGCGACGATGGCCATCATCGCACTGCCGCTGACGATCTTCCTGTTTACAAGGAAATAAATGTCATTCCGGGCTTGACCCGGAATCTACTTCGCCTTCTTGGCGGCCTCCTGCAGGCCCAGGCGGATGTTCTCGATGACAGCCTTCGAGGAATAGGTGGCGCCGCTCACGGCGTCCAGCTGGACCTCGGAGGCTTCCTTGACGGTCTTTCCGTTGAGCGCCGTGAAGATGGGACTTTCCAGCACGCGCTGGAAGAAGCCGGGCGTCTCCTCGTTCGGGAGCGCCACAATCTTCTCAATCTTACCGTCCGTGACGGTGATCTCCACCGGGGTGGTCCCGGCATAGCCCATCACCTCCTTGCCCAGTTTCTCGGTATTGACGACGAAGGATTTCGGCTTTTTGTTGGCCGCGGCGACGTTCAGGCAGACGGCCGCACACAGAATAAGGGTCAGGAAACGTTTCATGCCTGCAAAGATAGCAAGAATAATGCCTGCCGGCAATCCCCACAAGTGATGAGTTTTTTTCACCAATCCGAAAAAAATATTTCTTTTTCTAAAAAATTGCGTATATTTGCAGTCCCAAACGGGGTATTAGCTCAGTTGGTAGAGCGTTTGAATGGCATTCAAAAGGTCAGGAGTTCGATTCTCCTATGCTCCACAGAAATCCCTCTCAGAGTAGTCTGAGGGGGATTTTTCGTATTTTATATCCCCAAAAAATATCCCATTTTTTCAAAAATCCTGCGAAAAAAGATACTCGCAGCCAGGCATAGTTTCAAGAAGGAGTGCAGCGTCTTATCCAGATATTAGCCTGAATCCGAAAATGACAGACTGTAAAGAAAAAGTGTAAAGAGAGTGTAAAGTGACTGTAAAGTCCTTTACAGTTTTTACAAGTCTCTAAATTATGCAAGCAACTGTAAATCAATATATTAAATAAAACGGCTCAATGTTTGCTTCGTAATAACGCTAAAAAGCGTTATTACGATGATCAATGTTTCCAACCTTTCCAAGATCTTCCGCACGGAAGAGATCGAGACCACGGCCCTCAACGGTGTTTCCTTCGAAATCAGGGATGGCGAGTTCGTCGCCATCATGGGCCCTTCGGGCTGCGGCAAGTCCACGCTGCTGAACATCCTCGGCCTGCTGGACAATCCTACCGGCGGCAGTTACGAACTCCTCGGCACCGAGGTGGCAAACCTCAAGGAGAAGGAGCGCACCAAGTTCCGTAAAGGGAACATCGGTTTCGTGTTCCAGAGCT
>CAMVGM010000095.1 GCA_947167015.1 uncultured Bacteroidales bacterium
AACTATCTGACAGGCCTTGCTTTGGCCCTGGTGCTGCTGCCCGGCTGCCGCCGGGGCGGCGCGGACGGGTTCGTGACCAGGGGCCCCGACGGGGTGGTCACGCTCGCCGTCGGGGCGACGGCCGACCTGACGGAGCCGGTGACGGATTTCCGGCTGGAGGATTATTTCGAAGAGATCGGTACGAACCGGAATAACGACGATCCGCGGACATTCCTGTGGTCGCTGCAGTTTTCGTATTATGACGACCGGACGGTCCTCGCGGAGACCCGGGACGGGGTGGTCCGCCTCTTGCTGGAGGACGGTTCGTTCGTCTGCGAGTATGGCCACGTCGGCCGCGGGCCCGGCGAATACATCCCGCCGTATCTGCTTTTCGCAAAAGATGGCGAAGTGTATGTCAGCGAACTGAACAGCAGCGTCTGCCACGTATATGCCGGGGACGGCGGGGCGTGGCTCCGGGATATTCCGCTGACGGACAACGGATATCCTTGCTACATGTATGCACCGCTGGGGGAGGGGCTGGGCGTCCTGACATATTCTTCCCTGGGCGGGAAGCCGCAGATGTTCGATATCGTGGATACTTCCGGGCACGTCGTACGGGAAGGGACCGTCTATGGCAACGGCAAGAAAACGAGCATGGAGGATGTTCAAAGCGGGAAAGCCGGAATCCAGGTTTACACGCCGGAACAGACGGGCGGATCCATCTGCCTGATGTCCAGCAGGAGGGATACGCTGTATCGGGTCTCTGCCCTGAAAGACGAACCATGGCTGGTCCTGGACCCCGGGCGTTACCGTTCCCCCTATCATGATGAGCCGTCTCACATTTTCTCTTCCGTCAATGTCTGTGGCGACCTGGCCTTCCTGAACATCGGCGTCGCAGGCGGGACCCGGATGGCCGTGTATGACATGCAGAAAGGGGAACTGCTGTTCTGCGTCTTTTCTTCGGACGGGGAAAACCCGCCCCTGACGTACGGCATCCCCTACGAACGGGATGGCGAGACGGTCTATCTGGCCCCGGTGAAGACCGACCGGGACCTGCTGGTCTGCGTCGACCGCAATGCCGAGGACTTCTACGGCTTCCGCCTGAAGAAATAGCCTCGCGCAGGGGCAAAGAAAAAGAATTATTTAGTTTGTGCTCAAGATAAATTTCTAATCTTTGCCAGTATGAATGCACACAACTATCTGACAGGCCTTGCTTTGGCCCTGGTGCTGCTGCCCGGCTGCCGCCGGGACGGCGCGGACATCCTGGCGCTGGACTTGGCGGAGCTTGCCGATGCTGAGTACCAGACGGCGTGGACCCTGGACCAGGCTATCCGGGCGGTAGATCTTTTCGAACTGGCTCCGGACCGGCCGCTGGGTTATTCCCCGATGTCAGGCTACGACGGCAGGAACCTGTAGCTTCGTCTGCAGGATACCCTTGCCATGGTCGGACCGGACGGACGTGTCGTTTCTTCTTTTTCCCGGAAGGGGCGGGGGCCGCAGGAGTATATATCCGCAAATCCGTTCCTGGACCCTGCTGGACGCATCCTGGTGCTGGATACCGGCCGGAAGCGCGCGCTGACCTATCTGCAGGACGGAACGTTCGTGTCGGTGCAGGAAGATGTGTATGCGTATGATATCCATCTCTTTCCGGACGGAAGCCGGGCGGTGATGGCGCTTCCGCACGAACAGAAGGGAGCGAATCCGGCCTTTTCGGTCCTGGGCCCGGACCCAGTCCGGGCAGGGCGCCAAGTCCTACGGCTTCGCCTACGACGGCGCCCATCGCCTCACCGACGGGCAGTACTACACGGGCTTTTAGAAGATAACTTGTATAGGAGAAATCCAGAGAATTAGCCTTCGGGTGGATTTAAAATGTATTTCTCCTGAGCAAAAGCACCAAATACGACTGTTTCGATAAGGAGAAATCCATCTGAGATGGCCTCAAAGGCCGAAAAGGTGGATTTCTCTTTTTACAAAGTCCTCCTCCGGCCTGACCTTCTCCGCCGTCAACCTGGAATTCTGACGCGTCAATCCTCCCTCCAGAGAAGGATCGATGCGATGGTCGCGTCGGGCTTGAACTTCGGATTCTCGATGCGGATGCGGCCGTTGGCGGAGGGTTGGGGCGGGTTCACCAGGGACTCGCGCGGGGCCCGGAAGGCGATCTTGCTGTTCCAGATGTCGTCCTCGATCTGCACCGTACCGTCCATCAGCATCCAGACCTGCGGGGCCTCCGTGCCGAAGGCGATGCAGTCATTGATCCGGCCGCCCACGCGGGGCTGCTGCTTGCCGTCGTTCTCATAGGCCATCTTCACCACGCAGTACTTGGGCGAGAACACCTCGATGGAATACACCTTGTCGAATTCCATCTGGATCTGGAGCACGTCCTTGCCGTTCAGTTCCACCAGCCAGAGGTCGCCGCCCTCGGAGTATTTCACGTCATAGCCGACGGGGTCGTAATCGAAGCGGAGGTTGGGGACGGACTGGCCGAGCAGGATGCTCCCGAAGCCGTCTGCGTGGATGCTGGGATAGACGTAATCCTCGTTGCGCACGAGTTCCGAGCCGTTCCACCGGTAATCCACGAACAGGGCGCCGTGATAGACGTGCTCGTCGAAGTCCATCGGGTCGTTGAGCCGGACCAGCGCGCCTTCCGGACGCCACTCGTAGTCATACAGGCCGGCCTTCATCGCGCCGCGCAGTTCCTCCACGTCGGCGCCCGCCAGGCGGACCAGGTCCTCGAAGTCGTCGCGCTTGGGCGCGGGGTTGAACGGGAGTTCCACCTCGCGGGCGTTCCCCGTTTCCGGGTCATACTCATACGCGCGGAGATATTTGACGGAAGAGACGTCGCATCCGCCGTTCTCCAGCAGCATCACCAGCACGTGGTCGTCGGCGGAGTAGCGGTAGCAGGCCATCTCGAAGCCGTCGTAGCAGTTGCCGTCGAACAGGCTGTATTCCAGCCGGTTGGTCGGCCCCGTGAACTCGACGGAGCCGTCGAAGGACTCCTTGAGCTCCGCCTTGATCCGGTCCTTGACGCTCTGCGGGGCGAACTTCGGGGTCATGATGTTGCTGCCGAAGATGGAGAAGATCTTGAAGAGTTCGTCGAAAGTGAATTCCTTGCCGACAATACCCGCGGACGAGGCCGCTGCAAGGTCGTTTCCGTCCTGGGTAAGTTCAATTCCGTCCGCGTTTCCGGCAGGGGTCTCCGCGCCGCCGGCGGTCTGGCCGGCGTTGCGGGGGCAGCCGGTCGCGATCATCGTGCAGGCCGCCAGGAGAAGGATCAGTCTTTTCATATACTTGGTCATTTATACTTTCGCTTCGCGGAAGACCTCCTGGATGGAGGGATAGGTGTTCTTGAGGTAGGGGGGCAGGCTGGAGCGGGCCACCCAGGCGGCGCGGGTGATGTCTTCCTCGCGCTGCGGCGTGAGGTTCACCGGGTCGGTGTACAGCATGTCGTACCACCAGGTGTGCTTGAGGTGCCACACCCCGTCGCGCAGGTAGCAATGGTCCGTCACGCAGATGAGGTCCCGGAGTTCCAGCTGGTCCACGCCGGTCTCTTCCTGCACTTCGCGCAGGGCCGTCACGCGGATGTCCTCGCCGGCCTCGCGGTGCCCTTTCGGGAGGTCCCAGAGGCCGGAGCGCTGGATCAGCAGGTAGTCGCCGCGGCGGTTGGACACGAGCCCGCCGGCGGCGTCCACCTCGCGGAACTCGGCGCACACGCGGCGGTACATCCATTCGGTTTCGTCGGTGGGGATGTAGATGCGCGACAGCGACTGCGAGGCTTCGAACATCGCCACGAGGGTGTGGATGTTGACGTTCTCGCCGAAATGGAACTCCACGGCGTTGGGATCGGAGAGCGCCTGCTCGCCGGGACTGCAGATGATGATGAGCCGCCGTTCGAAATAAATCTTGTGCATCAGAAAATTGCTATCTTTGCATCGGATGCAAATGTAATCATTTTTATCGACTATGACCGCACACTATACCAGCAAGCACGGACAGGTGGCCAAGCGCCCCGAGGAAATGTACATGGTGTTCACCGACCTGCGCAATTTCGCGCAGATGATCCCGCAGGACAAGGTCCAGGCGGAGGTCGAGGCGGATTTCGACCACTTGACCGCCACGGTGCAGGGCTTCCGCATCGGCGTGCGCGTGGACGAGCGCCAGCCCTACCGGCTCATCCGGCTCGGCAGCGCGGAGTCGCCGGTGGAGTTCGTGGGCGTGCTGCATTTCGAGCCGTCCGCCATTCCGGGCCGGACCGATTTCTGGATCGACCTGGACGCGAATCTCAATTTCATGATGAAGACGATGCTCGGCAGCAAGTTGCAGCAGGGGCTCGACAAGATCGTGGACGGCCTCGTGGATGCTTCCGAGGGCCGTATGCCGCAGATGCCGGACGATTTCCGCGGGTGATGGAGGAGGCGTCCGTCTCGATCCGTCTGAATCCGTTCAAGGGGCTGGCGGGGCCGGAAGGCTCCCCGGTCCCGTGGTCGCCGTATGGCCGCATCCTGTCCGACCGGCCCGTCTTCACGCTCGACCCGCTCTGGCACGCCGGCTGCTACTACGTCCAGGACTCTTCTGCCATGTTCGTCGGCCACCTCTTCCGAAAATATATAGGCGCGCGCAGCGGCCAGACCGTCAGGGTGCTGGACCTGTGTGCGGCGCCGGGCGGGAAGACGACGGACCTGGCGGCGTCGCTGCGGGAAGCGTTCGGAGACGGCTTCGTGCTGGTCGCGAACGAAGTGATGAAGGCGCGCGTGGGCGTGCTGGACGACAACGTGGCCCGCTGGGGCGACCCCAACGTGATCGTTACCGGCGCGGACCCGGCGGCATTCGCCCGCCTGGCGGGCTGGTTCGACGTCATCGTCGCGGACGTGCCCTGCAGCGGCGAAGGGATGTTCCGCAAGGATCCCCGCGCCCGGGAAGAATGGAGCCCGGAAGTGGTGGAACTGTGTGCCGCCCGCCAGAGACGCATCCTCGCGGACGTGTGGCCCGCCCTGCGCGAAGGCGGCTGGCTGCTCTACAGCACCTGCACCTATGAGCAGGCCGAGAACGACGACAACCTCGCCTGGGCCTCCGCCGAACTGGGCGGCGAAATCCTGGAGCCGGAAGCGGAATTTGAAGCATACGGCGTACGCCGCACCCCCCACGGACACCTGCTCGAAGCCGGCGTCGTGCCGGGCGAAGGACAATGGGCCGGAGCGCTCCGCAAGACCGCGCCGCAGCGCACGTCCGCCAAGGCGGATCCCGCAGCCCTGCACCCCCTGCGCGGCGGCGGAGTCCGCAAGGGGGAAATGAAAGGAAAAGACTTCATTCCCGACCCGGACTATGCGTTGAGCATATTTTTTGATAGCAAGGACTACCCGACCGTGGACGTGGACCGGCAGACGGCCCTGCGCTACCTCCACCGGGATGCGCTCGTGCTGCCGCAGGCCGCTCCCGGCTACCATGTGATCACTTACCTCGGCCACCCGCTGGGATTCGTCAAGAACATCGGACCCCGATGCAACAACCTGCTCCCCAAGGGCCGCCGCATATTGATGAACGTATGAAGATGAAGAGACTGATCGCCCCGCTGGTCGCGATCCTGACACTGACCTGCCCCGCCTTGGCGCAGGAGACCGCCCCCGAAGACTTCCAGGCCCGCTACGAACGCCTGGTGCGCAACGTCGGATACTCCGGCGTGGGTGTGGAGACCCTGCTGGACCGCTGGGAGGCCGCCGACCCGGACAACAAGGCCATCCCCATGGCCCGGTTCAACTATTATTTCGTCAAGTCCCAGCACGCGGAGATCGTGTCCAAGCCCGGCATGCGCCGCTACCTGGGCAACCAGCCGGCCTTCACCCTGAAGGATTCCGACGGCAACGATGTCAACTATTTCGAGGAGACCACCTACGACGAGGAGCTCTTCGGCGAAGCCATGAAGGTGCTCGACCGCCAGCTCGCCGCCCAGCCCGACGAGCTGCGCTGCCACTACCT
>CAMVGM010000096.1 GCA_947167015.1 uncultured Bacteroidales bacterium
CACCTCGCTCAGCGGCCTGGCCGTCGCGGCGCTCGTGGGCATCCTGCTGAACGCCGTCCTGCCGGGAAACGACTATGAGTTCGGCAAGGGCACGACGGGGGACATAAGCGTCAACTTCGGCCCCCGTACGGAAGCCGAAGTCGAGAATCAAAAGAAGAAATAACCGTCCTGCGGTTTATTTCAGGAGCTTTTCGCTGCGGGCGATGAAGTCCGCGAGGGCCTTGCCTTTCAGCATCCCGTTGCCCAGCAGGGCGAGGTCCACCACCTGATGCAGCAGTTCGCTGTCCTTGGCAAAGTCAGCCGCCGAAGTTTCGGCGGCTTCTTTCTTGCCGCCCCAGATCTTCGCGATCAGCGGGTTCTCCATGTTGACGATGATGTTGTAGGCCTCGGGCAGGGAACCGTAGAAGTTCATCCCGCCGCCCAGGGCGCTCATCTCGCGGTAGCGGCGCATGAACTCGCTCTGGGTGATGAGCACCGGCGCGGCGCCCTCGCCGAGGTTCTGCGCGTCCACCATATAGTCGTTGCCCTCGGGCAGGACGGCCTTGAAGAGCTCGTCGAGCAGCTTCTTGTCATCCTCGGACATCTCGGGTTTCACCTTCTCCTCCTTGGGGATGAGGTTGTCCACGGAGTCGCTGTCCACGCGGGCGAAGCGGGTGTGCTCCACCTTGGCTTCCAGCAGGTTGACGAAGTGGCTGTCCAGTTCGCAGTCCATCAGCAGGACGTCGTAGCCGCGGTTCTTCGCCGCCTCGATCCAGGCGTACTGCTCCGCAGGCTTGGTGGCGTACAGGTACACCACGTTCTGGTCCTTGTCGGTCTGCTCCGGCGCGATGGCGGTGCGATAGTCCTCGAGGCCGAAGTACTTGCCGTCGGTATTCTTCAGCAGGGCGAACTTGAGGGCGCGCTCGCAGAACTTCTCGTCGGAGAGCATGCCGTACTCGATGAAGAGCTTGATGTTGTCCCATTTCTGCTCGAACTGCTCGCGCTGCTCCTTGAAGATTTCCTCCAGGCGGTCGGCCACTTTCTTGGTGATGTAGGTGCTGATCTTCTTGACGTTTGCGTCGCTCTGCAGGTAGCTGCGGCTGACGTTCAGCGGGATGTCGGGGGAGTCGATGACGCCGTGCAGCAGGGTCAGGAAGTCCGGGACGATGTTGTCCACGTGATCCGTGACGAACATCTGGTTGCAGTAGAGCTGGATCTTGTTCTTGTCGATGGCCATCCGCTCCTTGATCTTCGGGAAGTACAGCACGCCGGTGAGGGTGAAGGGGTAGTCCACGTTCAGGTGGATCCAGAACATCGGCTCCTCTTCCATCGGGTATAACTCCTTGTAGAACTTGAGGTAATCCTCGTCCTTGAGTTCGGACGGGGCCTTGGTCCAGATGGGGTCGATGCCGTTGATGACGTTGTCCTCGTCGGTCTCGACGCTCTTGCCGTCCTTCCACTCGGTCTTCTTGCCGAAGACCACCGGGACGGGCATGAACTTGCAGTATTTGCCGAGCAGCTGGCTGATGCGGCCCTTGTTCGCGAACTCCTCGGAGTCGTCGTCCAGGTAGAGGGTGATCTCGGTGCCGCGGTCCTCTTTCTTGCCGGCGGTCATCTCGTATTCCGGCGAGCCGTCGCAGGACCAGTGGACCGGCTTGGCGCCTTCCTGCCAGCTGAGGGTGTCGATGGTGACCTTCTTGCTCACCATGAAGGCGGAGTAGAAGCCGAGGCCGAAGTGGCCGATGATGGAGTTGAGCTGGTCTTTGTATTTCTCGAGGAATTCTCCGGCGGAGGAGAAGGCGATCTGGTTGATGTAGCGGTCCACCTCTTCCTCGGTCATGCCGATGCCGCGGTCGATGACGCGGAGGGTTTTCTTCTTTTCGTCCAGTTCGACGCGGACTTTCAGTTCGCCGAGTTCGCCTTTGAAGTCGCCGCTGGAGGCGAGGGCCTGGAGCTTGCGGGTGGCGTCCACCGCGTTGGCGACGAGTTCGCGCAGGAAGATTTCGTGGTCGGAATAGAGGAACTGCTTGATTACCGGGAAGATGTTCTCGGTCGTTACGCCGATTTTGCCTTTAAGTGTCTTGGTTGCCATATTGCTTTTTTGTTGTTATCTGTTGGCGGCTGCCTCCTGCGAAACCGTAGCCGCCCGTGGCTCGTGAACGGGGGGACCGCAAGCGAAGCGACGCGGTGGGATGAGCGAAGCGAAGTTTCGCAGGAGGCAGCCGTCAAACAGATAATCAAATGGTGTTCCAGTGACAAATTGTCATTGACGCCAGCCGCGTCCTCCGCCAGGCCCTCGTCCGCCGCCCTGTCCGCGGTCTCCGCCGCCATTGCCGCCCATGGAATTGAAGCGGTAGGCGAAGGTGAACAGGATGTTGCGGCCGAAATTGTGGGTCCAGTTGTAACGGACGAAGTTGGAGCCCATCGAAGTGGAGAATCCGGTGTTCTGGTTGAACAGGTCGTAGCCGCTGACGGCCAGGTCGATGTTGTTGCGTGGGCCGAAGCGCACGCCGACGTTCAGGTTGAGTATGTTGTCGTTGATCTGGGCGTAGCTTAGGCCCTGGGTGAATACCCTGTTGTAGTTGCCGCCGGCGTAGATGTGCTTCAGGATGTTGTTGAGTTCGAAGCCCACCGTCAGCCGCTCGGTGAAATAGCTCACGTCGTCTTTCTCGGAGTTGGAGGAATAGATGTACGAGCCGGTGCCGCGGAGGTTCACGCGGAAGTTCCGCGAGAAATTGGTATTGAAGGCCAGCGTGAGCGTGGGCCGGTAGTTCTGGGTGACGGTCAGCACGTCGTTCACGTACGAAGGGGAGCTGTCCCAGTTCATGGAGACGTTGGTCCGGAGGACGCTGTTGATCTTCTTCAGCTGGCTCTCGAGCTCGGCGTTCGCCGATGCGCTGTAGCTGTGGTCCACGTTCTCATAGGTGTTTAGGGTGGACTGCGCCGGCATCGTGTAA
Source organism: uncultured Bacteroidales bacterium (assembly GCA_947167015.1). Classification (GTDB taxonomy): domain Bacteria; phylum Bacteroidota; class Bacteroidia; order Bacteroidales; family UBA932; genus Cryptobacteroides. Next base: position 2,937 of record CAMVGM010000096.1, read on the forward strand.
TCGTATTCCGGCAGGTAGGTGTCGGTGGCGTAATAGATGCGGCGGTTGACGATCACGTCGTTGTTCACCCGGAAATTGGCCGAGAACGAGAACGACGAGAAGTTGCGGGCCGCACGCCAGCGGTTCTCGCTGGAAGCGACGCTCTGCCGCGCCTCCTTCCCGAGCACCGTGCTGTACGAGAACGAGAAGTTGTGCGAGGTGCTCTGCCGCAGGGCCGGGTTGCCGGCGGAGACGGAGTACAGGTTGGAGTTGTCCAGGCGCGGGCGCACCTGCTCGAGCGAGGGGACCGAATTGGAAGCCGTGTAGTTGAACATCCAGTCGTCGATCATCCGCTCCGTCCCGAAGCGGACGCGGCCGGTCCAGGCGTTGAAGGGGCGGGAATAGCTGCTCTCCTCCGGGAAATAGTCCACCCTGCCGAGGCGGGTGGAGCCGTATCCCACGCTGACCCGCAGGTTGGCCTGCCATTTCTCGAAATACTGCCGGTAGGAGAGGGTGCCCGTCTGGACGCGGTTGTCGTGGGTGAGGTGCTCCGTGTTCACGCTGTCGCGCACCATCGCGGCGGGGTTGGTGACGTCCATCGCGATGCGTTCGCTCTCCCGGTGGGTGTCTGTGAAGCCGTACTCCAGCTCGATGCTGTGGCGGTTGGAGAAGCGGTAGCTGATGCTCGGGGAGAAGCCGTAGCTGCGGTTGCCGCCGGAGGAATCGATGTCCAGCACCTTCACCGCGATGGTGGAGGTGGTGGTGTCGGTCCGGGCGGAGAAGCCCGTGTTGCCCCCGCTGCTGAAGTTGGCCCCCAGGCCGAAGTACAGCTTGCCGGCGATGCCTTTGTTGAAATTGAAGTTGCTGCTGAAGGACTGGTTCCGGGTGTCGGAAACCGTGCCGGAGGAGGTTCCCTGCCGGGGCAGCTGGTCCTGGTAGTTGTAATTGCTGCTGTAGGAGCGGTTGTGCCCGTCGGTGATGTTGTAGTTGGCCGAGAGGCGTATCATGCCGTCCTTGAGGCTCTTGCGCCCGTTCAGGCTGAACCTGTGCACCCCGCTGGTCTGGTCCGAATGGGAAGAATTCAGGGATTCCCGGAAATAATATGCGTCCGTGGGGAAATAAGTCTGCTGCGAGCGGGACTCGTTCACGGTATAGTTGTTCGTGTAGGAATAGTTGCCCCCGATGCTGGCGAGGACGAAATTCCGGGCCTCCTTGCTCATCCAGCGGCGGGTTACCCCGGCCGAGACGCTGATGGCCCGCAGGTCCGCCGCCCCGCCGCTCCGGGCGCCCCGGAACGCGTTGCCGCGGCGCCTGGCGGAGGCGTCGTTGATGTTGTTCACGTTGACGCTCAGGTCGGCCTGCAGGCTCTCGGAAGAGAGGCTGACCGTGCCGCCGGCCGTATAGCGGAACTTGTGGTAGAGGCTGTCGGTGTCGAAGCCCGCGCCGGTGAGGAAGTCCCCGTTTACCACCATCTTGGGCTTGTTCTTGGTCTGGATGTCCACCACGCGCTGCTTCTCTTCGTTGAGGCTGATCACGTGGTTGGGATCCTTGTTGGCGTACTCGGTGAAGGACTTGATGCCGGCGACCTCTTCCGCGGGGAGCTGCTCCAGGGCGCGCATCGGATCGTCGCTGAACAGCATCGCCCCGTCGATATAGACGGTGGCGAGTTCCTCGTCGAGGATGGATACGCCCGAGTCGCTGACCTTGACGCCCGGCATCTGTTCCAGCAGGTCGATGGCCATCTCGCCCTTGTTGAACTTGACCGCGTTGGGATTGAAGATGATGGTGTCCTCCTTGACCGACATCACGGTGGCCGTTTCCGTCAGCACGGCTTCCGAAAGCATGATGTTGGAAGGCCGCAGTTCCACGATGATCTTGTTCTCGCCGGCCTTTACGTTCATGCTGCGGCGCATCTCTTCGTAGCCCAGGAGGCTGATGCTGACGTCCGCCCGGCCTTCGGGGACGTTCCGGATGGTGAACAGGCCTTTGTCGCCGACCACCGCGTACAGGGTGTCTTTCCGTGCGGAAGGGACGACGATGACGACGGCGCCGGTGCCCGGGAAGGCATCTTCGTCTTCCGTGTCCGGGAGGAGCATGACGGTTCCGGTAAGCGTGCCGCGCTGGGAAGCGCGGGACTGGGTGCGCTGCTGCGCAGCGGCGGCAAAGGAGAGCAGGAATATCGCGAGCAGGAAGGGGGCGATTCTCTTCATGGATACTAAAACGGTTTTTCGGCGTATGATTCCTGCAAAAATAAGGCCCCCGATCGCTCGGAGGCCTTATTTTCTGCAATTTTCGGATTATTTGTACAGGAAGCGCTTGATGCTCATCTTCGGGGTCTTCTCGAAGGGCACGAGCACGGTCTCGACCTTGGCGATCTTGCTGTACGCAGGCAACTGGCGGTTGGCGCCGGCGCGGATCTTCTCAGGCAGGTCGGAGATAGTCTCTTCGTCCAGCTTGGCGTTCTTGATGCCGTCCTTGTCGAGATAGACCAGGGCGACGATCTTGCCGGCGCGGTCCACCACGACGGACTCGCTGACGAACGGCTGGTTGTTCACGATGGCCTCGAGTTCCTCGGGATAGACGTTCTGGCCGTTGGCGGTGAGGATCATGCTCTTGGAGCGGCCCTTGATGAAGATGTTGCCGTCCTTGTCCATGATGCCCAGGTCGCCGGTGCGCAGGAAGCCGTCCTCGGTGAAGGCGTTGGCGGAAGCCTCCGGGTTCTTGAAATAACCGATGGTGATGTTCTCGCCCTTGGCCTGGATCTCGCCGGCGATGTGCTGGGGATCCTCGGAATCGATGCGCACGACGGCGCAGTCGACCGGCTTGCCGCAGGAACCGGGCACGTACTTGGTCCAGTGCTCATAGGCCAGCAGCGGGCAGGCCTCGGTCATGCCGTAGCCCACGAGGTAGGGGAACTTGATCTTCTTGAAGATCTTCTCGACCTCCGGGTTGAGGGCGGCGCCGCCCATGATGAATTCCTGGACGTTGCCGCCGAAGGCCTGCACGAGGCCGT
>CAMVGM010000097.1 GCA_947167015.1 uncultured Bacteroidales bacterium
TCGGAGCCGCCCACGCCCACGAAGATGTTCTTCGTGTAGTTGGCCATGCCGATGACCTCGTGGGGCACGACCTGCCCGACGGACAGGATCAGGTCAATGTCCGGTTCGAGCAGGAGTTTGTTCACCTGGGCGGGCCAGGTGTAGTCCAGCCGCCCCTCGGACACCTCGTGCACGTAGGATGCGGGGACCTCCCCCACCGTCACGACGTCGTTGCGCCAGTCGTGCACGCGGAAGCGGTCCGCGGGCACGTGGCCGAACATCGTCCGGATCTGCTCGTCCGTCATCGGGGAATGCGTGCCGAGCGCGGGCATCACGTCGGTCAGCCGCTCGCCGTAGTAATCGTAGATCATCTCCGTGATCGGCCCGGCGTAGGAGTTGGCCCGGGTAAAATCGGGGGGAAGCGCCACCACGCGGCGCTTCTCCCCCATCTTGTCGAAGACTTCCGTCAGGATCGCGCGGATCTCCTCCGCACCGATCACGTCCGTCTTGGAACCTCTTTCGAAATAAAGCATGGAATCCTATCTCTTGACGCGTGCGTTGCCCTGCCAGATGCTCCAGACCTGCTCCTCGTCGGCCGGCTGGCCGTAGTCGGTGAGCATCGTCGTGGCGAGTGCGCCCGTGGCCCAGCCGAACTGGATCCACTTCTCGCTCTCCCAGCCCTTGAGGATGGAATAGAGCAGGCCGCCGACGAAGCCGTCGCCGCCGCCGATGCGGTCCAGGACGTGGATCTCGCGCGGCTCCACCACGTGCCAGGTGTCGCCCTCGAGCATGATGGCGCCCCAGTTGTGGCTGTTGGTGTTGTTGACCTGGCGGAGCGTGGTCGCGAAGACCTGCGCGTTGGGATACTGCTTCTTCACGCGGCGGATCATCTCCTTGAAGCCCTCGATCTTGGCGGCGATGTCCTTGCCGCCGGCCTCGGGACCTTCGATGCCCAGGCAAAGCTGGAAGTCCTCCTCGTTGCCGATGAGGATGTCCGCGATGGAGCAGATCTCGGAGAAGATGTCGTGCAGTTCCTGCTCGCGGCCGATCCAGAAGGAGGCGCGGTAGTTGAGGTCGAAGGCGATGCGCGTGCCGTACTTCTTCGCGGCGCGGGCGATCTCCAGGCAGAACTTGCTGGTATCGGGGCTCAGCGCGGCGATCAGGCCGGACAGGTGCACGATCTGCACCCCTTCCTGCCCGAAGATGCGGTCGAGGTCGAAATCTTTCACGTTCAGGGTGCGTCCCACTTCACCGGCGCGGTCGTTCCAGACGCGCGGGCCGCGGGAACCATAGCCGCTGTCGGCGATGTTGATCTGGTGACGGTAGCCCCAGGGGCCGCCCTGCGGCACCTCGGGACCCTCGAAATCCATCCCGCGGCGGCGCAGGTCGGACTTGATGAACGCGGCGAACGGGCTCCCCTTGACGAAGGTGGTGAGGACCTTGACCGGCAGGCCGAGGTAGGAGGCCACGCTGGCGACATTGGTCTCGGCGCTGGTGGCCTGGAGGTGGAAGACGTCGCTGGACTGGACCGGCTGGCCGTTTTCAGGGGTGATGCGGAGTCCCATCGAGGTGGGGACGAGAAGGGCGTATTTGCAGCCCTGTTTGAGGGAAATATCCATATTGGTCAGTAGTATTGTATTTATCTTGCAAATATACTAATAAATCAGTTCTGTCGCAAGGCCCCGGACTGGGGAATCCGGCGAAGGTCATTCAAGGCGTGGTCCGCGCCGATGTCGATGCCCTTCCAGGCCTTCAGCTGGGACCATTCCTGCGCCGGACCGGCCCAGAACGGATCTTCCGCCGGCAGCCCGAGCGGCAGGAACACCGCACAGCAGAGGTACTCGCTGCCCGTGTTGATGTAGGGTTCGGACATGTGCAGCTGATGGCCGGAGAAGCCCACGGTCAGCCAGCCGTCGCGGTCGAAATTGCCGGGCGTGGCGAGCTGGCGCCCGATCACGGCGGAAAGCGCGGAGCGCACCTGCGCCGCGGGCAGTTCCTTGGGGAGGATGCCCAGCAGGGCCGCGTGGGAAAGCGCGTGGAAGGATCCGAAGCGATAGGTGATGGAGCGGCCCACGGCCGGATACGTCCCCTCCGGGGAGATCAGCCGTTCGAGCTGGGCGGCATAGCGCGCCTCCCGCGCGAGCTGCTGGGGCAGGTACTGCTTCTGCGAGACGTCGTGTCCCTGCAGCACGCGCAGCACGTCCGTGAGCATCGGCTGGATGACCAGCGAGTTATAGTAGTCGAAGTGGAACTCCTCGCCGTCGCCGTACCACGCGTCCCCCTTGTACCAATGGTCGAAGAGGAAACGGTTCACGCCGTAGAGCAGCCGGTCCATGTCGCAGCTGCCCGTAAACTCCAGCAGCGCCGCCTCGACGATCGAGGCGAAGAGCAGCCAGTTGCTCTCCCCCGGCTTGATTTCCCGGGAAGACTGCAGGGCCGCCGTCAGGTCGGCCCGGGCCCCGGGCGTCAGGCGGGCCCAGAGCTGCTTCGGCGCGCGCAGGAGCCCCTGGGCCAGGAAGGCGGCATCTACGAGGGCCTGTCCGCCGTGGCTGCCGTCAAACACCAGCCGGTCCGGGCAGTCCGGGTCGGCCGCGTTCGCCAAAGCCTTGAGGGTCAGGTCGATGAATTCGGCGCGCAGGCACCCTTCCGGGGTCCCGTCGGGCCCGAGTTCCAGCCAGGGGGCGATGCCGCAGACCGTGCGGCCGAAAGCCTCCAGGCGGGATACGGCCTTGCGGTTCGGATCGGTCGAAAGGGACTCGAACGGAAGGTTCTGCTTCAGCGTGCCGGCAGCGAGGTTCGTGAGCACCGGACGCGCGATGCGATCCAGGGCGGCGATCCACTGCTGCCGCTCCGGCTGACCGGAGACGACGGTGCGCACGTCCACGACCGGACGGCCTTCCAGCAGGCGCCTGTAGCGCAGCAGGGCCTCGATGTAGTAGTAGTCCGCATAGACGAGCGGAGTGTCGAAGGTGTTCGCCGGCTTGTTGGCCGTGGAGTGCTTTAGGATGAAGTTGGCGTTCTCCCCCGCCTTCGCCTTGTAGGGCGCCTTGGAAAGGGACGTGAGCTGCTGCTCGGCAAGGGTCAGGAACTGTTGCGAGAGGACGGGATCCTCCACGAAGGTGGACAGTTCGATGAAGGCGGAAGCCATGATGCAGGCCGAGGAGGCGTCGCGCGGCGTGTCCTTCCCCACCGGCACGTCGAGGTCCCAGTACGGGATCTTGTCCTTGGGCAGGGCCGGATGGTTCATCAGGAAGCGGCCGATGTTCACGGCCTGCTCCAGGTAGCGCGGATCGCGGGTCTGGCGGTACATCATCGTGAAACCGTACAGGCCCCAGGCCTGGCCGCGGGACCAGGCGGACCCGTCCGCATAGCCCTGCTCGGTCTCCTTGCTGAGGATCTCGCCCGTCATCTCGTCGTAGTTGACCACGTGCCAGCAGCTGTAGTCCGGCCGATAGTGGTTGCGTATCGTCGTGTTGGAATGGGTCCGGGCGATGTCCATGAAACGCGGGTCCCCCGTAAGGGCGGAGGTCACGGTCAGGAGTTCGAGGTTCATCATGTTGTCCACGATCACGATGAAATCCCTGTGCTTGCGCGGCTGGGGATTCCAGGAGCGGGTGCAGCCGACCGACGGGCTGAAACGCGTCGCGAGCGAGTTGCCGGCGTTGACGACCACCTGGCGGTAGTCGTCGCGGCCGGTCAGGCGCCAGCCGTTGCCGTAACTGCAGTACACCATGAAGCCGACGTCGTGGTTGTCCCGGTTGTACTGCTCCGGCGCCATGCGTTCCGTCATCCGTTCGGCGGCGGCGCGGAGTTCCGGATCTCCCGTGTACTCATACAGATACCACAGCGTACCGGGGAAGAATCCCGCCACCCAGTTCTTCGAATCGCAGGTCTCGAGCACCCCGTTCCGGGTGGTATTGACCAGCCGTCCGTCCAGGTCCTTGACGGAATCGTACATCCGCCTGGACTGCAGAACGGCGAAGTCCATCTCTTTCTGGATGAACTTCGCCATCTTCTGCTTCGGGGCGGCAGCGTGGAGTGCGAGGGCGCAGCAGAAGCAGCCCAGCACCGTCAAAGCCGTCCTTTTCATATTACCTGCGGGGTTGCTGCTGGGACTGGTCGTCGATCTTGATGTTCTCGTACACGATGTCGCTCAGCTCGAACTCCTCGGGCTTCTCCACGATGTCGTAGGGCTTGCGGGTGCAGGTCACGTCGCAGTTGCGCATCAGGATGTGGGAACCGTAGGACTTCGGGATGTCCTCGCGGCCCTTCAGGTCGAAGAACTGGGTCCAGGGGTGGACGTAGATGAAGTTGCCCACCGTGCCGGTGATGTTCTCCACCAGGATGTACTCGTAATTCTGCGGGGTGTCGGGGCGCATCTTGAGCCAGAGCACGCGGGAGGCGCCGGCGCCCTCACAGTTGCGCAGGATGACGTTGTGGCCGCCCACGCATTCGCTGCCGAAGGTCACCATCGCGGAGCCGGGGCCGAACCAGCAGTTCTCCACCAGGATGTTGGAGTTGGTGGCGTTGTCGGGATCCGTGTCCGCCCAGGGGCCCTTGCCGCCCTTGATGGCGATCAGGTCGTCGCTGTTCTGGAAGCGGCAGCCGGTGATGTGGAAGTTGTTGCAGCCGTCCACGTCCACGCCGTCGGAAGACGGGGCCGGGACCGGCTTCTGCGGCGCGTAGATCACGATGTCCTTCACGCGCACGTAATCGCATTTGTAGAAGTGGGTGGTCCAGAAGCCCGGGTTGCGCAGGGTCACGCCCTCCAGGAGGACGTTCTTGCTGTTCGCCGCATAGAAGAGACGCGGGCGGAGGGCTTCCAGGTTGGTGCAGCGGGGATTCACGCGGCGGCGGGTCCAGAAGTCGCGCCAGTAGCGCAGGCCGTTGCCGTCGATCACGCCCTCGCCGCGCACGGAGAAGCCGTCGCATTCGTAGGCGTTGACCAGGGCTGCGATGTAGGGCTGGATGACGCCCTCGATGTGCACGGGCACCACGGCGTAGTCGGACACGTCGTCACTGCCCTTCAGGACGGCGCCTTTCTCCAGGTAGAGGTGCGTCTTGGATTTGAAGAAGAGCGAACTGGTGAGGAAGGTGCCCTGCGGGACGACGATGGTGCCGCCACCCTGTTCCGCCGCCAGGTCGATGACCTTCTGGATGGCTTCTGTCTGCAGCAGGGTGCTGTCGCGCACCACGCCGTAATCGGTGATGACAAAGCGTTTTGCCTCCGCCCCGGTGAGTTTGGCGGGCTTGGAGGTGAACCATTTCTCCATCTTGGTTCCGTCGGGCCAGACATTGTTGCCCGCGAACACGCTCAGGCCCGCTAAGGCGAGTCCGGCGAGGGTGGTGAGGATTCGTTTCATTCGGATTCGGTAATTGGTTATTGGATTTCAAATATAAGCATTTTTTTGCTTAATCGGGATTTTACCCGTACATTTGTTATACAATAACACAAAACTATGTCACAACAGAAATTCAGGGTCGAAAGCGACCTGCTCGGCGAACTTCAGGTGCCCGCCGACGCCTATTATGGCGTGCAAACCCAGCGCGCCCTCAACAACTACCAGATTTCCAACACCCGGATGTGCGACTATCCGGATTACGTGATCGCCATCGCGTACGTCAAGATGGCCGCGGCCGCCGCCAACGCCGAGCTCGGCGTGCTGGACAAGAAGATCGCGGAAGCCATCTGCGCGGCCTGCCGCGAGATCGTGGGCGGCAAGTTCCACGACCAGTTCCCCGTGGACATGATGCAGGGCGGCGCCGGCACCTCCGTCAACATGAACGCCAACGAGGTGATCGCCAACCGCGCCCTCGAACTGATGGGCCACAAGAAGGGCGAGTACCAGTACTGCTCCCCCAACGACCACGTCAACTGCGCCCAGTCCACCAACGACGCCTACCCC
>CAMVGM010000098.1 GCA_947167015.1 uncultured Bacteroidales bacterium
GGGCATCGCATCTTCGGGCGTGCACTCCAACGGCTTCAGCCTCGTGCGCAAGATCGTCCAGGACGGCCGACACCACTATTCCGACCGCGTGCCCGAACTGGACGGCCGCAAGCTCGGCGAGGTCCTGCTGACCCCGACCAAGATCTACGTGAAGCAGGTGATGGACGTGATCGCCCACTGCGACGTGCACGGCATGGCGCACATCACCGGCGGCGGTTTCGACGAGAACATCCCGCGCTTCCTGCAGGAAGGCCAGGGCCTCGAGATCCGCGAGGGAACCTGGGAGATCCCCGTGATCTTCCAGCTGCTCGAGAAGTGGGGCGGCGTGCCGCACCGTGAGATGTTCAACATCTTCAACATGGGCATCGGCATGGTCCTGGTGCTCGATCCTTCCGAGGCGCAGCAGGCCATCGACATCCTGGCTGCCCATGGGGAGAAGGCCTACGTCATCGGCAAGGTTACCAACAAGCCGGACGAGATGGACATCATCCTGAAATGAAAAAACGGCTAGCGGTATTCGCCAGCGGATCGGGCACCAACTTCGAAGCCATCGCCCGGGCCTGCGCCGACGGGCGCCTGGACGCCGAAGTGGCCCTGATGGTTTGTGACAAGCCCGGTGCCGCGGTGGTGGCGAGGGCGGAACGCTTCGGCGTCCCGTCCTTCGTCGCCTCCCCGAAGGAATTCGGTTCCAAGGCCGCTTTCGAACAAGAGGTCATCCGCCGGATGGACGCCGCCGGGATCGACCTGGTGTGCCTGGCGGGCTATATGCGCATCATCTCCGACGTCCTGCTGGACGCCTACGGCGGGCGCATCATCAACATCCATCCTTCGCTGCTGCCGGCCTTTAAGGGCGCGCACGCCGTGGAGGATGCGGTGGCCTACGGCGTCAAGGTCTATGGCATTACCATCCACTGGGTGAACGCCGACCTGGACGGGGGGAAGATCATCGCCCAGCGGGCTTTCGAATACGACGGGAACGACCCGGAGGAAGTCCACCGCATCGGGCAGAAGATCGAACACGCACTGTATGTGGAAACCATCGATAAATTATTGAAAGAGAAGAAATGAGAGCGTTAGTCAGCGTAAGCGACAAGACCGGGCTCGTGCCTTTCGTGCAGGGCTTGCAGAAGTTGGGTTGGACCATCATCGCCACGGGCGGCACGCAGCGCCTGCTGGAGCAGAGCGGCGTGAAGACCGTGGGCATCAGCGAGGTGACGGGCTTCCCGGAAATCCTCGACGGCCGGGTGAAGACCCTGCATCCGAAGGTGCACGGGGGCATCCTGGCGCGCCGCGACCTGCCCGTCCACATGGCCACGCTCGCGGAGCAGGGGATTTCCACCATCGACCTGGTGTGCGTGAACCTCTATCCCTTCCGGCAGACCATCGCGAAGGAAGGCGTGACGATGGAAGACGCCATCGAGAACATCGACATCGGCGGTCCGTCGATGGTGCGCAGCGCCGCCAAGAACTGGCGGGACGTCACCATCGTCTGTGATCCGGATGATTACGGCACCGTTCTCGCGGAACTCCGCGAAAACGGCTGCACGAGCCCGGAAACCCGTCTGAAGCTCTCCGCCAAGGCCTACACCCACACGGCGGAATACGACGCCTGCATCGCCACGTATATGCGCAAGCAGGCCGGCCTGCCCGAGAAGCTCTTCCTGGAGTTCGACATCAAGCAGGGCCTCCGCTACGGCGAGAACCCCCACCAGAACGCGAACTTCTACGCCGCTCTCGAGCCCGCTCCGTTCTCCCTGGCCTTCGCGAAGCAGATCCAGGGCAAGGAGCTGTCCTACAACAACATCCAGGACGCCAATGCGGCCCTGAACGTGCTGCGGGACTTCCCGGACAAGCCTTTCTGCGTGGCGCTCAAGCACATGAACCCCTGCGGCGCGGCCGTTGGGCAGACGCTGGAGGAGGCCTGGAAGGCGGCCTACGAGGCCGACAAGGTGAGCATCTACGGCGGCATCGTGGGCGTGAACCGCGAGCTGACCGCCGAGGTGGCCCTCGGGATGAAGCCCATCTTCCTGGAGATCGTGATCGCCCCGTCCTTCACCCCGGAGGCGCTGGAGATCCTCTCCGCCAAGAAGAACCTCCGTGTGCTGGAGGTGCCGATGGCCCCGCAGGACCGCGCCCCGATGCAGTACGTGGGCGTGAACGGCGGAATGCTGGCCCAGCAGCTCGACACGGCCGTGGAGACCGTGACGGAGGAGATGTGCGTGACGAAGGTCCGGCCCGCGGCGGCGCAGCTCGCTGACCTGGACTTCGGCTGGCGCATCGTCAAGCACGTCAAGTCCAACGCCATCGCGGTGGTGCGCGACGGCCATACCATCGGCGTGGGCGCCGGCCAGACCAACCGCGTGGGATCCGCCGAGATCGCGCTCAAACAGGCGCAGGCGGCCGGTTTCACCGAGGGACTCGTGCTCGCGTCCGACGGCTTCCTGCCCTTCGACGACACCGTGGCCCTGGCTGCACAGTACGGCGTGAGCGCCATCGTGCAGCCCGGCGGCAGCATCCGCGACGCGGACGCTATCGCCAAGGCGGACGAACTGGGCATCACGATGCTGTTCACCGGAATCAGACATTTCAAGCATTAAATTATGACAAGAGACAAGAAAGTGCTCGTAGTGGGCGGCGGCGGACGCTGCCACGCCATCGTGGACGCGCTGAGCCGCTCCCCGCAGGTCGCGAAGATCTGGTGCGCCCCCGGGAACGCAGGCATTGGTCTCCAGGCGGAGAACGTGCCCTTGAAGGATACCGACGTCGCTGGCCTGCTGAAGTTCGCGCAGGAGCAGGGGATCGACCTTACGGTCGTGGGCCCCGAGGCGGCCCTCTCGGTGGGCATCGTGGATGCCTTCCGCGCCGCCGGGCTGCGGATTTTCGGCCATACCCGGGCCGCCACGCGCATCGAAAGCAGCAAGGAGTTCGCCAAGGTGCTGATGGACAAATACGGCATTCCCACGGCCGCCTACCGCAGTTTCGACGGCTTCGAAGAAGCGCTTGCCTACGTGAATGCGCGTCCGTTCCCGGCCGTGCTGAAGTACGACGGCCTGGCCGCCGGCAAGGGCGTCGTGATCGCCGCGAACGCGGCGGAGGCCGAGGCTGCGCTGCGCAGCATGCTGCTGGACGAGACTTTCGGCAAGGGCCGCGTGGTGGTGGAAGACTTCCTCACGGGCCCCGAGTTCTCTTTCATGGCTTTCGTGGACGGGGAGCGGGTGTATCCGATGCCCCTCTCCCAGGACCACAAGCGCGCCTTCGACGGCGACCGCGGGCCGAACACCGGCGGGATGGGCGCCTACACGGGCCTGCCCTTCATCACGGAAGAGGACCGCGCCTTCGCGCAGAAGGAGATCCTGGAAGCGGCCGCCAAGGCGATGGTCGCCGAGGGCTGCCCGCTTTCCGGCGTGCTCTACGGCGGCCTGATGAAGACCCCGGACGGGGTGAAGGTCATCGAGTTCAACGCCCGTTTCGGTGACCCCGAGACCGAGGTGGTGCTGCCGCTCCTGGAAAGCGACATCTATGACATCTTCTCCGCCGTGGCGGAGGGACGTCCGGCGGCGCAGCCCGTCTGGCGCAATGCCGTCACCCTGGGCGTGGTGCTGGCCTCCAAGGGCTATCCCGGCTCCTATCCGAAGGGATTCGAGATCCAGGGCGTGGAGGACGTGGACGCGCGTGTCTATCATATGGGAACCAAACTGGACGGCGGGCGCCTGCTCACCAACGGCGGCCGCGTGATGATGGTCGTCACCGAAGGGGCGGACATCCGTGCCGCGCGCGAGAAGGTCTATGCCGAACTCGCCAAGGTCCGCTGCGATGCGCTCTTCTTCCGCCGCGACATCGCCCACTGGGCGCTGGACGGCAAGCTGCTGGACGGCAAGGCGCTGTCCGGCTCCATCAAGGAGGACCTGCGCGAGCGCATCGGGAAACTGGAGGTGAAGTACGGCCGCAAGCCGTCGCTGGCCGTCATCATCGTGGGCAACAATCCCGCGAGCCAGGTGTACGTGCGCAACAAGGTGAAGACGGCCATCTACCTGGGCATGAACTCCCGCCTGATTACGATGGCGGAGGATGTCTCGGAGGCGGCCCTGCTGGAGATGATCGACCATCTGAACCGCGATCCCGAACTGGACGGCATCCTGGTCCAACTTCCGCTGCCCAAGCAGATAAACGAGGCGCGCGTGATCGACGCTATCGCCAAGGAGAAGGACGTGGACGGCTTCCATCCGCTGAACGTGGCCGACCTGTGGCTCGGACGCCCCTGCACCGTGCCGTGCACGCCGAAGGGCATCCTGCGGCTGATCGACGAGAGCGGCATCGACCTGCAAGGCAAGACCGCCGTGGTCGTAGGCCGCAGCAACATCGTGGGCAAGCCGGTGGCGAAACTGCTGCTGGACCGCAACGCTACCGTGATCATCGCGCATTCGCGCACGAAGGACCTGAAGTCCGTGACCCTGCAGGCGGACGTGCTGGTGGTGGCCGTGGGCAAGCAGAACGTGGTCACGGGCGACATGGTGAAGCCCGGGGCCGTGGTGATCGACGTCGGGATGAACCGCGACGCCGAGGGACGGCTGTGCGGCGACGTGGACTACACGGAGGCCCGCCTGCGGGCTTCCTGGATTACCCCCGTGCCGGGCGGCGTGGGGCCGATGACCATCGCGATGCTGATGGAAAATACGGTGGAGTGCTTCCTCGCCCGGATGGATTCCAAGTAGGATGGGGGAGTACCGCTACACCCTGGTCAAGTTCCTGAAGGACTGGGCGCTCATCATCGGCATGATCGTGGGCGCCTCCCTTTATTTGGGATACCGTGCCATCCCGGCCCTGCATCCGGCGGGTCCGGTGCTCCTGGGCATCGTTCGGGAGGTGCAGCCGATACTGCTCTTCGCGATGCTCTTCCTGAGTTTCGTGAAGATCGAGCCGCAGCAGATGCGCCCCCACCGCTGGATGGGCTGGCTGCTGCTTTTCCAGACCCTGCTGTTCGTGGGCCTCGCGCTGCTGCTGGTGTTCTTTCCGGCGCTGCCCCTGCGGTACGGCATCGAGGCGGCGATGCTCTGCATCATCTGTCCCACCGCCACGGCCTGCGCCGTGGTGACGGGCAAACTGGGCGGCAACATGGCTGGCGTGGTCACCTATACGGTGCTGATCAACCTGGCGGTGGCGGTGCTGGTGCCGCTGATGGTCCCGCTCATCCATCCGATGGCGGGGCTGACTTTCGGCGAGGCTTTCGCCAAGATCCTCGCGAAGGTATTCCCGCTGCTCATCCTGCCCGCCCTGCTGGCCTGGCTGGTGCGCTACCTGCTGCCGAAAGTGCACGCCTGGCTGCTGAAGTACACCCACCTTTCATTCTATATCTGGGCGGTCTCGCTCACGCTCGCCATCCTGATGAGCACGCGGGCCATCGTGCAGAACGAGGCCGGCCCCGGGGTGCTCTGGGAGATCGGCATTGCCTCGCTGCTCACCTGCATCCTGCAGTTCTGGCTGGGCCGCCGCATCGGCCGGCGCTACGGCTGCCCCATCTCCGCGGGGCAGGCCCTGGGCCAGAAGAACACCGTTTTCGGCATCTGGATGGGCTATACCTTCATGACCCCGGTCATCTCCGTCGCCGGCGGTTTCTATTCCATCTGGCACAACGTGTACAATACCTGGCAGATGTACCGCAAGCGCAAGCGGGACGAAGCCGCGAAACGCTAGGCCTCCGGGCCGGCCATTT
>CAMVGM010000099.1 GCA_947167015.1 uncultured Bacteroidales bacterium
ACCAAATATACTGGCAGATGAGGGCTGCCCGCCCGATGCCAGGGGGTAGGTTGCGAAGATAAATGGCAGAAAAACAGTGAACAGAAACCGGCTTACGGCTCCACCTTTTCCTTTTTCTTCTTTCGGCTGAGACTCTTCCGCAATCTCTTTTCCGCCTGCACCACGTTGTCCTTCTGGCGCGCCAGGAAGGCGTTGAAACGCCGCATACGGTCGCCTTCTTTCTTCTCCTTGAGCTTTTCGGCCACCTCTTCCGCCTCCTGGCTCATGGCCGGGAAACGCTTGCGGATGGATTCGGCGAGATGCCGGAAATACGGCTCGCGGTGCCGGTCGCGCTTCTCGGCGTACATTTCGTCGTAGCAGACCAGGATACCCGTGTCGTAGGCGTCGAAGAATTCGTCATTGATGCCGGTGCCCAGCATCCGCAGCGTAGGAGAGGTGTTCATGTAGCTGTTCACCAGCGGCGGGATACCCGAACCCAGCTTGCGGATCGCCTCCTTGAGGTTCCGGTAATCCGACTTGAAGTCGTCGTCCTTGAGGATCAGGTTCAGCAGACGGCCGTCCACCTCCACGTCCACCGGCTGCTTGGGGCGTGCCAGCTCGTCCGGGTCCGGGAAATGCTTCCACAGGAAGTGCTCGATCAGTTCGCGGCAGGATTTATCGTAAGTCGGATAGATCGTCATCTTGCCCAGCAGGTACATGATGTTGGGATGCTGCAGGATGACCGCGGTGATGCCGTCCCAAAGGTTGTCCAGGGCGAATATCGCCTTGGCGCCCGCCTTGGAACTCTGGTACTCCGGCGTCACGAACGAACGGCCCAACTCCATCGTATGCAGCAGGTAATCCCGGATAAAGCGATCGGAATACCGGAACATGTGCGAAGAGGTGATGTGCGGCTGGCCGTCCTCCTGCATCTTGACGTCCGGACCCAGGATGAAACGGTAGCCGCCGATGATGGCGGATGCCTCCGGATCCCAGATGATGATCTGCTTATAGGGCCGGTCCGTCGTGGTATCGAACTCGTCCAGGTCCACCGACAGGCCGGTACCGCCGCCGGAATCGCGGAACGCGACCTCCCGCAGGCGGCCGATCTCCAGCAGTACGTTGGGAGAATCGATCCCGTCCACGACATAGATCTCGTTGCCTGCCTTGTTGGTGTCGCAAAGTTTCTTTTCCGGGGTAAGCTCCGCCTTGAGCAGTTCCACGCTTACCGGATCGATGATCTTTTCCATACCGCTTACAGTTTATATGCTTGTTCACGCATCCAGTCCGCCCACCGGGCCGCCGTACGGGAGCCGTCGAAGGCGGAAGGCGGGACCGGTTTCCCGAGGATGATCTTGAAAGTCTTGTGCTGCGCCCGGTAAAACTCGTCGGGCAGGAACAGCATCGGAATATTGAACTTGATTTTCAGGAACTTGCGGAAGAACCAGTCGGCACGGTAGAAGCGCGGGGAATTCTGTCCGACGAAGTGCACCGGCACGACCGGGCGGCCGGTCTCCACGCTCTTTTTGATGAAGGTCTTGGTCCAGGGCAGGTCCTGCACCTTGCCGTCGATCTTGCGGGAGCACACGCCGGCGGGGAACATCAGCAACTGGTCGCCGGAGCGGAAGGCATCGTCGATCAGCTGGGGCAGGTTGCGCGCCTGGCCGCCGACCTTGTTGATCGGCACGCAGAGCGGCTCGATCGGACGGATGAAGAGCAGGAAATCGTTGACCAGCATCTTCATCGGACCGAACTGGCGGGTGATCAGGCTGCAGAGCGCCAGGCCGTCCACCCCGCCGAGGGGATGGTTGGAGGCAAAGGTATAGAGCGTACCGTCCCGGGGGACGTTTTCCAGTCCCTCGACCTCGATCTTGATGTCCATCAGAGAAAGGGTGTCGTCACAGAAATCCGCCCCCTTGTATCCGCGCACCAGCACGGAATTCATCCAGTCCTGATGCACGAAACGCTTGAAGAAGCGCACGACGAAACCGGGGAGTTTCTTCCCCTTGAATTTGCTGGCAATGATGGCGTCCAGGTCTATGCGGCCTTCGAAATCTTCGTCTGCCATGATCGGTGGGTTTTAGTACCCTCAAATATACGAAAAATTATGAAAGGAGCTCCGCGCTCAGATCATAATCTTCCGCCCCCGTGACACGCACCCGGACGAAGTCACCGACCGACACTTTTCCGACGGCGCCGCTGACCAGGATTTCGCCGTCCACGTCGGGACTCTCGTACTCGCTGCGGCAGACCGCCGTCCCGTCCACGATATCGTCCACCATCACGGTGAGTTCGGTCCCCACGCGGGACCGGTTGTATTCGAAGGAGATGCCGCGCTGGACTTCCATCAGGGCGTCCAGGCGCTCCTGCTTCACTTCTTCCGGCACGTCGTCCGGCAGATGCTCCGCGCCCCAGGTCCCTTCTTCCTCGGAATAGGTAAAGGCGCCCAGGCGCTCGAAACGGGCCTCGCGGACGAAGTCCAGCAGCTCGGCGAACGCTTCCTCCGTCTCGCCGGGATGCCCCACGATCATCGTGGTGCGCAATGCCACGCCCGGCACCTGCCGGCGCAGGCGGGAAATGAGTGCGCGCGTCCAGGCCCCATCCACGTGCCGGTGCATGCGGTCCAGCACCGGATCGGAGATGTGCTGGAGCGGGATGTCCAAGTATTTGCAGACCTTGGGGTTGACGGCCATCTCCTCCAGGACGTCCTCCGGGAAATCGGCCGGGTAGGAATAATGGATGCGTATCCACGCGATCCCGGGGATGGCGGACAGGCGACGGATGAGTTCGGCGAGGGCGCGGCGGCGGTACAGGTCCAGCCCGTACCAGGTCGTGTCCTGCGCGATCAGGATCAGTTCGCGGACGCCGCGGGCCGCGAGCGATTCCGCCTCGGCGACCAGGTCCTCCATCGGCACGGAGCGGTGGGCGCCGCGGATGAAAGGGATGGCGCAGTACGAGCAGCGGCGGTCGCAGCCTTCGGAGATCTTCAGGTACGCGTATCCTTTCGCCTCCGCGATGCGGCGGGTGACCAGCGGGCCGGGCTCCACGCCCAGATGGCGCAGGACGGGCACCAGGTCGCGGGCGCCGAACCAGGCGTCCACCTCTGGGATTTCCCGGGGCAGTTCGGCGGCGTAGCGCTGCGACAGGCAGCCGAACACGACCAGCTCCCCCGCCTCACCCCGTTTCTTGGACTCGACGGCCTCCAGGATCGCGTTCACCGACTCTTCCTTGGCGTCGCCGATGAAGCCGCAGGTGTTCAGCAGCAGGCAGTCCACGGGACCGTCCCCGTCCACGATGTCGAAAGCATCCACCGGCAGCTGGGCCAGCAGATGCTCCGTATCGACCGTGTTCTTGGAACAGCCGAGGGTGACGACCTTAATCCTGCGGCGCATCGCCCTGCTCCTCCTTCACGAAATCGAACGAGGCATACTTGGCGATCTGGTCATACCAGCCCACCACCTTGCGCATGTGGGAAACGTAGAAGCGCTCGGCGTCGTAATTGGGGATGGCCTTGCTGAAGAGGGCGGTCAGTTCGGCGTCGGAGGCCTTGGCGGAGGGGGCTTCGGCATCGCCGAGCACCTTCTTGAGGGCCAGGAACACCTCGTCGAGCTTCATCTCGCCTTCGCTGGTATAGATGGCGATGTCGGCCAGCGTGGAGATGCGGCTGCTGGCGCTGAACACCTTGCGCTGTCCCGTTTCGAGGTTCTCGCCGATGGCGCCGCCACGGGCCTGGGCGACGTAGCGGAACAGGCCGTGCTGGCCGGCCACGGACATGATGCGTGCTAAATCAGTTTGCATATCAGTTTTCTAATTTGGATGAACATATCTTCGGGGGTCGTGTCATTCACGACCGTAAAATCGATGCGGGCGGGATCGAATGCCTGGAGGGCGTCGCGTCCGGCCACCTTGGGATTGCGGGCGGCACGCACTTCATAAGGCGCGGTGACGAGCAGCACCCGGTCGTACAGGCCGTCGAACTGCGGCTTGTCCAGGGCGACGGCGGATTCGACGAAAAGCAGCGGCGCGGTCTGGGCGGCTTTCCAGCCGCGCAGGTCCTCCACCACATAAGGATAGACGATGGATTCCAGTTTCGCGAGTTTCTCCGGCGCGGAAAAGACCGTCCCAATCTGCGACCAGGGAAGGTCCAGCGCGTCTTCGATCCGGCATTTCAGGCCGGGAACGAGCGAGTACAGGAGCTTCGTGCGGGAATCGCAGTCATAGACGGGGAATCCCAGCGAGGAGAGGTAGCGGCAGGCTTCCGACTTGCCGCTCCCGATCGGACCGGTGACCAGGATCGTCTTCATCGTCATTCGGCCGTACGGACCAGGCAGTCAAACACTTCCGGCGTGATCACGTAGTCGATCACCCCGTCCGGGAGCCCGTCGCAGCGTGCGACGCAACGCCCCGTGCGCGAACCGGTGAAATCCTGCCAGTCGATATAGAACTGCACCTGTCCGGCCGGGTCGGCGGTCAGCGGGAACACGCAGCGGAACACGACGGTGGCAGTCGAAGGGAGCACGGACAGGTCCGTCCGGGCGGGAACGTTGCGCGTCCCGATGCGTTCCTCGCTGCGGATCTCCACGAAACGCGAGACCTCCATCGAGTAGATGGCCTCCTGGTGGGAAAGGCGCACCCCGGAGGGCGTTTCCAGGCGCACCTTGCCGTGGACGCTGCTGCGCAGTTCCGTGAGTTCCAGCGGCTTCGTCTGCACGTAGGAAAGGTTCTCCAGGCGGGAAGGCTCGCCATAGACGAGCACGGAATCGGGCTGGAGGGTCAGCGGCTTGACGGCCATGTATTGCGGTTCGAAATCCATGGAAACCACGGGCCGGACCGGGACTTTCCTGTAGGTCTCCTCCGGGAAGGAGAATTCAAGGTCGTCGGAAATGAAGTTCTCCACCGTTACGCCGTCCCCGAAAAGCTGGGGGACGTAACGGTAGAGGCTGGCGTTGGCGATCGAGTACCATTCCCCCCTGACGTGCCGGAACTCGGCGGCGCCGAACTGCACCCGGACCGGCCGTTTGTGGCGGCGCCCCATGACGAGATGCCGGAATCCGGAAGCATCCACCTGCGCGGTCGCCGTCGCCTCGGACGTGGACACGGCGGCGCGTCCCTCGATGTTGCTGACGGCGATGACCGGCACGCTCACGATCGAGGCATAATTCTGCGACAGGTTGTGGATGATCCAGAAACTGGCCGACAACAGCACGCAGAGCAGGAATTGTACCCAGTTCTTCACCTATTTCTTTTCGCCTTCCTTGCTGTCCTTGGCCGGTGCGGCCTCGGTCATGTCCCGCTGGATGGAACTCTTGTCCACGCGCAGCTTGACCTCGCCGTCCACCTTGATCAGGACGGTACGCTCGTCGACATCCGCGACGGTGCCGTAGATGCCGCCTGCCGTGATGACCTTGTCGCCCTTCTTGAGAGCGTTGCGCATTGCCTCGAGTTCTTTCTGCTGCTTGCGCTGGGGACGGATCATGAAGAGCCACATCACCAGGAACATCA
>CAMVGM010000100.1 GCA_947167015.1 uncultured Bacteroidales bacterium
TTCGGCTGGATCGGCGGCTTCAGCGGCTCCGGCCGCGGCCCGGGCGACCGCCGCGATTCCGAGATGTACCCCACCTCGATCAACGACCAGTATCATCTGCTCTATATCAGCATCGGCACCGACGAGCCCGCCGGCATGTACCAGGGCATCTACGACCTGCACTGCGCCCTGGACAGCCTGGGCGTCAAGCACGTCTATTATGAGTCCCCGGGCACGGGCCACGAATGGCTCACCTGGCGCCGCTCGCTGCATCAGTTCGCCCCGATGCTGTTCAAACCGTAAGGGGAGGACAGGGACAGAATGTGAATCCGGAACTTGTCTCACTCTCCGCCGAAGCGGCAACGGGAGAGTAAGGTCGGCATATCATAGACAAAGATCCGGGTATCTTTCCCATAACCATAGTCATCCCGGTAAGCAATGGCATATTTCCCGTCAGAGGTTGTCTGGAATTCTTGTTGGTCTTGTAAAATAAGCTTGCTGAATACGAGTTCTCCGCTTGCTGTATCAATCATTTGCACGCGTGCGGGCGCATTGAAAAATTCTACTCTCTCAAAGGTGACGACCAGATGTTCATATCCCGGGGTGTAGCAGAAATCAGCACCACCCTCATGTCGGCTGTCCAAATGCCACTCCGGACTGGTCGTCCCGTCGGGATAAAGCAAATACTGGCTGTATAGTTCACGCATCAGCCAGATGTCCGTCTTTTTGTTGGCCGTGACAAAACACTTTTGATCACGACCGCAATGGCCGACCTCCAAATGGCAGGTCGCTCCGTCAAACTTGAAATAATACGCCGATGCGAGCTTTGTCACGCAATGGATAAAAGTTCCGTCCCGACTTTCAACCAGCCCATCCGCCTGATACAGCAAAGGATCATAAACCCGATGAGACTCATCATCCTGATACTCGTCCATATTCTCAAGGGCCAAAGATCCATCGGGAGAAACCCGGACAATTTTCATTCTTGTGCCGGACGATTCTTCACAACTCAATATCACGACGCCGGAACCAAATTTTGTAAATGCCAGGGAAGAAACCTGCCTGTATTGATAAATTTCATCTGATTCTTCCGGGACGACAAGGGCAATACGGATTTCTCCCGTCTCAGGATCCAGCACATAAACCTTAAAACCGCCCCACAAATACAGTAATCTGTTATGTCTGTTCTCCGTATAGAAAAGAATGCTGCCCGGCAGGTCGGACAAGTCATACTTCCGGATGATGTCCCCGGTCACGAAGTCCATACGTATCAACGTCTTGTCAGAAAAAAACAAGAGTTCTTTCTCTTCATTATACAAGGACATCTGATGAACTGTCCCGGGAAAATGGATGACGTGGTCAAAAAAGGGAATTTTCACGGATACCGGAGATTCACCTCCATCTTCTCCGGTCACAGAGAATCCATATTCGTTCTCCTGGCCGAAACGATCGGCCTGATGTCCGTCAAACACCAGAACCAACGTCGTATCGTGCAGGATGACCCGGTTTTCGGGATAGTAATAGTCAAAATCGTATATCCAATCATAGTGCGGAATCGTGGAACTGATTATCTTCCCGTCGAAATTGATGAAAAGTGAATCCCGCGGATTTTTGATTCCGTCACCCAACGAAAAGGATGTCGACGTAACATGCAGCACGCGTGTTTCCGGCTTCGGTTCGGGATTCGGCTGGGGGACGGGAGCTGGCGGCATCGGATCAACCGGGGCGACGGGGTCATCCTGAACACACGATCCACAGAACAGAGTAAACAGAAGACAAACAAGTAGTATTCGAAACGGAATCATACCTCCATTCTAATATTCCATTTAACTTACAAATCTAATAAAAGATTCAAAGAGTATCACCACGCCAATAAAACGCCAGCTTTCCGACGATGATCGTTCCGGAAAGCTGGCGTTGCTCCTGCTCGTGCCCCAAGCGGGAATCGAACCCGCACGGCTTTAAAGGCCACTGGATTTTGAGTCCAGCGCGTCTACCAATTCCGCCATCAGGGCAGGTAGGGTGCAAAGGTATTCAAAAAACGCGATTTATCAAATTTTTGCCGTATCTTCGCTTCCGGTATGGACAAGAAAAAGAGCATCTACGTCATCTATGACCGGAACGTCGAAGCCTTCGCGCTGAAACTCGCCGAAGGGCGCCCCGCGTTCCCCATCACCGCCGACGAGGAGCACAAGACGATGGACACCGTACTGGAGATCTGCCGCTGGCTGCTCGCGCAGGGCGCGGACCGCGACGCCATCGTCTGGGCCGTGGGCGGCGGCGTGACCACCGACCTCGCCGGCTTCGCCGCCAGCATCTACAAGCGCGGCGTCCGCTACGCCAACTACCCCACCACCCTGCTGGGTCAGGTGGATGCGGGCGTGGGCGGCAAGACCGGCGTGAACCTGGACGGCTACAAGAACATGATCGGGGTCACGAAGTTCCCCATCTTCACCCGCATCCTGCCGGAAGTCCTGGCGACCCTGCCGGCCCGGGAACTCCGCTCCGGCGCCGCCGAGATGCTCAAGACCTTCATCATCGAGAACAAGAACGGCAATTACGAGAAGGCCGTCAGGCTCCTCTCGGAGCCGCAGCCCGACTTCGGGGCCCTTGCCCCGCTGATCGAGGCGGCCGCGGCCGTCAAGCGCAAGATCGTGGAGCAGGACCCCTACGAGGAGAACCAGCGGCGCTTGCTGAACCTCGGCCACACCTACGCCCACGCCATCGAATGGCACCAGCACACCCACGGTGCGCCGGACCCGATGACGCACGGCGAGGCCGTCGCCGTGGGCATCGTGCAGGCCGCCCTGCTGTCCGAACGCCTGGGCCTCTGCAAGAGCGGGCTCGCCGACAAGCTGCGCGGCGACCTGAAGGCCTGCGGCCTCCCGACGGAACTTCCCTGCCCGGAAGAAGAACTCGAGCAAGCCCTCTGGAAAGACAAAAAAGCCGAAAAAGGCATCATCCACTTTGTCCTGATCAAGAAGATCGGCAAGGTGATAATCAAAGACCTGGATGATTTGCATCAGCCTGCAGAATAAGACCTGCGCCCAGATCCTGGAGATCCTCTCGGATCCATCGGTCGAAATGGCGGAGATCCGCCTGGACCGCTGCCCCCTCAGCGAAGAAGAGATCAAAGAACTCTTCAGCCAATCCGACACACCCCTCATCGCCACCTGCCGCCTGGCCGAATGCGGCTCGGAGCAGGAAGCCGAACGGCGCCTGCGGCTCGCCATCGAGGCGGGCGCCCGCTTCGCCGACCTCGAGATCGAGGCTCCGGCCCCGGTGAGCAAGCGTTTCCAGCAGCTCTGCCGGCGCCACGGCACCGAAATCATCCGTTCCTACCACAATTTCGAAGAGACGCCGGATGAAAGCGTGCTGCAGATGGCCCTCGCCCGCTGCTTCCGCTACGGCGCAGACATCGCCAAGGTCGTAACGACCTGCCACGACCGGGAAGATGCCGACCGCATCGAGGCGCTCTATACCATCGTCCTGGAAAGCGTGGATTCCCTCCAGGGCCGCCTGGTGGCCTTCGGGATGGGCGAAGCCGGCCGTCCGACGCGGCTGGAATGCCTGCGCCGCGGCGCCCCCTTCACCTACGCCGCCCTGAACGAAGTCGAAGCCGCCGCCCCCGGGCAGTGGCCGGCCGCCGAGATGTACCGGACCCTTTACGGGGACCGGATCCCTTACCGTGCGGAAGCCCGCACGATGCCCGCCTCAAAGAGTTTCGCGCAGCGCGCCATCCTCGCCGCGGCACTCGCGGAAGGGACCTCCCACCTGGGCGGCTACAGCCCCTGCGGCGACTCGGACTCGGCCCTCCGCGTGGCGGAGGCGCTAGGTGCGAAAGTGGTGCGCGACGGCGCCAGGCTGACGATCACCGGCATCGGCGCCCGCTGCGGGCAGCTGCACCTGGAACGCGTGGATACGGGAGAATCCGGCCTGCTGACGCGCCTGATGATTCCCGTGCTCGCGGCGGTAGGCGACGGCGTCTTCAGCGTCGACGGCCACGGCACCCTGCTGCAGCGGCCCTTGAGCGGCGCCGCCGACATCATGGCCGCCTTCGGCGTGCTCCTCTCCAGCGAGACCCCGCACGATTCCCGGGAAGTGTTCGTCCCGGCCAGCGTCCGCGGGCACCTCATCCCGGGCACGGCGGACATCTCCGGCCGCGGCGGCTCGCAGCTGATCTCCGGCCTGCTGACCGCCCTGCCGCTCTGCGACAAGGACTCCGTGCTGCACGTCAGCGACCCCAAGAGCATTCCCTATATGTACATCACGCTCGACGTCCTGCGCCACTTCGGCATCCAGACGCGCAGCGAGATGGAAGGCGACGCCGAACTGCTGGAATCGGAAGACTGGTCCGCCTGCACCGGCATCAATTTCAAGATCCGCGGCAACCAGCGCTACCGTTCCGCCGATTTCGCCATCGAGGGCGACTGGAGCGCCGCCGCCAATTTCCTCGTGGCCGGCGCCATCTTCGGCTCGGCCGAACTCGTTGGCATGGACACCAAGTCCCTGCAGGCCGACCTGACCGTCATCGACATCCTCGTCGAGGCGGGCGCCGTGGTCTCGCAGCTGGACGAGGGTACCGTCTGCGTGCGGAAAGCGCCCCTGGAGGCATTCCAGCAGGATCTTTCGAACGCCCCGGACCTCTTCCCCATCATCGCGGTGCTCGCCGCGTTCTGTGCGGGCGAGAGCCGCATTTCGGGCGTGGGCCGGCTCGCCGGGAAGGAATCCAACCGCGCCGAAGCCATCTTGCAGATGCTCCTGCAGATGGGCGTGGACGCCGGCATCGAAGGGGACGAGCTCGTCATCCTCGGCGAAAGCCTCGCCGCCCGACTGCTGAACGGCCGCCTGCTCGAAGGCGGGGAATACTCCTCACGCCACGACCACCGCATGGTGATGGCGCTGAAGGTGGCCGCCCTGGGTGCAAAAAGCCCCATCGTCATCGACGATGAGGCTTGCGTGGGGAAATCCTTCCCCGGTTTCAGGCTTTAATACCTAAATTATTCAGCCTTCGGCGCTTCGGCCTCCGGAGCGGCCTCAGCCTTCTTGGCGCGGCTGCGGCGGGTGCTCTTCTTGGCGGCAGCCTTGGGAGCGGCGGCGAGGGCGGCCTCGTTGAAGTCCACCAGCTCGATCAGCGCCATCTCGGCGGCGTCACCCTGACGGAAACCGGTGTGGAGCACGCGGGTGTATCCGCCCGGACGGTCGGCGA
>CAMVGM010000101.1 GCA_947167015.1 uncultured Bacteroidales bacterium
GGCGGCATGGCCATCGGCATGGCCCTGAGCGGCACGCTGCAGAATTTCGCCGGCGGCCTGATGATCATGGCGTTCAAGCCCTTCAAGGCCGGCGACTACATCGAGGCGCAGGGCTACGCGGGCACCGTCACCGACGTGACCATCGTCGGCACGCACCTGCTCACTTTCGACAACCGCAAGGTCATCCTGCCCAACGGGGCGCTGTCCAACGGCAACATCGTCAATTACAGCAGTTTCCCGCTGCGGCGCATCGACATCACGGTGAACCTCGCCTACGGCACCGACGCCGCCGCCTGCATCGCGAAACTCACCGAGATCGTGCGCGAGGACCCGCGTTTCCTGGACGAAAGCACCCCCGGCGCCAAGGACCCCATCATCGCCGTCCAGAAGCTGGACAGCAGCTCGGTCAATTTCCTCATCCGCGCCTGGGTGAAGACGCCGGACTACTGGGGCGCCTGGTTCGACCTGAACGAGCGCGTCTATACCGAACTCCCGCAGGCCGGCTTCCGCTTCCCGTTCCCGCAACTGGACGTGCACGTGCATCCCGGCACAAATTGACCGTTTTCCGTGTAACATTCCGCAGGATTCTTTCGTCTATTGAATAGACACTATGGCTCCGGAAGAATTCGCCCGCATTTTCCTCCCGCTGAAAGGGGACCTGTACCGCATCGCCCGCAAGCTGCTCGCTTCCGACGAAGCGGCGGCGGACGCCGTCCAGGACGTTTACCTGAAACTGTGGGACGGCCGCGACAGCCTGGATGCCGTCCGGAATCCCAAGGCCTGGAGCGCCACGGTCATGCGGAACTTGTGCGTCGACCGCCTGCGCAGCGCACCGCCCCCCGCAGCCGGGAATCCCGATCCGGAGACCCCGGATCCCGAGCCGGAGAGCGGGCCGACGGAGCGGCAGGAACGGGCCCTGGCGGCCGTCCGGCGCCTGAGCCCGCAGGAGCGGGAACTGGTCCGCCTGCGGCTGGTCGAAGGCTGGAGCTATGAAGACATCGCCCGGTTCATGGGGCAGTCGGAAGTGGCCCTGCGCGTGGCTTTCCATCGTCTGAAAAACAAACTGAAACGAATGATATGAAAGAAGATATGAACGAAGAATACCGCCTGCCCGACGGCCTGGACCAGGTCGCGGAAGACGCCTTGCTGGCGGCGGTCCTGGCCGAAAAAGGGCCGGACTGCCTGGACCCGGAACCGCGCCGCCGGAGCCCCCGCCGCTGGATCTGGTCTGCCGTACCCGCCGTGGCGCTTGCTTCGCTGGCCGCCGTGCTCCTCATCAGCCGGCCCCGGCCGCTCCCGCCGGAGGTTGAAGATGCGTACGCCCGGTTCGGGGAGGCTTTCAGCTATTTTTCCCAGGCCATCGACGAGGGGATGAACTCCTTCTCCACTCCTTTCCAAGAAACCATTATCATCCAGGAGAAATGAAACGGATTCTTTTTTTAGTTTGCGGACTGCTGCTTGCGTCCAGCCTGTTCGGACAGGGACTCAGCAAGGAGGAATGGAACAGCATTCCCGCCGAAGTCCGGGTTAAAATCCAGCAAACGTTCGACGCACAGGCCCGGCTGTTGGCTTCTCTCTCGAAAAAGAGCGGCCAAGACTTCAAAATGATGGTTGAAGACGGGCAGTATTATTACATGGTTCCGGCCAACAGCATCTTCACCCAGACGCCGCGTGACCGCAAGGCGCCCAAAGAAGGGAATTATGTCTTCAGCCGCTGGTGTGATATGACGGATGTCAATTCCGCTTATATCGCCCCGGAGTTCTTCAAGATGACCCAGAAACTGCCCGAAATCGAGGTCCGGGGCAGAAAACTGAACCTGACCCGCATAATCGAGAGTTTCAGCGGCCTGTACATGCTTGACTTCGCCCAGTACCGGAAAGGGGATCCGAAAGTCTCTTATTGCCGGAATACCACGAGCGGTGGTTTGCGCAAGGACATCCGCGACTTCCTTAATAGCAAAGGTTATACGACCCTGATGGATTATCGGGAAAACGGGCAATACACCCGCCTGTATATGGCTACCGACGGGCAGACCGTCACGGGATTCGTGCTCGTGAACCTGGACGACAGTTTCGACTACGGCCGCTTCATCTGCCTGGAAGGGAAGATGCCTTACAATAAGTTCCAGGCCGTCATCAAACAGATCATGCAATGAGACGTTTCTGCTTGCCGTTCCTGGCCCTGCTGCTCTGCGGCACCCTGCAGGCCCAGGTCGTGGTGATGGACTACGACATGTTCCAGAGCAACCGCAACATCCGCGTCCGGCTCTCCGTCCAGGATGCGAAATCCGCAGAACCGCTGCCCTTCGCCACGGTCTATCTCAACCGCCAGGGCGACACCACCATCACCCACTTCGCCCTGTCCGACCAGAAAGGCGCCGTGGAGATTCCCGACGTGCCCGTGGGCCGCTACCGGCTGAACGTGGAGATGATCGGCTACACCCCCTTCGCCAAGGACTACACCTTCCGCAATTACACGGAGGACCTCGGCGTGATCAAGATGGAGGAAAACCCGGAAATCATCGACGCGGCGACCATCACGACGGTGGGCAACGCCATCGAGGTCCGGCAGGACACGCTGATCTACAACGCGGCGGCCTTCCACGTGGGCGACAACGCGATGCTGGAGGAACTGATCAAGAAGATGCCGGGCATGGAGGTCGGCGAGGACGGCACGGTCAAGGTCAACGGCGAACCCGTGGACGAGATCACGGTGGGCGGCAAGACCTTCTTCTTCAACGACCCTTCGGCCGCCCTGAAGAACCTTCCGGCCAAGATCGTGGACAAGATCCAGGTCATCGACCGGGAAAACAAGGAGGCGGCCTTCTCGGGCGTCGCCTCGGAGGACAGCCGCGAGAAGGTGATGGACCTGCAGCTCAAGGAGGAATACAAGGAAGGCTGGTTCGGCAATGCCAAACTGGCCGGCGGCTACCGCCAGGGCCGCGTGGACGAGGGTCTCAGCGACGACCGCCACGCCCTCTGGGGCGGCAACCTCCTGCTCAGCGGCTACAACGAGACCGACCAGCTGACCCTGCTGGGCAACACCCAGAACGCCACCGACCCCGGCAGCGGCGGCAGCGTATTCGTGGCCGTGTCGGCGGACGACCTGGACGACGTGGACATTTCTTCCCTGCTCGGCGGACTCTCCACGTCCGCCATGGCGGGCGCCAACCTCAACTCCGACCGGATCAAGGGGATGGAATCCACCGCCAGCGTCAGCTACAATTTCTCCGACCGGGTGTCCGGGCAGCGCACCAAACGCCAGTCGGCGCTGGTGGGCGAGAGCCCGCTGTTCACGGACGGACTCACGGACGGCAGCAGCCGCAACCACCGGGTGGACGTCAACTTCGAGATGGAGAAGAAGGATACGAAGAAATACAACTTCGTGTTCACTCCCTCGTTCCGTTTCAGCGGCGGCAGTTCGTCCTCCCATAACCGCTCCGCCACGACGGACGCGCAGGGGGCGGAACTCAACGGCACGGACGCGTTCAAGTCCGCCGATTCGCGCAGTTTCCGGGCCAACGGCCGCATCTCCGGCGGTATCAAGGACATCGGCAAGGAAAGGCGCAGCATGACCCTGACCTTCAATTACAATTTCTCCCAGAACCAGGGCACCAGCCTGGAACGCTCGCAGACCCGCTACGGGACGGACGTCACCCCGCGCGACTTGCATTACGACAACGCCGGCGGCGGGCGCATGGTTTCCAGCACCTTGAGCTACCTGGAGCCCTTCGGACAGAACTGGGGTCTCTCGGCCCAGTTCTCCCCGATGTGGCAGCAGCGCAGCAGCGGCAAGGCCGCCTTCAACCAGGACGGCAGCGCCAACGACTACTATTCCTCCACCTCGCGCAGCGATTACCTGCTGCTCCGCGAGCGCCTGCAGATGCAGTGGCGCAAGGAGAGCAACCAGTTCTACTTCGGCCTGCAGCACGACCAGACCCGCAACGAGATCCGCTCCCGCTCGCTCGGGAAAGATACCGAGTCCGGCATCGGGGAGTGGATGCATGACTGGTCGCCGTTCATCAATTTCCGTTATTCCAGCAAGCAGGGACACAGCCTCTCCGCCCGGTATGAAGGCAACTCCAACCAGGTGTCCGGCAGCCGGATCCTGCCCGTGCTGGACATTTCCGACCCGCTTCACATCTCGACCGGCAACGTTTATCTCCGGCCCACCTTCAGGCATTACGCCTATCTGGACTGGAGCTACAACAACCGGGAGACCTTCTCCTACATCAGCGTGGACCTCTCCTGGTCGATGACCCAGCGGGGCATCCAGACGGCCTCGTGGTTCGATGCGGACGGCATCCGTTACTCCGTGCCCGTCAATACCCGCAGGCCCGCTTCGTCGCTCTCCGGCTACCTCATCTGGCGCCAGCCGGTCGGGCAGAAGAAGCGCCTGACCTTCCAGGCGGCCGTCCAGGGCGGTCTCTCCAGAGGTACCGGCTACCAGGCCACTACCCGGCGGGCTGGGATGAACCTGCTGACCTTCGACTACAACGCCTTCATGGCTGATTTCTGGGGAGACGCTTCCGGCAGCCGTTTCTATGACGGACAGAGCGGTTTCGCCGAGAGCCGGACGGACCAGATCTTCCTGGAAGCACAAGTGGGCGCCACCTACCGGCTGGACCGCTTCTCCGCGTCTTTCATCTCCGTATTCGAAAACGAGCGCAGCCGGTACAGCCTGGACGCTTCCGCCAACACGGATTACTGGCGGTTCCTTCAGCACCTGGACCTGCTGTACGAAACCCAGCACGGCTGGGAGTTCAAGACGGAAGCGACGTATTATTCTTTCCGGGGCTACACGGCCGGGTTCAACGACCCGTACTTCATCTGGAACTTTTCCGTCAGCAAGAACATCAAGGCCTTCACCCTGAGCCTGGGCGTCTCCGACCTGCTGAACCAGCAGCGCTCCCAGCAGCGCTCGGTCAACGCCGAGTACATCGAGGACAGCATCTATCTCGTGATGGGCCGCTACGCGATGTTCTCCGTGAAGTGGA
>CAMVGM010000102.1 GCA_947167015.1 uncultured Bacteroidales bacterium
GCCTTCGCCCACAGCATCGGCGCGAAATACCACCTGCCCCACGGGAAGGCGATCTCCCTGATGCTCCTGCCCGTGCTGGAATTCCAGAAAGCAGCCTGCCTCGGAAAATATGCGAAGATCGCGCGGTACTGCGCCCTGGCGGGCGAAGATACGGCCGACGCGGACGCCGCCGAGCGCTTCCTCGATGCCGTCCGGAAGCTGCTGGCGCTATGCGGCCTGGACAGCATCGCGTCCCCCGTGCGCCTGTGCGACCACGAGGAACTCATCCCGATGATTGCCGCCGATTCCATCAATTATTCCTCGCCCGTCACCCTGAGCAACGAACAGATCAAGCAGGTGCTCGATACTGTCACAGCCACGCGGTCGGAGGCAGACGGGTACACCGAAGGCAGCATCCGGGAGATCGTGGCAGCCCAGCGGCGGTTCTTCCGCAGCGGGGAGACGCTCCCCATCCGCTGGCGCATCAAGCAGCTCAAGCGGCTGAAGGCCGCCGTCCTCGCCCATGAGAAAGAGTTCGAGGACGCCCTGGCCGAGGACCTCGGCCGCAGCACCGTGGAGGCCTACCTCTGCGACATCGGTCCTATCATCGTCGAAATCAACGAAATGCTCGCCGGCTTGCGCCGCTGGGCGCGCCCGGAATGCCATTTCAGCGGCCTCATGTGCTTCCCCAGCACGGTCACGAAAGTCTATAAGATGCCCTACGGCGTCTCGCTGGTCATCAGCCCCTTCAACTTCCCCATCCTCCTCACCATCGGCGTGGTGGCGGCCGCGATGGCCGGCGGCAACACCGTGGTCATCAAGTCCAGCAGCAAGTCCGCGGCCTCGACGGCGGCGCTCAAGAAGTTCTTCGCGGAGGTCTTCCCGCCGGAGTATGTCACCCTCATCGACGGCGGGCACGACGTGGCCGACCTGTGCCTGGCCCAGCGTTTCGACAAGATCTTCTACACCGGCTCCCCGGCCGTGGGCAAGCACGTCCTCACCGAGGCGGCCAAGAATCTCACCCCCGTCGCCCTGGAGCTCGGCGGCGAAACCGGCAACTGGTGCGTGGTCCGCAAGGACGCCGACCTGAAGGATGCCGCCCGGAAGATCGCCTTCTTCAAGCTCACCAATGCCGGGCAGATCTGCATCAACATCAACCAGGTAGCCGTGGCCGAAGAGGTGGCGGAGCCATTTCTCGCAGAGCTCAGGCAGGCTTTCGTCTCCCAGATCGGAGAGCGTGCCGAGGAGAATCCCGAGTATCCCAAGCTCATCACGGACGGTGCCTACGACAAATGCGCCCGCCTGGCAGACGAGTACCGTGAACGTATCGTCTTCGGCGGTGTCGGCAACAAGGAAACCCGCCGCTACGCCCCCACGATGATCTACCCCGTGGGCATCGACGAGCACATCGTCCAGCACGAACTGTTCTGCCCCCTGCTGCCCATCGTCCCGTTCAAGGACGCGGAAGTGGACAAGCTGATGGAAACCGTCGCCGGGCGCGAACACCCCCTGGCCATGTACCTGTTCACCCGGGACATGCGGTGGGCGAACCGCGTCATGCAGACGCAGCAATACGGCGGCGGCTGTATCAACGAGGTCTGCATCCACATGATGGTGAAGGGGGTTCCGTTCAACGGCACCGGCCATTCCGGCATGGGCGCTTACCACGGCGAATGGGGATTCCGGGAGTTTACCCATCCCCAGACCGTCCTGAAAGGCCGCACCCGCTTCAATCTGCCGTTACGGGAACACCCCTACAGCGGTAAAGCGGGCGAGACGAAAATGAAGCTGCTGAAGTTGTTCGAGCGGTAGGGCTCAGGGTTCCTTGACCGTGACGACCATCACGCCGGAACTGAGGGCGGTTTCCAGCCCGAGGATCCGGCAGTCGTCGCCGGTGGAGCGCCAGACGGTGATCTCGTTGCCGCTGCCGTTCTCCATCAGTCCGCGCTCCTTCATCTTGAGCAGGAAGCGCTCCGTCTTTACGCCGGGGAAGCGCTCGGTGTCGGTGCCCTGGAAAGACAGGGTGGCCGAGACGCTGCGGGCGCCCATCAGCAGGAGCAGGGAACGGGATTCTCCGGCCTTGAAGTGCTGGAAGCGGACGTATTGCAGCAGGGAGAGCATGTCCATCGTGCGGCCGTCCAGCGGGTGGTTCTCCACCACGGGGTCTGCCGGCGGCTTGACGAACTCGGAGGTGATGGTCTTGGCTTTCCGGTCATAGGTGCACGAGAACTTGCCTTCCTTGTTGCCCTTCTTGATGGGATTGAAGGAATAGACCGGCTCCTGTCCGCCGGGCGTCAGGTAGGCGTCAGCGAGGTATTCCGCGTTCATGAACAGGCGGAAGATGGAAAAGGCGCGGATGGATGCGCGCGCATGCAGGACGGACTGCTTCTCCCAGGAGCCGTTTTCCAGGGAGATCGTGGCGTCCGCCACCTTGGTGTTAAGGCCGTTCAGTTTGTAGCGGACTTCGTATTGGACGGAACCCAGCGCCTCGGAAGACACGTTCTTCGGGGCGGGGAACTGGCCCGGAATCAGGAGGGCCAGCAAAGCGAAGGTTTTCAGAATCATCGTACTTCAATAATCACACGGCGGTAGGCGGGCAGGGTGAAGGGACCGTCGTCGTGGACCTCGCAGACGAGGTGGTAACTGCGTCCGGCGGCGTCGGCAGGGATGTGCACGACGGGCCGGGGACCGTCTGCGCCGTCCAGTTGCGGCATCGTTCCGTCCTGGTCCGGGAACCGTTGGAACCACCATTCAAATTGCAGGCCATCCCCGTCGGGATCGCCGGACCGGGAGGCGTCCAGGCGCAGGGTGGCGCCGGGCCGGACGTTCATCCGGACGGGGGCAAGCCCTCCGTCGCGGCCGATCCAGACGACAGGATTGCGGTTGCCGGCCCCTTCCGCCGCCCACTGCATCCGGGCGGCGAAATCCCGGAATTCATCCGGATAAAACTTCTTCTCGTATGCGTCGGAGATGTCCTTCAGCGGCTGCTGCCAGTTGGTCCAGGCGTCCGTGATCCGGTCCGGCGACAGGCCGAAGGCGTGCTGCCCGCCCCAGCCGGCCTGCGTGGGGTCGTCCGGGTCGTTGAGCCCGTTGGGCATCACGTGCAGGAAGCTCGGGGTGTCGCCTTCCACGCCCCAGAGGTAGTGCGGATACACGCCGCCCAGCGCCCCGTGGCCCTGGATCTGCTCCGCATACGCATCCCAGTCGGCGCGTCCGAGGGCGTTCTGGTTCAGCCAGGCGCTCTCGTCCCAGACGAGCATCAGGTCTTCGGAAAACTCGCGCCGCAGCCATTGGTGGGAACTGTAGGCCCGGTTCATCCGCATCCCGTACACCATGTCCTGGTCGGTGATGGTGTAGAGGCGGAACTTCCGCAGGAAGGCTTTCAGTTCCTCCGGAGAACGCTCCTGCTGCACCTTCCAGACGGCTTGGGCGAAGGTGTTGCCCCCGCCCCAGACGCACACCCATATGGGGCGCTCGTCTGGCTCGTCGGCCAGGCGGATGAGCAGTTCGCTGCCGGGCGTATCGTTGTCCGGCCCGATCACGCCGATGCCGGCGCGGGGGCTGCCCGCCACGGTGCGGCTCCGCAGATAGTCCGCGCTGGGCCAGTAGCCCAGGCGCTGGGCGCCCTGCTCCTCTTCCGCGGAGAGGAAGCCCGTCTGGCCGGAACGCTTCATCAAATTCGGGACGTCCTGCTCATAGGCGTCCTCCACGCGGCGGAGGTATTCCGCCCATTCCGGCGGGTACGGATCGCAGTTCCAGCCGATGGTGGTAACCAGGCCCTCGATCTCGAAGCGGTCCGCGTAGGCGAGCAGGCGCACGGCGGACTCGTTGTCGTCCGGCTCCACCTCGGCCGGACCGATGTCGGTCAGCACCACGATGCGGGGCTTGAGGGCGGCGTCTTCCTCGGAAACGGCAGGCGTGCAGCCGGCGGAGAGGAGGGCCGCCAGGGCGGTCGGGAGCAGGAAAGGTCTCATTGTACGGGTTTTACGTAGCGGTCGCCGGTCTGTGCTTTCACGGCATCCACGAAGACGGGGGCGTAGGCCGGGGACGTCCGCCGTCCGGGCACGACCACGCCGTTCTCGCTGGGCTGGGCGATCTGGTCGTTATGCTTGACGATCAGCAGCTTGGCGAGCTTGTCCCAGCGCTGCATCATCCGGTCGGTATAAGCGAAGGTCTTGCCGGTGAGGAACTCGGTGCGCTCGCCGGGGGTCATCGCGGCGGCTTTCTCCTCCACCTCTTTCTGGTCGGCGGCGTAGTAGTCCTCCAGCTCGGCCTGGGCCTCGCGCAGGTCGCCGATCATGGCGCTCCAGCGCGGATAGACCATGTTCGCCACGAAGTTGTTCATCCAGAAGGCACTCTCGGTGCTGAACTCGCGGATGTTGTTGTTCTCGCGGCGGAACGGCGCCGGGATGCGGTTGATGCCGCAATAGACGGGCACGTAGGCCACCATCGTGGCATCGTCCATGTTGAAATAGGTCACCCCGCCCACGGCGTCGGGCAGCCAGGAACGCATCTGGCAGACCATCGTCATGCCGCTCTGCTGGCAGCCGAT
>CAMVGM010000103.1 GCA_947167015.1 uncultured Bacteroidales bacterium
GATCGGTGACTATTACTACTATGCCGGCACCTGGAGCGACCATTCCGACCTCATCCAGCAGGTCCCGCGCCGCTACAACGTGCCTCACAACCAGACTTATCTGCTCCGTTCGGAAAGCCCCGAGGGCCCGTTCGTTCCCTTCTCCGTCACGCCGGGCTATGACTACCAGCCGCACGAGTGGGACTGCATCGACGGCACCCTCTACGAGGAGAACGGCCACATCTACATGATTTTCGTCCACGAGTGGACGCAGCTCATCGACGGTACGATGGACTACATCGAACTGGCTCCGGACCTCACCAAGACCATCTCCGACTGGCCCGTGACGATGTTCCGCGCCAGCGAGCTGCCCTGCTGCGGCGAGATGAACGGACTCGGCGAGGCCACCTTCGGGCTCAAGATGCCCGGTTGGGTGACCGACGGTCCGCAGATGTTCCGCACGAAGACCGGCCGCCTGGGCATGCTCTGGTCCACCTGGGGCAAGGAGCGCTACCTCCAGGCCGTCTGCTACTCCGAATCCGGCACCATCGCCGGCCCGTGGGTGCAAGAACCCGAGCCTTTCCTGGCGAACAATTCCGGTCACGGCATGCTGTTCCGCACCTTCGACGGCGAGCTCCGCTATGTGGTGCACCATTCGGAGGGCAATGGTCCGCGCAAGCCGCAGTACTGGACCGTCGACGACTCCGGCGACAAGCTGGTCCTGGGCAAGCAGATCATCGTGAAATGATCCCGTTATATTTTGGTTAATTATAGGTTGGATTTCATGAGGCAGGGGGCATCCGTACGGGTGCCCCCTGTTGCATTCCGGCCGTCGGGAATCTTTATTCCTGAGCCTCCTGCGGGCTTGCCGGGGCGGCGGGCCGGAGGTCGCGCGTGAAGTACATGATGCCCACCAGGATGACGAAGAGCACCAGCGTGCCGGCCACGAGGGCGTAGGTTTCCATCTGCAGCAGGATGTAACAGACGATGTAGGCGATGGCGACCAGGGCGCCGAGCAGCCACGCGGTCCTGTTCTTGAGGATGCCGCGGAAGTAGCCCGTGAGGGCGGCCGTGGTCATGCCGGCGGCCAGCAGGTACGCGAGCCAGAAGGCCATCAGCTCGGAGAAGGAGAGCAGCAGGGCGTAGAAGAGCACGAGCGACAGGCCGATGACCAGGTACTGGATGATGTGGATGCTCTTCTTGCCGACGAGTTCCACGGCCAGGCCGGCCACGAAAACGAGCAGGATGACCAGGAGCCCGTATTTGGCCGAACGGGTGGTCTGCTGGTACTGCGAGACGCCCTGGAGCAGCTTGACGCCGAAACGCTTCTCTTCCGGCCGCCCGCGGTTGATGGCCGAGACGGTCCAGCTGGCGGAGAAACCGTCATCGCGCAAGTCGCGCTCCGCCGGCAGGAAGTCCCCGTCGAAGGACGGTGCGGGGCAGTCGCCGCGCAGGTGGACCTCGGTGACCGCGCCGTAGGGCTTGAAATAGAGCCCCTGCGAGCCGCGGGTTCGGAAACGGATTTCGAAGGGGACCGCCTGGCCGGAGCCGAAGCAGGCGGGGTCCAGTTCGATCTGCTGGCGGAACTGCCCGTTCCCGCCCTCGGTAATGGAATACTCCCGGCCGCCGACCGACAGGTTGACGGCGCCTTCGATCCCGCGCAAGTCATTCAACCCCAGGGAGAAAACCGTTTTTGCGCCGTAGTCGCGGCATTGCTCCGGAAAGAGGAAACTGCCGCTTGCCGTGATATCCGCCGTGTAAACCATGATCTCGTAGATGGCCCGGTGCAAGTTCTGCGTCCGGGTGTCCACGTCGTAGCTGAGCCGGTCCGGATAGATGCTCATGGAAACCAGACCGTCTTCGTTCTTTTCTTTTTTCTCCTGCTCCGTCCGTTCGCGGAACAGCTGGACCTGCGGGCCGGAGAGGGTCTGTTCCCAGCCCCAGCTGCCGGAGACTTCCCGGAGGGTTTCGTCGGCATTTCCCTGACGTTCGCGGATCAGTTCCCGGATCAGGGAGAGCGGAATGAGCAGCAGCAGGGAGAGGGCTGCCATCAGGAGGATCTTCCAGATGAGTTTGTCGGATGAAAACGTTGCCATATCTTTATGTGTTAATTTTACGCAAAGAAAAGACAATTCTTTGAATTATCCAAATATTATGCGTAAAAACAACACATAATTTTTATAATAGGACAATCCGGGGAAGTTTCCTATCTTTGCAAAGACATGGCGCAAGTCTTTATCAGTTACTCCAAATCCGATTGGATCGCCCCGGACGGGGCGACGCTCCCGGGCAATCCCGTGGACCGCGTCCTCGCGGCGCTGGACGAGGCCGGCATCAGTTATTGGATCGACCGGGAGGGCTTGGGCGGCGGCGTGACCTTCGCCGAGCGGCTGGCCGAAAACATCAAGGCCTGCGACGTTTTCCTCTTCCTCTCCTCGGAAGCCGCCAACGCCTCGGAGTGGACGCTGCGTGAGATCAGCACGGCCATCAAGGACGGCAAGCGCATCCTCCCCCTGCGCCTGGACCACTCGGACTACAACGAAGCCGTGGCCTTCTACCTGGCATCGGTCCAGTATATCGACTGGCCGGAACTCGGCCCGGAACGGGCCCTGGAGCGGATGGTCTCCGCCATCAAGAGCCCGGCCGTGGATACGGAGGGCATCGAATACGGCAAGCTGCCGGGCCTGACGCGCGGCGTGCTGATCGCCGCGCTGGTGGTGCTGACGGGACTGTATGCGCTGCTGAGCTATTTCTTCCTGTGGGCCACGACCATCCAGTCCAGCGAGGTCATCGCCGGGCTGGCGGGCTATGTCGGGGAATTCGCGCTGCTGATGTCCGTTTACTATGTACTGCGCCTGCTGCGCAAGCGCAAGTCCTATTTTCTGGTGCCGCTCGCGACCATCGGCGCGGTGCTCTTCGCCGGGCTCCTGGGGCGGCGGGTGGATTTCTTCGTCTGCGCGGCGCTGCTGATCCTGGGCTGGCTGGGCGTCTATCTGGCCTGCCTGTTCCATACCGACCGGCGGGAGTCGCTCTTCCGGCAGATGAGCAAGGAGGACGTGCTGCTGCGCATCAACGATCCGGAGAACCTGATCCTGGTTTACCTGGCCGTCAAGGCCCTCATCGTCGTGCTGGGGCATTTCTTCGATGGACTGACGGACCTGTCGGCCCTGATGCGGTACTTCAACTAGAACTCGAGGCGGAAGCCTTTGCTCTTCATTTCCAGATACTTCTCGCGCTTGAACGAGTAGCGGACGGGGATGCGGCTGGCCGTGCCTGCGGGGCGCTCGCCGACTTCGGCCAGCAGGCCCAGCTTTCCGATCTTGGCGGCGAAGTTACGACGGTCGAAGCGGACCTCCAGGATGGACTCGTACAGGGCCTGGAGCTGGGGCATCGTGAACACCTCGGGCAGGAGTTCGAAGCCGATGGGCTCGAAGTGGATCTTCTCCTTGAGCTTGCCCAGCGCCACGCGCAGGATGCGGTCGTGGTCGAAGGCCAGCGGGGGCACCTGCGCGACGGGGAACCAGCGCGCCTGCGCGGCATCGTCGCCGCCCCGCACGTCGGCCTTGCGGACCAGGGCGTAGTAGGCGATCGTGATCACCCGCTCGCGCGGGTCGCGGTCCACCTGGGTGAAGGTGCCGAACTGCTCCACTGTACCCGGCTGCAGGCCGGTCTCCTCCATCAGTTCGCGCAGCGCGCCCGTGTCGGCGTCCTCGTCGATCTTCATGAATCCGCCGGGGAAGGCCCAGCGGCCCTTGTAGGGCTCCAGCCCGCGCTGCACGAGCAGGACCGAGAGCCCGTCGGACACGTCATAGCCGAAGATCACACAGTCGGTCGTGACGGCCGGGTGGGGATAGGCGTAGGTATAGGGCATCCCGTCAGTCGTTGTTGAGTTCCTTGATGTCCACCTCGCCCCGTTCGCTGTCCCCGAGCAGCCACTCGGAGAAATAGTCGGCCAGGCGCATGAAGAAGTATTCGTTCATGTCGCCGAAGCCGTGGCGCTGGCCGGGCAGGATCAGCAGGTCGAAACGCTTGTTGGCCCGGATGAGCGCATTCACCACGCGGATGGTGTTGGCGGGGTTGACGTTGTTGTCGATGTCGCCGTGCACCAGCATCAGGTGGCCCTTCAGGTTGGCCGCCAGCTGGGGATTCGTCTCGATGTGATAGACGAAGGTCGTGTCGCTCTGCTCCACCTTCTCGGTCACGCCGTGGTGCGTCTCGCTCCACCAGCGGTTGTAGATGCTGTTGTCGTGGTTGCCGGCGCAGGAGAC
>CAMVGM010000104.1 GCA_947167015.1 uncultured Bacteroidales bacterium
CCTCCGGATAGGCGGTCTGGTTGGACATGGCCACGCCCGCGAGGGCGCCGGTCACGGGGCGCGACGTATCCACGGAGCGGACTACGGCCGCGAGCCGCTGGGCGATCTCTCCGATGCGCTCGGCGCGCGGGGCGTCGGGCTTGTAGCCGCCGCTGGACGGCTGCTTGAAGTCCTCGTTGCCCCCGTCCAGGATGGGGTGGGAGTAGGGATCGTTGGGGTAGTCCACCTCGTTGCCGATGCTCCAGAGGATGATGCTGGGGTGGTTGCGGTCGCGGCGGACCATGTCGCGCACGTCCGTCTCGCCCCATTCGTTGAAGAAGTCGAAAGTGCCGTCGAGGGCGGGCGTGCCGACGTTCCAGCCTTCAACCCACTTGCGCTTGGGATACTCCCATTCGTCGAAGGCTTCATCCATCACCAGCAGGCCGAGCCGGTCGCAGATGTCGTAGAACACCGGCGCCTGA
Organism: uncultured Bacteroidales bacterium; assembly: GCA_947167015.1. Taxonomy (GTDB): domain Bacteria; phylum Bacteroidota; class Bacteroidia; order Bacteroidales; family UBA932; genus Cryptobacteroides. Next base: position 462 of record CAMVGM010000104.1, read on the forward strand.
GGGTTGTGCGAGGTGCGGATGGCGTTGACGCCGATGGCCTTCAAGTTGCGCAGGCGGCGCTCCCAGACTTCCTCGGGCACGGCGGCGCCGAGCACGCCGGCGTCGTGGTGCAGGCAGACGCCCTTGAGCTTGCGCGTCCGTCCGTTGAGGGCGAATCCCCGGTCCGCGTCGAACTTAATCTCGCGCAGGCCGACGCTCATCTCGGTCCGGTCAAGGACCAGTTTCCCTTCGACGATCTCGGCCTGCAGGGTATAAAGGTATGGGTCGTCCAGGTCCCAGCGCTGCGGCTTGGGGACCTTGAGCGTCAGGGTCTGCGAGGCGGAGGCCTTGGCGGAAGCCTTGGCGACCACGGCGCCCGAGGCGTCGCGCAGGTTCAGCCGCAGCTGCGCCTTCCGGCCGGCGAGCCCCTCGATGGCCGCATCCACGGCGACGAGGGCCTGCCTGCCGTCGATCTTCTCCGTCCGGTAGGTCACGCCCCACTGGGCGAAGTGGACCGGCCCGGCCTGGACCAGCCAGACGTCCCGGTAGATGCCGGAGCCCGTGTAGAAGCGGGAATCTGCGATGCGGCTGTGGTCCACGCGGACGGCCAGGGTGTTCGGTCCGTCGCGCCGGAGCCAGGGCGTCAGGTCATACAGGAAGGAGATGTATCCGTTCGGCCGTTCGCCGAGCAGGTGGCCGTTGAGCCAGACGCTGCTGCGGTTGTAGATGCCTTCGAAATAGATGCAGGCCAGTTCGGAGCCGATCTCCCGGCCGTCGAAGGTCTTGCGGTACCAGCCGATGCCGGCGGGGAGGTAGCCCGTGCCGCTGGCATTGTCCGGCGACAGGCGGCCCCGGACGGACCAGTCGTGCGGCAGGGAGACTTCCTGCCAGCGGGCGTCGTCGAAATCCGGCGCGGAGGCCTGCGGAACGTCTCCCAGGTGGAAGCGCCAGCCGTCGTTGAAGCGCGTGGCTTCCCCGAAGGAAACCTGGGCGGAGAGGGAGGAAATGCCGCACCAGGCGGCGAACAGCAGCAGAAGGATCTTTTTCATCGTGTTTGGATTTCAAGGGTGGTTTCCGCGAAACCAGCGGAGACGGTGAGGGTCGCCCGGCCTTTCCGGCCGGGGAGGGAACGGACCACGGCAAGCGCCTTGCCGCTGAAGAGGGCTTTCTGCGTGCCCTTGAGGCAGAGGGTGTCGGCGGCGTTGCCGTTGTCCACCCCGAAGAGTTCGCCCGCGCCATCGACGCGGAAACGCAGCATCGACTCGGCGGTCGGGACGGCGCGTCCCTGCGCATCCACCGCTTCGACGGTGACATAGCTCAGGTCATAGCCGTCGGCCGAGATGACCGGCCGGTCGGCGGTCAGCCGCAGCGCGACCGGCTCGCCGGCCGTTTCCCGCACGGCACGCGCGACTTCGCGGCCGTCCTTGTAGGATACGGCCTCCAGCCGGCCGGGCTCGAAGGGGACCTCCTGCCAGAAGGCGTGCAGGCGGTCCGGGGTCTTGGTGCTGCGCCCGAGGGACCGGCCGTTGAGGAAGAGCTCGACCTCGTCGGCGCCGTTGTAATAGGCCCAGACGTCGATCTTCTCGCCGGGCGTCCAGTTCCAATGCGGCAGCAGGTGGAGCATCGGCCCCTCCGTCCACTCCGACTGATACATATAGTACGTGTCCTTGGGGAAGCCGGCCAGGTCCACGAAGCCGAAGTAGGAACTGCGGGACGGCCAGCCGAAGGCGGTGGGCTCACCCAGGTAGTCGAATCCCGTCCACACGAAGGTGCCGGCCACGAAATCGCGGTCGCGCACGGGGATCCAGGCGTCCTGGTGCGTGTCGGTCACGCTCCAGACGGAGCGGCAGTTGTCATAGGCGGTGCACTGGTTGGGAATCGTGCCCTTCAGGTCCTCTTCGCTCGGCTTGGGGACGCCCGCGAAAGGCGACCAGCCGGCGATCCGCAGGCCCGTGGAAGGCTGGTAGTAGATGCCGCGGCTGTTCTGCGCGGAGACGGTTTCGGAGGCCACGATGGGCATCCCGGGGAACCAGACGCGCAGCGAATCGTAGCCGTGCGGCCGGTAGTTCAGCCCGATGACGTCCAGTGCGCCGCTGGTGTAGAGGTTGTTCGTGCGGGAGAGCTGGTGTCCGCCGCAGGTGATGGCGCGGGTGGCGTCCTGGGCCCGGATGACCTCGGCGATGTGCCGGGTGAGGGCCCGGTTGGCTTCATTTGCCTCCGGGGTTCGGCCGCCCTGCTCGGCGATCTCGTTGGCGATGCTCCAGAGGATGATGCTGGGGTGGTTGCGGTCGCGCCGGACCAGGTCCGCGAGGTCCCGCTCGTACCAGTCGTCGAAGAAACGGCCGTAGCCGCCCCGGGTCTTGCCGGACCGCCACTCGTCGAAAGCCTCGTCCATCACCAGCAGGCCCATCTCGTCACAGAGTTCGAGCAGTTCCGGCGCGGGCGGGTTGTGGGCGGTGCGGACGGCGTTGACGCCCGCTGCCGTCAGGATCTCCAGCTGGCGCTGGAGGGCCCTGCGGTGGACGGCGCTGCCGATGCATCCCAGGTCGTGGTGCAGGCACACGCCGTGCAGTTTGAGCACGCGCCCGTTGAGCAGGAAACCCCGGTCGGCGTCCCACTGCGTGCTGCGTATGCCGAAGCGGGTCCTGACGCGGTCAACGGCCTTCCCGCCGACGCGCAGCGTGGTTTCGACCGTGTACAGATAGGGGTCCGATACGTCCCAGCGGCGGGGCCGGACAATCCGGATGGCTTCGCCGTCGGATCCTTTCGCCACCACCCGGCCGCGCGCGTCGAGGATGCGGTGGGTGAGGGTGCAGTCCGTCCCTGCGGGGGCGTCCGTCTCCGTGCGGACGAGCACGGTGGCCTGCCCGTCGGAGATGTCCGGCATGGTCACGCAGATGCCGCCGTAGGCGATGCGCGCCGTTCCCGTGCAGACCAGGCGCACGTTGCGGTAGATGCCGCAGCCGGTGTACCAGCGGCCGCTGGGCTGGATGGAATTGTCCACCCGCACGGCGATGACGTTGTCCTGTCCGGCGGGATTCAGCCAGGGCGTGATGTCGATGGAGAACGAACTATAGCCGTAGGGGCGCCCGCCGGCCTCCTTCCCGTTGACCCAGACGCGGCTGTCCATGTAGATGCCGTCGAATTCCACGGCCACGCGCCCGGCACGGGGCGTCGGGAAGTGCTTGCGGTACCAGCCGATCCCGCCGGGCAGGGCGCCGCCGTTCACCCCGGCCGGGTTCGTCTGGGAGAATTCTCCCTCGATGCTCCAGTCGTGCGGGAGGTGGAGCCGGCGCCAGGAGGCGTCGTCGAAAGCGGCTTCCGACCGGTCCGGACCATCCCCGAGGCTGAAGAGCCAGCCGAAGTTGAAATCCTCGACCGAGCGGGGTGACGCGCCACGCAGGCTGCCGGGCAGCATCAGCAGTCCGGCAGCGAACAGGAGAAGCAACCTTCTCATAGTGAATTATTTGAGCTTGAGTACCGGCCAGCCGTCGGCGGTCCAGGATATCTTGCCGACCAGGAGTTTGGATCGGTAGTCCGCCTCTCCGTCATACCCGTGCAGGAACATGTAGTCCTGCCCGTCGAAGTTCACCACGGCAC
>CAMVGM010000105.1 GCA_947167015.1 uncultured Bacteroidales bacterium
CCACCACCGCGATGCTGGTGCTGCGCTATCCGCAGTATTTCCGCTGCGGCATCGCTGGGGGCGGGGTGTACGACTGGCATCTGTACGATACGCATTACACCGAGCGTTTCATGGATACGCCGCAGGCCAATCCCGACGGCTACGCCGAGGCTTCCGTGATGACCTGGGTGCCGAAGGTCTTTGAAGGCGACGGTCCCAAGCCGCTGCCGAACGCGCTCTGCCTGACGCACGGCACCGGCGACGACAACGTCCATTTCCAGAATACCTTGCAACTGATCGACGCCCTCCAGAAAGCGGGATACCAGTTCGAACTGCGGATCTACCCCGACGGGATGCACGGATACCGCGGGAAGCAGCACGAACATGACGCGGCCGCCGAAGCGATCTTCTGGAAAAAATGGCTGCTGGACTAGGTCCGGCAGCCATTTCGAAAGCGTGCGTTTTTCCGGCTATTTGAACAGCCGCTGCGCGAACTGATAGAGGGCGCGGCGCCAGCTCTGCCACTCGTGGGCGGTGCCCGGCGAGACGTAGAAGACGGTGTTCATGCCGGTCTTGCCCAGTTCCTCGGTGATGGGCTTGGGGTCGGCCGCCCCGCCGATGCGGTTTTCGAGTTCACGGCTGCCGAAGCTGATGAAAATCAGCTTGTTGTTCTCGCGGAAGCCCGGGGTCTGGGCTACTTCGTCCACTGAGAATACGCCGCCGCTGAAGATGCCGATCCAGGAGAAGAGTTTCGGGTTGGCCAGGGCGATGGAGTGCGTCTGCATGCCGCCCATCGACAGGCCGGCCATCGCACGGTGCGCGCCGTCGGTGTACACCCGGTAATTGGCCTCGACCATCGGGATCAGGTCTTTCTCCAGGATGCTCTGGAAAGCGCCGGCGAAGTTCATCCCGGCGAAGGGGTTGCCGCCCTGCGGACGCTGACCGCCCTGCGGACGGGGACCCGGCTGGCCCTGCGGAGGACGCTGGCCGCCCTGCGGGGCTCCCTGCGGGCGCGGACCGCCCATCGCCGGACGCTCCGGACGCGGGTTGTTGGGGCCGTAGGTGTCGCTGCCGTTGTCCATCACGATGATGAACGGAACGGCCTTGCCCGCCGCGATGAGGTTGTCCATGATGATGCCCGTGCGGCCCTGCTGCGGCCAGCCGTGCTCATCCTCGCCGCCGCCGTGCTGCAGGTACAGCACCGGGTACTTCTTGTCGTTGTTCTTCTTGTACTCGGCCGGGGTGTAGATGTAGCAGTGGCGCATCGAGCCGGTCACGGAAGAGTAGTAATAGACCTCGCGGACTTCGCCCTGCGGGACGTTCTTCAGCGTGTAGAAATCTTCGTCCGCGGCCGGGACGTCGATGCCGCTGCCCCAGCGGGAGGCGCCGTAATAGTAGAGGCTGCCCGGATCCGGCACGGACGCGCCGTCGATCTCCAGCTGATAGTAGTGGAAGCCTTCATCCTGCGGGGCGGAGTCGCCGGTCCAGACGCCGTTGCCGTCGTTGGTCATCTCGTACTTGACGCCGCCGATGTCCAGCTTGACGCTGTGGGCGCCGGGGGCGCTTACCTGGGCGCGGACCACGCGCTCGGAGTTGACCATCGGATAGCGGTGGTTCGGCTGGTTGGTCGTCGCCGGCTTGAAGTCCTCCTTCACCTGTGCGGACAGGGCCGCCGCAGCCAGGAGGAGGCAGAGGGAAACAAGGATTCTTTTCATACTTGGAACAGTTGTTGGGTTAAAGTGTCTTTCAACGGGTCCAAGTTAGCAATAAATGCGTCTTCCGGATGTCAGGATTCCGTCAAAAGGTTTTACGATTCTATCCCGGACCGGCTATCATTCCGTAACGAGCAGCACGGCGCTGCCGTCCGCGAGGCGGCAGGCGAAGATATGGGTGTCTCCCCCCGGGGTGACGCCCATTTTCTTTTGCAGTTCGGCGCTGCCCAGCGGGAGGTTGCGGGCGGTGACTTCCGCCCGGGGCCAGCGCTGTTTTACCTGCCTGAAGGCCGCCGCGCCGAAAGGCAGCACCTCCAGCACGCGCCAGGTCTTGAAGAAGAGGCCGCCGGAGTCGGGTGCGAGGTACAGGTGGGTGGAAGGGGCGAGTTTCCGGAGACCCCAACGCTTGCAGGGGAGGTTGAAGGCGCCGGCTTTCAGCAGGGCGGGGCAGGGCTCGAGGAGCAGTTCGCCCGGCTGTACGCCCGCGGCGAAAACGGCCTCCGCCTCACGTTCCTCCGTCATCCGGAAGCGGAATGTGGCTTCGGGCAGGCGGGTGACGGCGATTTCCGGTTCTACGGGAGAGGGGGTCCGGCCCAGCAGGCAGAGCAGTTCCTTCACCTCGCCGTCCAGTTCGACGACGTGGATCTCCCGCAGGGCGGGTCCGAGCCGCTCGCGGAGCATGCTCAGGTCGGCCATCGGCGAGAGCTTGAGCAGCACCGCCGGGGCCTTTTCCAGCAACATCGGCAGGAGCGTGAGGATGTCAGGGGTGCAGTCTTCCAGCAGGAAGACCTTGCGGCCGGTGGCGGAGCGGCGCGCCGGGTCGGCGTAGATCAGGTCCGCTTCGGGCAGTTTCGTTTCCGGGGTCACGGTCTCGTTGCGGACCGTGATGTTCCCGGCGCCCAGCCGCGCGAAATTCCGCTCCGCGGCCGCGCACAGGGCCGCGTCACGCTCGAAATAAACGACCTGTCCCGCCACCTGCGAGAATGCCCAGCTGTCCACCCCCAGCCCGCCCGTCAGGTCCAGGATCCTCGCCCCGCCCGGCGGCGAACTGCCTCCGAAAACGTCCTTCGGACCCCTCCCACTGACTCCGTCAGCGGGCCCCTCCCTCTTACGGAGCCGAGGGTGGCTACGGTTTTCGGAGGCAGTTGCCGCCGGTTCGGGGCTGCTTATCAGGGCGGATTTATAGCGGGCGGTGGCGGAGGAGGAGCACTGCTCGAGGGAGAGGGCGGAGGGGATTTCAGCGCCGGCGGCCGCCCACTCGGGCAGCTTGCGCGCCAGTTTCCGCGCCCGCTCTCCGTCCAGATCCTGCAAAATGTCGGCAAAACTCCGTTTCATCCCTGCAAAAGTAACACTTTCTCCGTTTTTTTCTTATATTTGGAGGAATGAGCACAAAACGGTAACCGAATATGAAAGAATTTGAACAGAGAGCCCAGGCCTGGCTGGAAGGCGACTTCGACCAGGAGACCAAACTCAAGATCATCCAGCTCCGCAACAGCGACCCCGCCGCTTATGAGGACGCCTTCTACAAGAACCTCGAATTCGGCACCGGCGGCCTGCGCGGCATCATGGGCGTGGGCACCAACCGGATGAACCGGTACACGGTCGGAATGGCCACCCAGGGCCTTGCGAACTATATCCTGTCGCACTGCGAAAGCGACGACCCCAAGGTCGTGATCTCCTACGACTCCCGGAACAACAGCAAGGAATTCGCCCGCATCACGGCCGACGTCCTCTCCGCCAACGGCATCCACGTCTATGTCTTCGACAACATCCGTCCGACGCCCGAGATGAGCTATGCGGTGCGCCAGAAGGGTGCCGTGGCCGGCGTGATGATCACCGCCTCCCACAACCCCAAGGAATACAACGGCT
>CAMVGM010000106.1 GCA_947167015.1 uncultured Bacteroidales bacterium
TCGCCGTGGATGATGGCGGTGCCGGTGTCCTGGCAGAGCGGGAGCTTGCCCTTGGCGGCCACCTCCGCATTGCGCAGGAAGGTCAGCGCCACGTACTTGTCATTCTCGGAAGCCTCGGGGTCGCGGAGGATCTTCGCCACCTGCTCGTTGTGCGAGCGGCGGAGCAGGAAACTTACGTCGCGGAAGGCGGTATTTGCCATGACGGTCAGTCCTTCCTTCTTGATTTTCAGGATTTTGTGCCCTTCGAACGAGGCGGTGGAAACATACTGCTCGGAGCCGGGGATCCTGTAGTATTCGGTCTTGTCTTCGCCCAGCTGGAACATCGGGGCGTATTTGAACTCGGTCATATCGTTATTAGTTATGCATTAGGAATTCTTTCATGAAAGCGTTCAGGTCGCCGTCCAGCACGCCCTGCGTGTCAGCGGTCTCCAGGCCGGTGCGCAGGTCCTTCACCATCTTGTAGGGGTGCAGGACGTAGGAGCGGATCTGGGAGCCCCATTCGATCTTCTTCTTCTGGCCTTCGAGTTCGGCCTGTTTCTCCTGGCGCTTCTTGAGTTCAATGTCGTACAGGCGGGACTTGAGGATGAGCAGGGCCCGCTGGCGGTTGTCCTGCTGGCTGCGGGTCTCGGTGTTCTCCACCGTGATGCCGGTCGGGAGGTGCCGCACGCGCACGCCCGTCTCCACCTTGTTCACGTTCTGGCCGCCGTGGCCGCCGGAACGGAAAGTGTCCCATTCGATGTCCGAAGGGTTGATCTCGATGTTGATGCTGTCGTCCACGAGGGGATAGACGAACACGGAGCTGAAGGTGGTCTGGCGCTTGCCCTGGGCGTTGAAGGGAGAGATGCGCACGAGCCGGTGCACGCCCGACTCGGCCTTGAGGTAGCCGTAGGCGTAGTCTCCCTCGTATTGGATGGTGCAGGACTTGATGCCGGTCTCGTCGCCTTCGATCTCTTCGGTGACGGTCATCTTGTAGCCGTTGCGCTCACCCCAGCGCATGTACATGCGCATCAGCATTGCGCTCCAGTCGTTGGCTTCGGTGCCGCCGGCGCCGGAATTGATGGTGAGGACGGCGCCGAGGTTGTCGCCCTCCGCGCCCAGCATGTTCTTGAGTTCGAGGTCTTCCACCTGGCTGCAGGCCTGTGCGTAGGCGGCGTCGATCTCGCTGCCTTCGGGGTCCAGTTCCTGCAGGACTTCCAGGTCCTCGACGGCGGTGTTCGCGCCGTCGAAGGCGGTGACCCAGGCCTTCACGCTGCTCAGGCCCTTGAGGAAGGTCTCCGCCTGCTTGGGGTCGTCCCAGAAGTCCGGGGCCTGGCTCCGGAGCTCCTTTTCCTTGACGTCCGCCCGCTTTTCCTCGATCTTGAGGCAGCTGCGGAGCGTCCCGATGCGCTCCTGTAAATCTTTAATCTGCTCCTGACTTATCATAGTTTACAAAGATAATCAATCTTGCTTTCTTTGGCAAGATGCGATCAGTCTTTGTAAAGTCCTTCGCGGGAGAGGAGGTGGTCCAGGTTGGCGAGGCCGTAGGCGGTGACCGCCTGGACGACCGCGGAGTGTTCCAGATAGGCGGGGATGAGCTTGTCGTAGAGGTCGTCCTCGGTATGCCAGATGTCGCGGTAATTGAAGTCGTAGCCGAAAACGTCGCTCTCACGGAACGAGATGGCGGGGATGCCGTTCATCGCGAAATAGGCGTGGTCCGAGCCGCCGGCGCTGGTCGGGCGGGCCTGCGGTTCGCCTTCGCGCCTGTTCACGGTGAAGGGGATGTCGGGATTGTAGTCCTTGAGGGGCTCGCAGACTTTCACGAAATCGTCGTACATCGCGGGCGGCACGGTGATGGAAGTGGCCGCGAGGGGCCCTCCGTCCCGGTTGAAATAGTTGGAGATCTTGTTCCAGGGAATCGTCTTGTTCTCCACGAAATACTTCGATCCGAGCAGGCCGTATTCCTCGGCGGTCCAGATGCAGAACATGATGGAGCGCCTGGGCTTGGCGCCGGCGGCGGCGAGCAGCCGGGCGGCTTCCATCGCCACGCAGACGCCCTGTCCGTCGTCGGTCGAGCCGGTTGCGATGTCATAGGCGTCCAGGTGGCCGCCCATCAGCACGTATTCGTCGGGACGCTGGGTGCCCTTGATGACGGCGAGGATGTTGTGGTATTTCATCGGGCCGGGGAAGAAGTGGTTGCGGATGTCGAACTCCAGCTGGAAGTCCTCCCGGTCGGCGGCCTTGCGGCGGATGATCTCGAACTGGTGCTCGTCGAGCAGGATATCGCAAGCCTTCGGCAGGGTGTCCATCGTCAGCTTGAAGCACATCGCGCGGTTGTAGAGCACCTGCATCGGGAGCTTGGCCGGACGGATGAAGCCGAGCACGCCGGCGTCCACCATCTGGCGGTAGAAGAGCACGGAGCCTTCCTTGCCCTCGGCAAGCAGGGCGGCGCGGGTGGAGTCGGCCTGGGGACTGGCGTCCAGCGCGAGGCCGCTCGTGGGGCCCGTCTCCAGCAGGACCCAGGCGCCTTTCAGGGCCCCTTTCATCCGGTCGAAGTCCCGCTGCGTCTTGGGCTCCAGGAAGACGCGTCCCTTCTGCGGTCCGCGCGTACCGGCCGTGTAGGCGGGGGTGCCGAAATGCAGCGTCATCCCGTCCTCGGAGAGCATGCGGCCGGACCAGGGGCCGCGGTCGAAGCCGACGCCGATTTCCACGGCTTCCTGCACCGTCACCTCGAGTCCCCAGGAGCGGAACTGCTCCGCGACCCAGTCTTCGGCATGGTTCAGCATATGCGTCCCGACGAGGCGTCCGCCGATGTTGCGGGCGATGTAGTCGGCGTGTTCCATGGTCCGGTTGTCCGTGCGGCCCAGTTCGAGGACCTTGCGGGTGACTTTGTCCTGCGCGTTCAGCGTCAGCGCCAGCAGGAGCATCGCCAGCAGGGTGAGAAATCTTTGTTTCATACGGCTATTTCATTGGTTTTCTGTCAGATGGTTGCGGCGAGGGCATACAGCGTGGCGGGGTCTCCGGAAGACAGCAGTTCCAGGCTGCCGGGGCCGCCGTCCGCCGCGGCCGGACCGGAGGACGCAGGGGCTTCGAGGGTGCCAAGCACTTTGACCACCTGGCGCGCCACGGCGGGGGCGGGATCGATGATGCGGACGTCCGGTCCGGCGATGCGTTCGATCACGGGGCGCAGGAAGGGATAGTGCGTGCAGCCGAGCACGATGGTGTCGGCGCCGGCGTCCAGCAGGGGCTGCAGGCTCGCCCGGACGACGCGTTCCGTCTCGGGACCGTCCAGTTCGCAGCGCTCGACCAGTTGGACGAAGCCCTCGCCGACGTGCTCTTCTATGCGTACGTTATCCTGGTACAAGCCCTTGGTTTTGAGGTATTTGGATGCTTTTAGGGTGCCGGCCGTCGCGAGCACGCCGATCACGCCGCTGCGCGTCCCGAGGGCGGCGGGCTTGAC
>CAMVGM010000107.1 GCA_947167015.1 uncultured Bacteroidales bacterium
ATGGTGCTGATGTTCTCGGCCGTGATGTGCGGCAGCGCCGGATCGACCTCCGGCGGCGTGAAGGTGGACCGCGTCATGCTTTTCTTCAAGGCCATCGGCCGCCGGGTCCACGCCATCCTGCATCCTTCCGCCATCCACGAGGTGCGGATGGGAAAGCGTTTCCTGCGTGAGGAAGAGGTCTATCCGCAGGTGCTCTTCCTGGCGATGTACGGCCTGGTGCTGGCCGTGTCGGTGGCCCTGAGCCTCTTCATCGGGGTGGACCACCAGAACAGTTTCATCGCCTCGGTGACCAGTCTGGGCAACGTGGGGCCGGCTTACGGCGCCCTCGGCACGATGGGATCCTTCAACAGCGTGCCGAAGCTCGGCAAGATCGTCTTCACGGTGGACATGTTCCTCGGCCGCATCGAAATCTATCCGGCGCTCGCCCTGGTGGCGATGATCTTCGACAAACGCACCCGCGGATGATGGACCGCGCGGGATTCCTGGAGGCCCAGTTCCTCAAACGTTTCAAGGCGGATCCGACCCCGTGCCAGGCCCGCCTGTTCCGGGAGGTGGCGGATTTCGTGACCTGCGACGACGCCGACATCCTCGTGGTGAACGGCTATGCCGGAACGGGCAAGACGACGGCCGTCTCCGCGGTGATCGCCGCCCTGAAGGACGTCGGGACCCCGTCGGTGCTGCTCGCGCCGACCGGCCGCGCCGCCAAGGTGTTCTCGGGCATCTCCCGCCGTCCCGCCTATACCATCCACAAGCACATCTACCGGCAGAAATCGGTGGGCAGCGACGGTTTCGGGCAGTTCTCGCTCGCACCTAACAAGGCGAAAGGGACGCTCTTCGTCGTGGACGAGGTGTCGCTCATCGGCATCGACGCCGCCACGCCGCAGGGCACCACGGCCTTCGGCTCAGGCAACCTGCTGGAGGACCTGGTGAACTTCGTCCGCAATGGGGTGGACTGCCGCCTCATCCTGGTCGGGGACGCCGCCCAGCTGCCCCCGGTGGGCCTGGACGCCTCGCCGGCCCTGTCGAAATCCTTCATGGACGGTTTCGGCGGCGTGCGCTACAGCGAGCTGACTTCCGTGGTCCGCCAGGCCGCCGAATCGGGTATCCTGCGCAACGCCACCCGCCTGCGGGAGATGATCGCGGGGAGCGCCGGCGACGAACTCTTCACGGACTGGAAACTGGACCTGGAAGGCGTCGACGACATCGTGCGCATCGGCGGGGGCGAACTCATCGAGGCGCTTTCCGACGCCTACGGGCGTTTCGGGGAAGACGGCGCCGTGGTCCTCTGCCGCTCCAACAAGCGGGCGATCCGCTACAACCTGGGCATCCGCGGCACGGTGCAGTTCAAGGAAGAACGCCTGGTGCGGGACGACAAGCTGATGATCGTGCGGAACTGCTACCAGTTCGTCGAGGACGTGCCCGGGATGGATTACATCGCCAACGGCGACATCGCCAAGCTGGTGCGCATCGGGAACTATGAGGACCGCTATGGTCTGCATTTCGCGGACGCGACGCTCTCTTTCCCGGATTACGACGACGTGGAAGTGAAGGCGAAGGTGTGCCTGGACACCCTGGAATCCGAGGCGGCTTCGCTCACCTATGAGCAGCAGAACGCGCTGTATCAGGGGGTTTCGGCCGACTATGCCGACCGCGGCACCAAGAAGAAAGTCTGGGAGGCGGTGCGCGAGGATCCCTATTTCAACGCCCTCCAGCTGAAATACGCCGAGGCCATCACCTGCCACAAGTCGCAGGGCGGCCAGTGGGACTGCGTGTTCATCGACTGCCCCTTCTGGCAGGATGAACAGACATTGGACGACCTCAAATGGCTCTACACGGCGCTCACGCGCGCCGTCAGCAAAGTATATCTCGTGAATTTCAAAGACCGTTTCTTCCTATGAAACAGCTCCTGCTCGTGCTTTCCGTCCTCTGTGCGGCATTCTTCTCCGCCCGTGCAGAAGACCGCAACCCGACCCCGTCGCCGGACGGGACGATGGTGGCTTTTACCCGCGACAATGACCTCTGGGTGCGCTCCGTGTCCGATTCCACCGAGACGCGCCTGACCTTCGACGGGTCGGAGCTGATCCTGAACGGGTATGCGTCCTGGGTCTATTATGAGGAGATTTTCGGCCGGGCCTCGCGCTACTGTGCCTTCTGGTGGAGCCCGGACTCAAAGCGGCTCGGTTTCTATCGCTTCGACAATTCCTCCGTGCCGATGTTCCCCATCTACTCGCCCTTCGGGCAGGACGGGAAGCTGCTGCAGACGCGCTATCCCAAGGCGGGGGAGGCCAACCCCTCCGTGCGCATCGGAATTATCGAGGCGAAGGCGGGGGCGCAGCCCGTGTGGGCCGATTTCGACGACTCGCCGGAGCAGTATTTCGGCACGCCCTTCTGGGGGAAGGATTCGCAGGAACTGTACGTCTCGCGCGAGCCGCGCCGGCAGAGCGTGCTGGACCTGTACGCCGTGAGCGTAAAAGACGGCTCCAAGCGGCAGGTGTACCACGAGGAGTACCCGGACGCCTGGGTGGAGTGGATCGAAGGGATGATCTTCACCGACAAGGGTTTATATATGGCGCGCAACTTCGAGTCCGGCTGGGAGCAGATCTATTTCCTGGGCTATGACGGCACGCTCCGGCGCCTGACGGACGGGGAGAACTGGGGCATCCGGCTGATCAAGGTGGATGAGAAGAAAGGGGACGTGTGGTTCACCGCGAAGCGGGATTCCCGTCTGCATACCACGTTCTACCGGCTGGACCGCAAGGGACGGATCACGGCGCTGACGGATCCGGAACTGAACGTGCAGGGCGCCCGGATCTCCGAAGACGGCAAGACCTTCGAGGCCGCGGCGTCCACGGCCCGCACGCCCTGGGTATCGGTCTCCGGCCGGACGGACAAGTACTCGATGAAGATAGATTCGACCCTGGTGGAAGCCTCCGGGGCGCATCCGGATCCGCAGCTGGTGAAGATCGGGAACGACGGCTTCGACCTGTACGGGCTGATGTCGCTGCCCGAAGGTTTCGACCCGTCGAAGAAATATCCCGTGCAGATGCAGCTCTACGGCGGACCGGGCACGCCCTACGTGCGCGACAGCTGGCAGGACCGCGACGCCTCCGACGCCTGGTGTTTCGAGAACGGCGTCATCTACATTGTCGTGGATCCCCGCTCATCCGGGGAGAACGGCCGCCGGGGCATGGACCAGGCCTTCCGCCGGATGACGGTGATCGAATTGCAGGACTACATCGCCTGGGCGAAGTGGCTGCAGGCCCTGCCTTACGTGGACGGCTCGCGCATCGGGGTGAAGGGATTCTCCTTCGGCGGCACCACCACCGCGATGCTGGTGCTGCGCTATCCGCAGTATTTCCGCTGCGGCATCGC
>CAMVGM010000108.1 GCA_947167015.1 uncultured Bacteroidales bacterium
GCTACCGCCGCATTGCTGCCGTGGGCGGCGACGGCTCCCTGCACGAGGTCTTCGGCGGCATCTGCTCCTGGTGTTTCGAGAACGGCGTCGCGCCCGAGGAGTTCCGCCTGGCGGTCGTACCCATCGGTTCCGGCAACGACTGGATCAAGTCCTGCGGCGTGCCCGCCGATGTCGGGGACGTGATCCGGCTCATCGAACGGGAGTCCTTCGGCCGGATGGACATCATCCGCGGCGTGTGCCAGGACGGCGTTGTCTCCTATATGGCCAACTGCGCGGGGACGGGTTTTGACTCGCACGTCTGCGAGCGGGTGAACCGGCAGAAAGAGCGCGGTATGCGCGGCGCGATGATCTATCTTAATGCCTTGAGATACACCATTTTCCATTTGAAGCCCATCTCGGTTGTGGTCCGGGCGGACGGGCAGGAAGTCTTCTCCGGCGAGGCCTTTTCCCTCGCCACGGGCAACGGCCCCTGGTCCGGCGGCGGCATGCGCCAGGTCCCCCTGGCGCGCAATGACGACGGGCAGCTGGACTACATGATCGTGCCGAAGGCCCCTCTGCGGAAACTGGTCCGGGAAGTGCCCCGGCTCTTCTCCGGCACGGCCCACGAATCGGAGCTCATCCGGAGCGGCCGCTGCGCCACCCTGCAGATCGCCCCGCTGGACGAAACCTCCGCCGACATCATCGAATTCGACGGCGAAGTCGAAGGCCGCCTCCCCCTCGAAATCTCCTTCACCGGCCACACCATCAACGTCCTCAAAGGCTCCAGGTAGCTTTTCCCAGTCCGGCGCCGTTCGCAGGCGGCTAGCCCCGCCCTTACCGCGGACCTTCGTCCCGAAATACATGCCATTTCCGGGACAACCCCGGGCAACTTCAACGGCCGGCTGCGGCCCGGGGCCCGAAATTGAACAATAATCCTTATCTTTGCAGCAAGCGTTCAGACAACCGCTCACAACACCATGGCAGAAAGCAACTTCATCGACTACGTCAAGATCTACTGCGCCTCCGGGCACGGCGGCGCGGGCTCGGCCCACCTGCACCGCGCCAAGTACGTCCCGAAGGGCGGACCCGACGGCGGCGACGGCGGCCGCGGCGGTCACATCATCCTGCGGGCGAACCCCCAGTTCTGGACGCTCATCCACCTCAAATACCGCAAGAACATCCACGCCGAAGACGGCGAGAAGGGCGGCTCCGACCTCCGCACCGGCAAGAACGGCGCCGACATCATCCTGGACGTTCCCATCGGCACGGTGGCCAAGAACGCCGACACCGACGAAGTGCTCTTTGAGATGATGGAAGCCGGCGAGGAGCGCATCCTCTGCCGCGGCGGCAAGGGAGGCCTGGGCAACAACAACTTCAAGTCCGCCACCTTGCAGACGCCCCGTTTCGCCCAGCCGGGCGAAGAGGGAGAGGAAGGTGCTTTTGTGCTGGAACTCAAGCTCTTGGCGGATGTCGGCCTGGTCGGATTCCCCAACGCGGGCAAGTCCACGCTCCTCGCGACCATCACCGCGGCCAAGCCGAAGATCGCCTCCTACGCCTTCACCACGCTGGAACCGAACCTCGGCATCGTGCGCTACTACGACGACCGTTCCTTCGTGATGGCGGACATCCCGGGCATCATCGAAGGCGCCCACGAGGGCCGCGGCATCGGCACGCGCTTCCTGCGCCACATCGAACGTAACTCCGTGCTGCTCTTTATGGTAAGCTGCGAGGAGGAAGACATCGCCGGCGCGTACAAGACCCTGCTGCAGGAACTCAAGCTCTACAATCCCGAGCTGCTGACCAAGCAGCGCGTGCTGGCCATCACCAAGTGCGACCTGATCGATGCGGAACTCGAGAAACTGATCAAGCCGCACCTGCCGCGCAAGATTCCTTGTGTGTTCATTTCCTCCAGCACCGGCGAAGGTCTCCAGCAACTCAAGGACGCCCTCTGGAAAGCCCTGCAGGCATAGGGCTCACCCTTTGCCGAACAACTTCTTCATATCATTTGAGGGGATGTGGAAGACCCGGCCTAACTGCTTGATAGTGATTCCGGGACGCTTGACGAGCGTGCTGCAGAGCACCACGCGCTGACTGAGGTCGAGCGCCTCGATTTCTGTAGCACCGAAGCGCTGGTTCGCTTCTTCCAGCGCCATCCGGAGGACATCCTGGTCCGGCAGCGAGAGCGAACTCCGCTGCATCTCTTCGTTGACTTTCGGCTCGACTTTCTGATTCAAGGCGAACAGGAAACTCGCCGGCTGCCCGAACAGACGCTCCACCTGACGGTAATTCGTATACGACCCCGGCCAGATCATTCCGTCCGGCATAAGGATCCAGTCGTCGGGGAGTTCGACCCGCGTCTCGAAGAGTTTCCGGCGCTCATAGATCGAGAGTTCCCCGAGGGGCTTGCCGCTTACCGTCGAGTCATCGGAGAATACCAGTCCGGCGGAGCTCCAACGATAACTCGTCGGCAGAAAGGCCTGGCCGGCCGCCATCGGATTCCGGAGCACGTAGGCAATCTTTTCTTTCACATCCTCCTTGTCGGAGAGGAGCCACGCGTCGTATTTCCAGGTTTCCTGCACCGGACTGCCGGTTCGGTGCTTCGTCTGCCAGACCATGGTCAGCCGGTGGAAGAGAGCCATCCACTTCAGGCAGTTCTCGCGCGTGCCGTGGAGGATGAAGTGTACGTGATTGTCCATCAGGCAGAAAGCAATGACCACGACCGGGAATTCCTGCCCAGCCCGGGCAACGCAGATGGCGATGCGGTTCATCGCGGCGATGAATTCCCGGGGGTCCGAGAAGAGTATGCTGTGCTCGAATCCTTTGGTGGCACAGTGGTAATAATGAGCCTTGTCTTTCATAGTGCTTCGGTTTAAGATGATAGGAAAGATAGCAAATTGCTCCTGTTTTTCGTCCCTGAATCCGGCCTTTCGTCACAAATTGAAGATTTTTATTGAAATGTTTTTTTTGAGGGCAGGCCTGGGGCACCGCCGCCGCGCATAACCAAACGCGGCGGCTACAAAGCGGCCGTGTGCGGGGGGCTCCGGGCAAGGCCCTCCTCCCCGGCCGCTTGTTGCCGGGGGTTGTCCCGGATTTGGGGTGATTTTCGGGACAAAGGGTGGTTTGGTGATCTGCGCCCCAAAAGTTGGACACAAACAGAAGGAAAGTGAACAGAAAAGAGA